>JAEWXD010000052.1 GCA_023396045.1 Bacillota bacterium | reverse complement strand
CACCAAGGCAGACCTTGCCAACCCAAAGGAAACGCAGCGTTGGCTGCAAGCCTTGCGCAACGAGGGTGAGCAAGTAATTGACTTTGATGCCAACCCCAAAAGCAAAAATAAGTTAATGCAGTTTATACAAGAGGCCAGTCAAATATTTGTAGAGCGGGCAGAGAATCGTGGTATAAAAAAAACCATTCGCGCCATGGTCATTGGGGTGCCCAATGTTGGCAAAAGCACCTTTATTAACCGTATGGTAGGCGCAAGCATTACATCGGTTGCCAATAAGCCCGGTCATACCAAGAGCAACCGCTGGGTAAAGGTAAACCCTTACTTAGAGCTCATGGATAGCCCCGGTATGCTTTGGCCAAGACTGGATAACGAGATGGCTGCCCAGCGCCTTGCCTATATTGGCACTATAAAAGACGCCGTATACAATAGTGAAGAACTTGCCATGGAATTATTGTGGGAGCTGTTTCATACCATTCCTCAAGATACCAAAGAGCGCTTTAAATTAAAAGAGGATAGCTATGAAAGCAAACTTGCCTTGCTGGAAGCCTTGTGCCAAGGCAGAGGCTTTTTAATGCGTGGCGGTGTGTTTGACTATGAACGCGCCTGTGCTGTGATATTAGAAGAATTCAGAAACGGTAAAGTGGCAAGGCTTAGCTTAGAAAAAGTAGGCGACACATGGGCGTAAGAGAAGAAAAATACAAACAACATGTGCTTACGCTCAAAGCCTTTGATGAAACTTATGGCACAGAGAATGTAGCCGGAACAGATGAAGTTGGTCGCGGCCCTTTGGCAGGCGATGTTGTTTGCGCCTTTGTAATTATGCCAAACAGCCCTCTTTTGCCCCGTGTAGACGACAGCAAAAAGCTAAGCGAAAAAGCAAGAAATGAAATTGCAGCACAAATTCGAGAATTGGCTTTATTTATTGGCATAGGCAAGGCTACACCTGAAGAAATTGATGCCTTCAATATACTCAACGCCACCAAAATTGCTATGCGCCGTGCAGCAGAAGGTGCTAAACCAAATTGCTTGCTGGTGGATGCTGTAACCGGCTTGGGTTTGCCCTACCCCACACACAGCATTATACAGGGTGATGCACAAAGCTATGCCATTGCCTGTGCCAGCGTGATTGCCAAAGTACATAGAGATACTGCCATGATAGAAATGGATAAGCTTTACCCTGCATACCAATTTGCCCAAAATAAAGGATATGGAACAAAAGCGCATATCGAAGCGTTAAAGAAGTATGGACCTTGCCCCATTCACCGCCAAAGCTTTATTAAGAACTTTAAGGACCAAACGGCATGATTTTTATACTTCCATTATTATTGCTTGTAGCAATTGCTTTTCTACAAGCAAAAAAACAAAGCAGAGCTTTTATATTAGCCATTTTTATAGTATATATCGGCTTGGCATTATTGCTCTGTTTCAAGTTGCCCCAATCTTTGTATTTACCTAACAGCCGTTTGCCCTTGGCACATGGTTTACAAATGGCCAAACAATCCTTGTACTCATTACACCCATTGGCAAATACTATTGTAGCAAGCTTAATGCATATATGCTTTTCTGTATATTTATATGTGCGTTACTGCCGACTGCAAACCGCCCTCGTTTATGCACTACAACCCTTTTTATTATTGGCTGCCTGGAATGGTATTACTTACCTTATACCTTGCATACTAATACTACTGTTTATGGGAGCCATTTATAATAAAAACATAATTCTAAGTATGCTTTGGCTGGTTGCTTTATTGCTTACATGTGAATATGCATTATACCTGTTGCCCCTCTATTTTGTTTTTAGCGTTGCCATTACAATAGAAAAAAAGCAGAGTTTTTGGGCCTTGATAAACACTTTTAGTTTTGCTTTGATACTACTTATATTTGCTTTTTTACCTGTGGCTTTACAAAGCAAAAATCCCCTATGGTTTATGGCAGAATATACGATTACTTTTGCAACGCCCACCTGCACAAGTTGGTACCCAAAATGGATTGGCCTTGCTTTTCCGCTCATAGTGTGCGTATTTGCTTTCTATCGTTTTTGGAAATACAAGCACCGCATGCGTTTTAGTGAAGCATTGCTATCCATCGTTGCACCACATACAAAACAACGCAAAGTGGCCTTACAACACTTGGCAAGCTTATTAGGAAGCACAGTTGGTGTCGTTGGCATGCTTTTATATTTTATAAGTGCTACACTTTTATTTTACTACTGGCTGTGCGTTGCTTTTATATTTATTTGTTTAGTATTGCTCTACATACCCAAAGCTTTATATTTTTGCTTGGCTTGTATAGTAACATGTATATTGTTTTTAAACCAAAGCATTATGCTCTTGCTTGCTTTTACAACATGTACGAGCGCCTTGCTTTACCAACACCCTTCCAACTAAGGACGTGAAACCATGAAAAAAATACTCTGTTTTTGCCTACTGTTCTTGCTTTGCCTTGGGCAAGCCTTTGCAGCTGAAAACTTAATACAAAATGCCGACTTTGAATTGGTGGAAAACGGTCTGCCTCAAGGATTTATTACAGACGCTTATAACCACCAAGCAAATGTAAGTGTTTTCAAAAGCAGTGATAAAGCGCACAGCGGCACACATAGTATTTACATTAAGAACAGCGGGAAAAACGATGCACGCTTTGTACAGACTGTAACTGTAGAACCAAATAGTTACTATAAGCTTTCCGGTTACATATTGGCAGGTGAAATACAAGACGGTAAAGGTGCCAACCTTTCTATTGAAGGAGTATATAGCTTTTCACAATCTTTATATGACACCCAAGACAAATGGGAATATGTAGAATTGTTTGGTAAAACAGGCCCCAGCCAAACCACCCTCAAAGTTTTTGCACGCTTGGGTGGCTATAGTGGTGAAAGTCGTGGCTTTGCCTATTTTGATGATATTGCTTTAGAAAAAGTGGAAGAACCTCGCCTTTACGACAACTGGTATGCAAGCGCCCCACAAAAACAGGAAGAACCTAAAGAAACAGGCAACCACTATACTTTAATTGTTTTTGTAATGGTATTATACGCCATTTGTGCCTACCTTCTTTGGACAAGAAGCGGAAAAATCCCCACTGCACTGTTAATCATTGCCTTTATTATCGCCTTTTTATTGCGCATCATTATTGCAATGCAAATCCATGGTTATGGAGTGGATATGGGATGCTTTACCGGTTGGGCTGCCGGCATGCATACACATGGCACTAATTTTTATAACAGTGGCATGTTTGTAGATTACCCACCGGCGTATCTTTATGTATTATGGCTAAATGGCAGTATATTTGCTGCCGGCAACCGGAGCATAGAAGTCGTGCGCCTCATTACAAAATTTTTGCCCATACTTTGCGATATGGCAAGTGCATATATGCTCTTTGCTCTCACAAAAAAATATATCAACATACAAAAAGCAAGCTTGCTTGCTATACTCTATGCCTTTAACCCGGTAAGCATTTTGATTAGTGCTGCATGGGGGCAAATAGACAGTGTATTTACCTTGCTCATCATACTTGCCGTATACTGCCTCTTGCACGAAAAAGAACAGTTTGCCTTGCCGCTTTATGTACTGGCGGTGCTTGTAAAACCACAAGCGCTCGTTTTTGGCCCTGTAGCATTGCTGTATACTATATATCAATTTAAAGATACTCGTTTTTGGATAAAAATGGCATTGGGCGCATTGCTTGCGCTCTGTTTGGCTGTGGCCATTGTATTGCCTTTTACATTAAAAGTTGGGAATTTACAATGGTTGTTTGATTTGTATGGTAACACTTTGCAATCTTATCCTTTTGCAAGTATTAACACCGGCAACTTGTATTATTTAATGGCAGCCAACTGGCAACCGCAGGATAGCCCACTACCGCTTACCTTTGCTTTAAGCTATATTGTATTGCTTTCCGGCTTTGGTGTTGCTGTATTGCTATACCACAAAAATGCATTTGCCAACTTGAAAACCATCAATAAATGGGGTAAAAAAGCCTGGCTGAGCTACCTTATGCTTGCCTATACCATTGGCTTTATACTGATAGAAACCATGTGGAACAGCTATGTGAATTTCAGTATACTAAACCATATTTTTATTATTGCTTTGGCTGCCATACTGCTTTACTTTATGAAACCAAAGCGCATTGCCTATGTAATGGGGCTTTCTCTATTGCTGATTTATGTTGGCACTGTGCGCATGCACGAACGTTACCTATTCCCTGCCATACTTTTGTTCTTTATTGACTATGCTTTGCATAAGGATAGAAGATCCTTAATACTTGGATTTTTATGCACCCCCGCCATATTTATTAACACAGCCATTGTGCTGGATAATGAAATGGTACACGGTGCTTCACAAGGGCATTTGCTGGATAGCACACTTACACTCAATATTCTAATAAGCTTATACAATACCATTGTTGCTTTTTTCGCCCTGTATATGAGTGCCAGCAACAAGGCCGTTAAACCCTTTTTACCAAAACGCAAAGAAACACTTTCAGAAGGCAAATTAAACACTATGCAACGCAGTTTAACATTAGATAAAAAGGACTGGCTAACCATGCTAGCCATTTGCCTTGTGTACTCTGTATTTGCATTTTATCAATTGGGTTCTTTTAACGCACCACAGAGCTATTATAGTTTCAGCAATGCAAATGAAAGCCTTGTGTTAGAGCTGGAAGAAAATGAAGATTTTAATGTTTTATTCTACGGGCCTATCAACTACAATCGTGTATATTTTTCTACAAGTGAAGATATGCAAAACTGGAGCCCGGAAGTGCCTGCACAAATGGACCAACAACAAATATTCCGTTGGAAATATGTAACACAATATACAATAAGCGACGATGGAGAATATAATTTTAGCAACACACCGCTTACTTTGCATGGCAAGTACCTGAAAATACGCAGTGAAGAAGCAGGTACTTCTCTAAGTGAAATTATTGTACGCAAAGCCGATACACATTTTGCGAATGCACAGCAAACAAAAATACTTCATATTCTTGCCCATGAAAATTATGACACAGAGCTTGCACAATTAGACACTGTAACAAACTTAATAGATGAGCAAGATACTTTAGAAGGCATACCCAGCTATTACAACGGCAGTTATTTTGATGAAATTTACCATGCACGTACAGGATACGAGCATTTACACGGCATACGGCCTTATGAAACCAGCCACCCACCTCTTGGTAAATTGTTTATGAGCCTTGGTATTTGGCTATTTGGTATGGTGCCCTTTGCTTACCGTTTCTTTGGTGTTGTAGTAGGTGTTGCCATGTTGCCGGCGCTATATATCAGCGCAAAATATGTATTTGAAAAACGGAAGTTTGCTATACTTGCCACCTTGCTTTTGGCCCTAGATTGTTTACACTTAACACAAACCCGTATTGCCACCATAGATAGCTATCCGGTATTCTTTATACTGCTAAGCTACCTGTTTATGTATAAATACATGTTGCTTGCAAACAAGAAAGCACCTATGAACCAAGGCCTTTGGGCGCTCTTTTGGTGCGGCATTGCCTTTGGGCTATCTGTTGCCAGCAAATGGATTGGCCTGTATGCCGGTGTAGGGCTTGCCATATTATTCTTTACAAGCCTTGCTACACAAATTGCAAATGAAACAGAAAATAGAAAACAAGCATGGGACAAAGCCATACTCACCTGTGCCTACTGTGTGTTCTTCTTTATACTGATTCCTTTTGCAATATACTATATTAGCTACATACCTTACTTTGCACCCAGTGGTGGTATTACATTAAACCGTTTAATAGACACACAAAAGCATATGTATGACTACCACTCAACCCCAGGTCTTGGTGCAGACCACCCCTACCACTCCTCTTGGTGGCAATGGCCATTGATATTAAAACCCATGTGGTATTTTGCAGGTCAATTAGAGCCACAAGGCTTTGCACAAACCATATTTGCCTTTGGTAACCCAACCGTTTTCTATCTTGGTTTTGTAGCCATCATCCTCTGCCTGCTTGCACTGCTATGGCGCATACTGCCAAGCGCACAAGGCAAAGTGAACATCATTAGCCCAAGTTATCTGATTGGTATAGGCTTTTTAAGCCAATACTTGCCATGGGTCATTGTGCCTAGAGGCACCTTTATTTACCACTATTTTGCAAGTGTACCCTTTATTATACTGGCTACTTGTTACATATTAGACGGTTTAGAAAGCAAGTTCCCCAAAGCAAAAAAAGCAATCAATTTCTTTATTGTGCTGATTATACTTGTTGCGTTTGGTATGTTTATCGGTTTTTACCCCTATGCTACGGGTATACTTACCAGTACCAAGTGGTTAGACTTTATGAAATGGTTCCCGCGTATATGGTATTAAAAAATGCACTTCACAAAATATGTGAAGTGCATTTTAATTATTATTTACAAATTTTCTTTTGCAGGGCATAGATTCGCTTACCTACGCACCATATTACAAAAGTAATTACATTATACAGCAAGAGTATAACCGGCAAATATATATATAAAGGAAAGTTTAAAGAACTTTTTAACATGGGTGGTACTTCATACATAAAGGCATAGTTGATTGACGGGAAATATGGGCGCATGCAAATATTAAAAGCAGCCACACAAATGTTAAATATATTAGAAAAAATAAACACGCGTTTTAAATCTTTTTTAGGGAAACAATAATTTTGCACGGCAATGGTATACATTACCATAAAGCCTAACAGTATATGAACAACAAAAAATTGAAAATTGGTATAATGCGGGAACTTAAATAAATACATATCCGGAAGCAGCATTGCCATTAAACTGCCCAAAATAGCCCAATAGATACCTACGGCTTTTGCCCATGTATTGTTGCTAAAGGTAGCAATGATTATCAAAACGGTGCCTACCCTGCAATGGTATAAAGGCAAAGACATATGCCAATTAAAATAGCCCGACCCAAATTGCCAGGAGTAGAGTATAATTTGGTCTGCCAAGAGTATACTCGCAAATATTTTAAGCAACAAATCATTTTTAAAATATTTGGGAATATGCTTTTTATAAGCTACAATAGAAGCCATACCCAAAAGCCAGAACAAAAGCAATGCAATATGCACTGTGCCATACCAAGTCATGGGCATACCATCTTCTATACCCCTAAAAAAATATGTCATGCAGTTTCCTCCAAAGCTTAATCTACAAAATTGTAACACACAGTATATTTTTTGTCAAAATACCTCTATACACAGTGCATTCATTTGGTAGAATAGATTGCGCATTTTTAAAATAATTCTGTGGTTAGTTAATGTATTACTTTTTAGCAAATTAAAAACAGCAAATCGCTTTGCTGTTTAGGGCATATGTATAATTTGCAACAATCTATCTTTTGCCTAACAAAGCCAAAGCTTTCGCTTCATTTTCAACAGATATATATTGTTTCTACTATTGCATTCATATATGTGCGTTGTAATTAGAAAAATCGCCTATTATCGCCAATTTTATTCTATAATTTATTACCTTTTGCAAAATGCTTCCTGCAATTTTATTGCTAAGATGAAAAAAATCTTTTATAAGGTTCTCTTTACTTATAATAAATCTGTTTTCGCCAGTTTCATATGCAATTGTCTTAAATATATCTATTGCAGGCTGTTCATCAGTTGCCAATGCCGCAATCTACTTTTCCATGCGCTTTCTCCTTACCTTCCAATACATATCTTAATAAGCTAAACACCTATCTTCTATACGCTTTGCCAGATTAACATAATACAGAAAAATATTTCCTCACAGTTTATCCGAAAACTGATAGAGGGATATTTGCGCTTCAAGGAGCACAAGAACTCTTTTCTCTCTATATTTTGTTCTTTAAATTGGGCAAAACCTTTCTGTATCATCTTATGTGATTGTTCTGATAATCAAATTCTGCATTTATATATCTTCTATTATATCACATTGCTGCACATTTACTATGTTCTATGCTTATTCATTACACTTTCTAAAACAACAATGTTTTCTGCATACAAAAACAGCCTTTTACAAGGCTGTTTAAATTTTGCTTATTATTTAGCTGCATCTAAAGCTTTACGAGCGCCGTCATAGTCTGCATCTGTAGCTTTGGCATAGCCTGTGTGGCTATATACGCTAAAGATTTCTTGACCTTCCGGAGTTTCGATAACTTTGATTAAAGCATTTTGAATAGCTTCTACAAATACGGGATTGTAAATATCATCATTGGCTGTGCTAATAGCAACGGTATCGTTATAAATACCTTCGGTTACACCGATAACTGCCATTTCGTTCCAAATGGATTCTTCTCTACCCATACCGCCTTTACCGGTAGAATCGCTTTCACCAGCTTTGATATTCCAAGCTTCTTCATAGTCGTTACGGCCATCTGCATAGCAAACAATGATGTCTACAGATTCTGCAGCTGCTTGTGCAAAAGCTTCACCATAGCCGCCACCCATGGTTGCAGCATGTTCTAAGTCTGTAATTTTTTTGCCATAGTTTTCCATGAGCCAGAGTGTTGGGTAAATGTAACCAGCAGAAGAGCTGTTTTTCATAACTGCCCAATTGGCTTTGTTAAGGTCTTCCCATGTTAATTTTTCGCCAGCGTTTACTTTGGCTGCCAATTCTTTACCATATTTAGAAGGTGTAGCATAAATTAAAGAACGGTAGTATGTAACTTGTGGGCCGTCTTTTAAAGTTTTGTTTGCTTCACCGTTCCATGTTTTAGGGTCTGTGCTATCGTTGCTAAGACCATTACGAGTAGCGGTTAAAACAACGTCTACTTCTTTGCTTTGGGAGTAAATAGCATAGGTACCACCCGGCAACCAACCAAGGTCAATACTGCCTGCGCCCATGGCTTCGCCAACAGCACTGTAATCTACACCAACGGTGATATTAACGCCTTTTACTTCAACACCTTCTTCTAAAAGGGCTTTTTTTAAAAGTTCTGGTAAGTTCTTTGTACCTTGAATAATAACGTCTGCATCTTTGCTGGGAACAAATTGTAGTTCCAATACGCGATCTAATTTCAAGCCTTCTGCTAAGCCGCTTGCCAAAGAAAGGCAAAGTGCCAAAGCGAGTACAATAGAGAGTAATTTTTTCATAACTTCCTCCTTGATATTTTATATCTACGTTCATTATAGCATAAAAAGTAAAAAAGGCTATATAAAAATCACCAAACGCTTTGTTTTTTTATACAAAAACACGAACATTTGATGATTATATTACTTATTTCTTATGATTTGCCTTTTTAGCAAATATCTCTTGCAAGCTTTGGCTATACGGTGCCCTTGCAATACCATACTCGGTAATAATGGCGGTGATGAGATCATTGTCTGTTACGTCAAAAGCCGGGTTATACACTTTTACATTGGCGGGAGCCATGCGTTTTGCATACCACATTTCTGTTACTTCATGGGCAGGGCGTTCTTCTATAGGGATATCATTGCCGTGGGCAATATTCATATCTATGGTGCTGGTTGGTGCGCAAACATAGAACGGTATGCCATAGTGTTTTGCCAAAATGGCTACACCGGAGGTTCCGATTTTGTTGGCAGCATCACCATTGGCAGCTACCCTATCACAACCTACAAAAATAGCTTGTACCCAGCCGTTTTTCATAACGATGGATGCCATATTGTCGCAAATCACAGTGGTGTCTACACCATGAGAGCTTAGCTCAAAGGCAGAAAGCCTTGCGCCTTGCAAAAGTGGACGCGTTTCGTCTGTAAAGACTTTAAATCGCATACCTTTTTCTACACCAACGTGAATGGGTGCCAAGGCTGTACCATATTTTACGGTTGCAAGTTGCCCTGCATTGCAGTGGGTTAAAATACCATCACCATCTTTAATAAGGCTTAAACCGTATTCGCCCAGCATTCTGCAAACCCAAATATCTTCTTCACGAATGGCAATGGCTTCATCATGCAAAAGTTGTTTGATTTCTGCTACACTGCGGTGGGCATTGTCTTGCACTACTTTTTCCATACGGTTAAGTGCCCAGAAAAGATTTACAGCCGTTGGTCTGGAAGAGGCTAAATATTCTTTGGCTTTTGTAAATTCGATTACAAAGCTTGCATAGTCTTGTGTGTCAATATCCAAGGCGGCAAGATATACACCAATGGCAGCAGCCACGCCAATGGCAGGGGCACCACGCACTTGCAAAAGATAGATGGCGTTCCAAATATCTTTTTGCTCCCTTAAAGAAAGAATTTCTACTTCGTTGGGAAGTTTGGTTTGGTCTATAATGAGTAGCCTTTGGTTTACTTCGTCTAAGGACACGGTATCCACATTCATAATATTTTCGTTTTGCATGGTTACTCCTTATTTGGCTTCTTCTATGGCTTGGTGCAGGGTTTTTACAAAGTCTGCACCACTATCATAGCTTTGCCTGTTCATAATATATTTTTTTGCTGTAATAATGTTTACGCGTTCTGCATAAGCACGTTTTTGCTCATCTGCAATAGTGGTAATATCTTTTACTTGTGCCATACCAACGGTTCTGCGAATAAGCTCTGTGCCGGCAAAAGCAGCAGTATCTGCCAAAACAGTGCCTAAGTAATGCTCCATAAAGCCTTTGGTTTTTGCCATTGCGTCGCTAACATATTCCCGGTAGCTTGCTTTGAATTTTTGAATAAACAAATCCATTACTTTTTCTATGGTTTCTACAATCCAAGCACAGAACTCTGTTTTACCATAGGCATGGCCATTGTTCCAAGCAAAAATCAAATTGGCTACCAAGTTACCAATATCATAGCCCATAGGGCCATAAAATGCAAATTCAGGGTCAAACACTTTTGTTTTTTCTTGGGTTACAAATATGGAGCCGGAGTGTAAATCACCATGCAATAGTGCCTGTGCATTGTTCATAAAATCAAACTTGATTTTGGCTACCTCTAAGTGTAAAGCAGTATCTTCATATAATTCTTTTTTTACAAAAGCGGCATTGGGTGCAAATACTTTGTTGCGGCCATTGATATCATTAAACGGTTCGGTAAGCACCAAGTCTTCTGTAATTTCACATAGCTCAGGGTTAATAAAACTCTTTACCAATTCTTTTTTGGCTTTGTGCTCCATAACCACATCACTGGTACGAAGTAAGGTATTTACCATATATGTAGTAATATCTTCTGCAAAACGGGGGAAGGTTTTATGTTCCATCAAAGCATAGCGCATAAGTTGGTATTCAGATAAATCCTCCATAATGCAAGCGCACATCACGGTATCGTACATATAAATTTTAGGAACCAAACCTTTTGCAAATTTATCCTGCAACATTAAAATTTCGGATTCTATACGGTTTCTATCGGTAGAAACTTTCATGTCGGCAGAAATACGAAGTGCCTCCCCTGCATGTTTTACAATAACGGAATTGCCTTTTGCATCAAACACACGAAACACATAATTTAAGTTGCCATCACCAATTTCTTTGGCTTGTATGGTAGCTTTATCCCATGGAATTTGTGGCAGTTTTTCTTGTGCATATTCTGCTGCGTCTTGTGATTTCATTAAAAAATATTCGTTAAATTTCATACTTCAGCTCCTACTCTTCTTTTTTGCCTGCATAAGCTGCAATCAAAGCCAATGCCAATACTGCGCCTTTTACAGCGGGAAGTATATAATAAGAAACCGCCATAATGGTTAAGCCATTCTCTAAGGTAGATACAAGCATAGCGCCTACCAAAGTGCCAAGGGCATTTGGTTTATTAAAGCCGCCCACAGAGCGACCAACAAACACAGCTGCCAAAGCCTGCATAAAGTAACCATCTGCAGCACCTACTTGTGCAGAACTGCCACGAGAAGCAACCAATATGCCGCCAATAGCAATAAACACAGCGGTGATCATACCTGCCATATAACGTATGCGTTTTACGTTAATACCGGAAAGCCTTGCAGCCTGTTTATTGCCGCCCATGGCATACATGAATCTACCATATTTGGTATACTCTAAGAATACATAAGCAGCAATCACGCACACTACCATAATGATAATAATCCAAGGGGATCTACCAATTGCCAAAAATGCATCTGAAAGCAATATTCTTGCCGGTTTTGCACCGTTTGGTAAGCGCACACCTGTAGAAACAGCACCACCGCCAATATACCATTGCCCAAGGCCTTGATGCACAAACATAAGTGCTGCAGTTGCCAGCATATCCGGAATTTTGGTTACCAATATAAGAAACATCGTAATTTGATACAGTACAAAGGTTACAAGTATGGCAATGATAATAGACATTACCAAAGACATACCATACCACAAGTACATACTAACAAATACATAGGCAGACACACTTGCCAAGGTGCAGGCAGACATATCAAAACCATCGGTAGACATGGTTACGGTTAAGCCTATGCCAAATACGGTTGTGATAGACATAGCGCGCAGAATATTGATCATATTTGCTTGCGACATAAATTTATTGCCGGTTACCAGCGTAAAAATAATAAAGCAAAATATGAGTGCAATCACTGCCGCCCAGTCTAACAGGAAGCTTTTTACACTTTTATTTTTGTTAGTTAATTCAGCCATATTTTCCTCCATTATTGAGCTTTGTTACCCACAGCGTGAGTCATAATCAATTCATTATTTGCATCTTTTGTATTAAATTCTGCCATCACTTGCCCATCATATAGTACATATACACGGTCTGTAATAGATAGAATTTCACTGTTTTCGCATGTGGCATAAATAACGCCATTGCCTTGCTGTGTAATATTTTTAATGAGCTTAAATATTTCTTGCTTGGCGCCTACATCTACGCCCTTGGTTGGCTCATCAAAAATATATATTTTACAATCTGCTGCAAGCCATTTGCCAACGGCTACTTTCTGCTGATTCCCACCGGACAAATTTTTTACATATTGTTTGGCACTTGGGGTAACCACATGTAAATTGCGAATAAAATGTTCTGCGTTTTTTGCAATTTTATTTTTATTCATAAAACCTGCGGTGCAGAATTTACCCAAACAGGCAGCAGATAGGTTAAAGGATACGTCTTCATTTACCAAAACGCCTTCCTTACGCCGTTCTTCCGGTACCAAGGCAATTCCGTTTTTCAAGGCTTGGCTTGGGTTATCTATTTTTATCTCTTTACCAAAGAGGAATAATTTACCACTTTTTTGTTTATTGGCGCCAAAAATGGTTTTACACAACTCTGATTTCCCTGCACCAACCAAACCGGCTATACCTACAATTTCACCTTTGCGCACATGCATGCTTACATTGTTCACTTTTCCGTCTGCACTGCATAAATTTTCTACTGTAAACATGGTTTCACCTATGTTACTGTTTTCATTTAATTGCAACACTTCAAAAGATCTGCCGAGCATTTTGTCTACAATTTCTTTGGATGTGGTTTGCTCTGTAATGGGTGTGGTATCTACAATTTGACCGTTACGCATCACGGTATAATTATCACAAATTTGAATAATTTCGTTAATGCGATGGGATATAAACAATATGGCAATGTTTTCGTTTTGCCGTAAATACTGCACTACTTTAAATAATTCTTGGGTTTCTGTATCGCTCAAAGGTGCAGTAGGTTCATCTAAAATTAAAAAATTACACGCAGACTGTAAAGCCCTTGCAATCAACACCATTTGTTTTTGTGCCAAACTTAAATCCTGCACCAATAGCTTTGTATTGATATGAATGTTTAACCTAGACAATGCTTTTTCTGCTTCTGCATGCACATTTTTCCACTGAATAAATGGGTTTTTGGCTTTTTGCATAATCATATCGTTCAGCATAACATTTTCTGCAACAGAAAGTGTAGGTACAAGGGCTGTATCTACTTCTTGGTATACAATTTGTATGCCATGTTTTTTGGCAGCCAAAGGGTTACGCAGCTCTATGCGTTCCTGATTTAAATATACTTCACCCCGGTATTCCGGATTTGCACCTGAAAGCACCTTCATAAGTGTAGACTTTCCTGCACCGTTGGCGCCAACCACGGCACGAATTTCGCCGGTGCATACAGAAAAATCCACATTATCCAACGCGCGTACGCCGGGGAATTCCATGGTGATTTGTTTTGCAGTTAAACGAATTGTTTGCATGGCTTTCCATCCCATTCTTTTGATAAAAGGGGCTGGGCGAACCCAGCCCCAAGGATATTATTTGTGTAATAAGTCAGCAGGCATCCAATCTGCTACAGATAAGTAAGAAAGGTTGCCATATGTATCCGGAGCGATTTCGCCCAGGTTTTCAATGTTTGATTCCGGCTTTAAGGAGCTTGCTAAGATAGCTGTACCGGGAACTTCTACTACATCTACACCATATTGGCCACTGGCTGGGTCAAAGATTTTATCTCTTTCGCCTGCCAATTGTAGCAACAATAAGCGCATTGCGATTTCACCGTTGAGTGTCCAGTCTGTTGTGCCGGCTGCTGTCCAGATTTCCGGGTTGGTTTGCATACGGGTAATATCAACAGAATCAATATCTACAGAACTCATAGGTAGGGCTTTGCCGTTTTTGCCATTAAAGTTATCGTTTTCAAAAATAGCATTAAATAAGCCTTGGCCGTATAAGTCATAGTAAGCGATGATGCCGTCTACTTCATCTCTATTTTTGCCTTGTAAGAAAGCAGCGGCAACAGAGTTTGCAGAATCGATACTGTCTTGTAAAGGTTGAATTTCACCAACGGTTACAATTTTGCCGGCATCTTCATATTCTTTCCAACCAACTTCACGGCGGTCAAATGGGCTGTTGAAGTTAGGGCCACGCCATACTTTAATTAAGCGAACACCTTCGCCAAATTCTTTTACGAATTGATCTAACAGAACGGTTACCAAGCTCTTGTCTTGTTGGAACAATTGTGTAACGCCTTCTAATTTTTTGAATTCGCCGTCTGTATAGAATTGGGTATCAAAGCAAACCAATTCTAATGCCGGGTATTGTTCCTTAATTTCTTTTAAGAAAGTATAGGAACCGTCTTGGTTACCATGGCTAAGCAATAGTCCGTCATAGCCAGCGGTGGCACAGGTACGAATGGTATCTTGCCATTTGTTAAAGTCGCCTTCGCAGAAGAAAAAATCAAACTGTACATCCAACGCTTTGCACAAATCTGCACAAGAATCTTTCCACATTTGGAAAATGGTGGCAGATGGCAACAACATAACGTAAGCAACTTTTTTACCTGCTACAGGGTTTGCAGCTTCTGCGCCTGCAAATACAGACATAGAAAGCAACATTACGAGTACCAGTACTAATGCAACGAGTTTTTTCATAAAAACTTCCTCCTTTATATTAAGAGCGTATGCTCTTGGATTCTTTAGGCGGTGCGGTAGAAGCACGCATAATTAAATGGTGGCTTACCGCCAAATCTTGCGGTTCTTCATTGGTATTATGTTCCAAACGATGAAACAAAAGTGCCATGGCTTTTTCTGCAAACTGCCTTGGTTTATTGCTTACTGTGGTTAAACTTGGTGTGAACTTTTGCGCAAACACAATATCATCCACACCGGTTACAGAAATATCATCCGGAATTTTAATGCCCCGTTCTTGCAAGGCAGAGAGTACACCCAGGGCTGTGATATCGTTGGCACAGCAGATGGCGGTAGGGCTTTTTTTAAAACTTGCAATCACCCTGCCCATTTCATAGCCTGCTTCTTGGGAAAGCCCCTGTTCCAATACGTCCTGCGGCCCCGGGGTTAACCCATATTCCTCCATGGCTCTAAGGTAACCTTGCCGCCTTGACATACCTATCATTGTTTTTGCCATACCACCGGCATACACAATATGTTTATGCCCAAGGCTTAGCAAATGCTTTGTGGCAATATAGGTCGCCATATCGCCATCAACATGCACACAATCTATATTGCCATCTGCACAGGCATTCAATATCACCGTTGGAATAGACGCTTTTTCTACAGCTTCTTTGATATCTTCTGAATAATGAATTGTGCCCACAATTAAGCCCTGTGCGCTAAAATCCTGGGCCAACTT
The DNA here is from genome assembly GCA_023396045.1 of Bacillota bacterium. Taxonomy (GTDB): domain Bacteria; phylum Bacillota; class Clostridia; order Christensenellales; family Aristaeellaceae; genus JAAZPT01. The sequence continues at coordinate 38,325 of JAEWXD010000052.1, read as the reverse complement.
AATGGCATCCAGCTCCAATTTACCGTCTTTGGAATCAAAGAGCACCATGGTATAGCCTTTTTCATAAAGCATGGTTTGTATATGCCTTGCCAATACCGAATAGAAAGGATTCCCAATATCGGTAACAGAAAGCACTATTACTTTCTTCTTTACAAATGCAGGTTTCTCCTTCATGGGAACAGCATAGTTTAGTTTAGCAATGGCTTGTGCTATGCGTTCCCCCGTTTCCATATCTACATAACCTGAGCGATTGATATAACGAGATACTGTACTACAAGCCACCGAGGCTTCTTTTGCCACTTCTTTCATTGTATGTTTTCTCATAAATCTCCGCCGAAAAATGTACAAAATGTACTTATTTATAATGTTTTGTATAAACTTATCATAAATGTATGGAACAAGAATGTCAATCCATTTCTGTTCCATATTATTTCCATATTTTGTTTATATTTTGGCATTGTGAATATTTTTTATAATACCTGCAAGCAAGTACAAACTTGCAATGCATGAAAAATGATACAAAAAAAGCAATGCATTACACATTGCTTTATAAATTTTCATTATAACCAAGTAAAATTTTCTTTGCCAGCACCAAGTTCAAAGTGATATTTTACGATGCCAAGATCTATTTTGGTACAAACACCAAAGCCGGCATTCACATGCACTTGGTTACCAGCCAAAATGAATTCAAACTTTTGTTGGTTCATAGCGGTAGGGGCAAGCAAAGCCATTTCTACACCAGCAACAAACCATTCCGGTAAATTTTCACTAGACAGTACAACATCTTCTATAGATTTGGAAGTATGGGGTTTACCTTGCTCTGCGCCATAGCCGATGGCTATTACACAAACCAATTTTTCATTTTCTTCTACTACAAAGGCATCTTTGATTTTGCGATAGGTCATATATACCCAGCAACTGTTCAGACCCATATTTTGTGCTTCTAAAACCAGTTTTTCGCCATAATAGCCACAGAGCTCTTCTAAGTCTTTACCACGCGGGCCAATGAGGGCGATGTAATTGTGTACCCCTTTAAAGTTGCCATAATGCGCCATAAAACCATCAAAGGCCTTAGGTTCATTGCAAACCAATTGAATATGCAAGCCACTTTCTTTATTGCATTCATCAATTTTTTCTTGCAAAGCAGTTAAAATCTCTTTAGCAATGGGTGTTTCTAAATACGTTCTTACAGAATGTCTGTTTTGAATTACTTCTAAATTCATAATATCCCCTCCATATTATCTACAGTATAACATAATTTACTATTTTTAGCTATTTTGCATATAGTTTTCCAATAGGCGCAATATATCACGCACCACCTGCATATTTTTATTTGCATAAGGCATAGCCAAAATTCTGTTTTTCATAGCCGAAAGCAAGTAGGGGCTGTTTTGTAAAACTTTTGGTATTTCTTGCAAAAATTCCGCATACGGGCCATCGCTGCGCAAAAGGCAAGTTTGCAAAACGCCGTCCTTCGCTTGTAAAAAAAGTTCTAAATTTCCCCACGCAAACTGCTCGTTTACAGCATTCTGCAAAGGTTCGCGATATAACCATTCTTCACTTTGTAAAAAGCTTGCAATTTCAGCAATATCTTCATCGGCTGCATATAAGGGCATTTCTTCCTGCACATGGTAAAGCGAAGTAAACGCTTTAAGCAAGGCATCCATTACCTGTGCCTGCTCCACTCCAAAAGTGCTAAGTGCAATAGGCAAACCATTTTGCGCTGTAGGCTGCACACTCAAGTTTAACAGAAGCATTTGCCTGGCAATGGCGCCACTTTTATCCCACAAGTTGAGTGCAAGCTTACCTTGGGGGCAGGTAATTTCGTTTTCCGGGCTACGGCCTGCATCTATGCCAAGCAATTTTAACGCAATAGACACCACAGCGCTTTGCCTGCGTATGCTGGCATCATCCCTTGCAGAAATAAAACTCACTTGCAGCAAACCACTGCGATAACTGAGTGTACCGCCACCGGTTAGCCTTCGCACTACATTGCTTTGACCCCTCGCTATGCTTTGGTTTCTGCCGTAAGAAAGCGCAAAATGATCTGCATGAATGAGCATGCAAACAAAGCCGGCAGGTGTATGGTTATACATATACTCTACAATGGCTTGGTTGTGCGCTGGGCTATGTACTTTGCTAATGCAGTAGTATCCCCCTGTCATACGGCTTCCCCTTACAGATTATATACTATTTATTTTACACAGTTTACAATTTTTTTCAATATATATTGGCTTTTTTGGCAACGGCTTTACCGAAGTATACAATGATTGTTCCTATATAAATTAAAATAATATTACAAATTATTTTACAAGCTTGTAATAATTGCGTTTTTTTGATAATATAAGTTGAATACTATTACAAACAAGAGGTTTTTTATGATAGATACACGTGCACTAATTTCTGTATTAAAACAAAATATTGCCACCGTAATTGTAGGTAAGGACGAGGCGATTGAATTGGCCTTGATTGCCCTTATTTGCAAAGGCCATATTTTAATAGAAGACGTACCCGGCACCGGTAAAACCACCATGGCCAGTGCATTGGCAAAAAGTTTAAGCTGTAGCTTTAAACGTATACAGTTTACCCCGGACGTAGTGCCCAGTGATATTACCGGCTTTACCTCTGTAAACATGCGTAGTGGTGAATTGGACTTCCACGAAGGCTCTATTATGAGCCAAATTGTTTTGGCAGACGAAATTAACAGAACGTCCCCCAAAACACAAGCCAGTTTACTGGAAGCCATGGAAGAATACCAAGTAACGGTAGATGGCGTTACCCACCCCCTACCCAAGCCTTTTATGGTACTTGCCACACAAAACCCAAATGAATTTATGGGTACTTACCCGCTGCCAGAAGCGCAATTGGACCGTTTCTTTATGCGCATCAATTTAGGCTACCCTACCGTTGAAGAAGAAATTGATGTACTAAACCGTTATACCGGTGTAAGCAACCCGCTTGCTACTTTACAAGCCGTGTGTAATGAAAGCGATATTCTGCAAATGCAAAACCTTATTGGCAATGTATATTGCTCACCGGAAATTAAAGAATATGTGGCACGCATTGCAAAAGCCACCCGCGAACACCCACTACTACAACTGGGCTGTTCTACCCGTGCTATCATTGCCCTGCTCAAAGCAGGCCAAGCTTGTGCCATATTAGATGGCAGAGATTATGTTTTGCCAGATGATATAGACGGCATGGTGTTCCCTGTACTTTGCCACAGAATGCAAGCCACACCGGATGCTAAGCTCAAAGGCTATACCACCGAGCATATTATGGATGAAATTATGGCGCATGTACAAGTGCCTATGAGAATGTAATATGAAAGCGGCAACACGCAAACTATTTGTAGTTTATTTGTTTTTGCTGTTGATGGCACTTTCCTTCCCCAGTATTGCGTATTGGTTACCGGTGCTGTTTTTAACTTTTTTGCTTAGTTTTTCCTTTTTAAGTGCTTACCTTGCAAAAAACACCTTAATGGCAGACCAAAGTATAAATGTGCTCAATGTATCCAAGGGAGATATAATTGATATACAAATAGGCATTAGTGCCAAAAGTATATTGCCCATTGCACCCATACAAGTTTGTATTAAAGATTTAAACGGCAACGAACAAATGGTAGAAGTAAAAAGCAAAACCGACTATGCTGTCTACCCTTTTGAAGCAAAGCACGTTGGCCATTATAGCCCCGGTGTAGAGTATTGCATTGTAAGCGATATTTTTGGTTTGTTTGAATACACGGTACACATGCCCATGCAGTTGGGTGGTGTGAATGTATTACCACGCGTTTTACACAGCGATGATATAGCGTTTGGTGTAGGCGATATGGGTGCATTAACCATACGCCGTGCCCAAGAAGATTTAAGCTCCCCGGATGGTGTACGCAAGTACCAAATGGGCGACCCTCTAAAAAAAATGCACTGGAAACTATCCTTGCGCAAACAAGAATTGATGGTGCGCCAATATGAAGAACCCACTCTACCCAGTTCCCTTATTTTAATGGACGTTGCGCCACCCCATGTGAGCCAGCAAGCCAGCAATGAAACGCTTGCCAATTTAAAGGACTGTATTTTAGAAACAGCCGCCTCTATTGCTGTGCACCAATGCAGGCTTAAAAATAAAGTAAAGTTGCCCATTATGGGCAGCCATCCCTTTATATATACCTCTGCAATGGAACCGGATATTTTGCTTGAGCAACTGAGTCATGTTGCCTTTGATGAAACCGAAATTTTTGAACGTTTTTTATTTTATGAAATGGGCAACATTAAACAAGCGGGTGCTGTGCTTGTAATTACCTCGCGCCTTTCTTCCAACTTGGTGGAAGTGCTTACACAAATTGCTTCTCGTGGGCCGATGGTACATGTGTACTTAGTAAGCTACAATGCGCAAAACCCCGCCTATGAACCTATGATTCATAAATTAGAAAACCGTAAGGTAAAAGTAAGCTACTGTATACCAGAACAAACAGAGAATGAAAATTATTCAATATAAAACAGACGCTATTAGTTTTTTATACGCCTCAGGCATTGCCGCTGCTGCACTGTCTGTTTTTGGTATGTATAACAGCATAGGCTTGGCTATATTGCTTTTGCTTGGCTTACATATATTTTCTGCACTGTTTGGTGGCAACAAAAAAAGCAAATGGATAGGCTTTGCCGTACTACTTGGTGTAGTGGCTATATTGTTGGTAAGCGGTGCCGTTGGCGATTTTGTTTTTCAAAGCATACAAATGGCAAAAGCTTTGGCCTTGTTTATACAAGGCAGCAACAATTTATTCTTAGCATACGGGCAAACCGTTGCTATTTTGCTTGCCTTGCTTTTATTTTTATTAAGTAAACTTTTTAGTGATGATGCATTGAGTTTTATCCCCATGTTATTGTTGCTGATTGTATTGCTCTATTGCCTTATGCTGTTAGGGGCACACATGCAAGCCTTATACACTTTACCTGCATGGTTTGCCCTATTGCTAAAAGCACTTCATAAACAAAAAGCAAGGGATTATAAGGCATACATAGCCATTGTAAGCATACTTGCCATCACCTTTGCCCTGTTGCCCTTAAGCAAAAAGAATGTAAGCCCTTTAAACCCTGTGGCTAAAGAAATACAAGAGCGCATACGCGACTATTTATTTTTTACAGAAGAACGAGAAATATTCTCTTTAGAGGATTATGGTTTTTACCCCTTTGGTCTCGACCGATTCGGTGGCAAACCTACAACGGAAGAACACCCCGTGCTGAGTTTAAAAACCAACAAAAAAGTTTTGTTGCGTGGTATTGCAAAGGACTATTATACCGGTATGTCCTTCCAAAACAGCAAAAAAACAGGGCGTTACTTATACATTAACCCCCGTTGGTATGGGTTACGAAGTAAAAGCTTATTTGAAAACTATCCTTTGGGTTTAAAAACCGAAGGAATTCTTACGCCTACCAGCCATGAAGTAAAGCTGTATACCAACATACATACCACTTTGCTTGCACCAGCCTATGTGCGCAAGCTTACCACCAATAGTGATATGATTCCCTACTTTAATGAAAGCGGCGAATTGTTTATTACACGCAACCTAAAGCCAGACGATATTTATACATTTGAAGCCCCTATTATAGAAGCCGGCAATGTTGGCTTGCCCGCATTGATTGCCCACAGCGCCACAAGTGCCGACCCCAATTATAGCCAAATAGCGCAAAGCCATTTGCAATTGCCCAACCATTTAGAGCCAGCGCTGTTTGAATTGCAGCAAAAAATCATCAAGGATGCAAAAACACCTTATGAGCAAGGTCTTGCGATAATGAACTTCTTAAAATCCAACTATCGCTATAACTTAGATGTAAAAGAACCCCCTCAAAATGTAGACTTTGTAACCTACTTTTTGTTTGGTAGCCGTGAAGGCTATTGCACCTACTTTGCCTCTGCCATGACGGTGTTGGCACGCATGAGCGGCCTGCCTGCACGCTATGTGGAAGGCTTTTTAGCTATGCCGGATAGAGATGGCCTTGCACGTGTAACCACCAAACAAGCCCACGCTTGGGCCGAAATTTATTTCTCTGGCTTTGGTTGGGTGCCCTTTGATGCAACCGCACCCATACGGGAAAACCCTCCGGAAAACAACGAGAATAACCCACCGCCAGAACAAGACCCACCACCACAAGAAAGCCCAACACCCCCACCACCTGAGGAACAGGACACGCCACCGGAGCAGGAACCAGAACCAACACCCAGCCCTACACCTACCCCACAGCCACCTGATACACCAGAGCCACCACCACAAAAAAATCCCAACGGATTATTACCATTTTTGTTTTGGTTACTGTTGCTTTTGGCCTTGGCAAGTGGTAGCTTATTTAGCTATTTTAGCCAACCTTTGCAACGCTTGCGTAATATAGATACGCAAGAAGGTAGAATTAAGTTGCTGGCAAAAGCAATATTGTGTATGCTGCAAAATTATGGCAAGCATATAAAGCCTTACCAGAATACACAAACACTATTGCAATATGTGGAGCAGGAGGGCAGGCATTACCCTGTAAACCTTATGCCTTTTGCCAATGCTGTAAACCAGTGTGTATATAGCAATGCAAACGAATTATATAAAGAAGAAAACATTTGCCAAGAAACGTTGCGCATACTGTATGCACAAGCACCCTGGTACAAAAAAATACAATTTTATATGCAATTTGTTACATTAATGTGATGTAACAAACACTACCTGCATGCAATTTTTGTTAAAAATTGTTATACTATGTAGGTAGTGATTTTTTTAAAAGAGAGAATATATGAAACATTTTATACAGGATTTAAAACCATACAAATGGCAAATCATAGGCCTTTTGGCACTTACTTTGATAATGGTATTTGCCACATTGGCTGTTCCTACCTTATTGGCAGATATTATTAATATTGCCATACCCAGTTTAGATAAACCTATGCTTTGGCGCATTGCAGGCCTCATGCTTCTATTTACTTGCATAGAAGTCGCTGCCAACCTTGGCCTTGGCTTTCTTGCAACCAAAATATCTGCCGGGTTTAGTAAGAATTTACGCTTACGCGTTTTTACAAAAGTACAATATTTATCCCAAGAAGAGATGGAGCGTTTTTCGACCTCCTCTTTAATTAGCCGTAGCAACAATGATGTAGAGCAAGTACAGCAATTTGTTTCTATGTTCTTGAGAATGTCTTTAATGTCTCCCATTATGGCGGTGGGTGGTGTGATTTTGGCACTGCGTAAAAGCACACAAATGTCCCTGATACTGCTTATTATCATACCTATCATGGTATTGTTTATTGTAACAATAGCTAAATTGGCATTACCACTTACCGTGCAATTACAAAAAAAATTAGACCGAATTAACCTTATTATTCGTGAAAAGCTACACGGTTTGCGTGTTACACGTACTTTTGGCACAGAGGAATATGAGGAACAACGCTTTTATACTACCAGTTTAGACCATAAAAACTTAGCTATTAAAATGCAAAATCGTTTCGCCCTGTTTACGCCGGGTTTAAACCTCATACTCTATGGTAGTAGCGTAATATTGATGGCTTTTGGTGCAAAGCAAATTATGCTTAACAACGCCATTCCCATAGGGGACTTGGTGGCTGTTATTCAATACATTATACAAATTCTGCTTTCTATTATGAGCATTTCCTTTATGCTGGTAATGTACCCCCGTGCAGCTGTTTCCGGCAAGCGCATTATAGAAGTGTTGGATAGCCGGAACAAAATACAAAACAAACCCAATGCCATACAAAATATAGAAGGTGATGTGGTAGTAGAATATAAAAATGTAAGCTTTGCCTTTCCGGATGCACAAAGCCCAGCCTTACAAAACATCAGTTTTGTAGCCAAACCAGGCCAAACCACAGCATTTATCGGTTCTACAGGCTCGGGTAAATCCACACTGGTGCAGCTGCTTCCGCGCTTTTTTGATGTAAGCGAAGGTGAAATATTATGGAATGGCAACAACATACAGAATATTGACCTTGCTACACTACGCCAAAACATTGGCTATATACCCCAAAAAGCCAATGCCTTTGCAGGCAGTATTGCCCAAAACATCGCTTTGGGTAGCGAACACATGGAACAAAGCACCATAGAAAAAGCAGCCAAAGTTGCCCAAGCCTTTGATTTTATTATAGAAAAAGACCACGGCTTTGAAAGTGAATTAAGCCAAGGTGGCAAGAACCTCTCCGGTGGGCAAAGGCAGCGTTTGGCCATTGCGCGCGCCATAGCAAAGCAAGCCCCCCTCTATATTTTTGACGATAGTTTTTCTGCCTTAGACGTAAAAACAGATGCCAACTTGCGCCGTGCACTCAAAGCAGAACTGCAAAACGCATGTATACTAATTGTAGCGCAGAGAGTGAGCACCATACAAAATGCCGACCAGATTATTGTATTGGAAGAAGGCAAATGTGTTGGCATAGGTAGCCACAAAGAGCTTTTAGAAAACTGCACTGTATATCAGGAAATTGTACAGTCCCAATCACAGGAGGGCACATATGAAAAATAATGGTTTTAAACGCATTTTTATATTTGTTAAGCCCTACCGCACCCGTTTGGTGCTTGCTATGCTCGCCTTAGCCTTGTCTGCCCTATGCATGAGCCTTTCACCCCTTGTATTAGGTAAAGCAACAGACGCTTTGATACATTTGGCAAATGCCAAAGATAATATAGCTTTACAAGGCTTTATTAAAATATTAATCCTATTAGCAAGCCTGTATTTACTCTATGTTGCATTGCGCTACACAAGCTCGTTATTACTTGCATATGTTTCGCAAAATGCCTTGTTTTCTATGCGCCAAGCAATAGATAAAAAGTTTAAGAAATTACCGATATATTATGTAGATAAACAACAGGTGGGTGATATTTTAAGCAAAATTACCAACGATGTAGATATGGTAGCAAACAGTTTTCAACAAATTATAGAAATTATAGCTGTTTCTATCATTAGTGCATTGCTTATGCTTGGAATTATGCTATATATCAGCCCCTTGCTTACACTCATTGCCCTGCTAACTTTACCCCTTAGCTTTGTTGTTTCTATGAAAATAGGCTCGAAGTCTCACAAACACTTTATGGCACAGCAAAACACTTTAGGGGTTATTACCGGCTTTACGGAAGAAAACTACAGCGGCCACAATATAGTAACTGCCTTTGGTGCAGAAGAACAATGCATTGCACAGTTTAAAAAACACAACAACACCTTGTATGAAAGTGCATGGAAGGCTGGATTATTAAGCTTTTTAATTATGCCTGCCACGCAATTTTTTAGCTTTTTAGGTTATATTGTGGTAATTATCATTAGTGGGCATTCTGTAATGCAAGGTGCAATGAGCATAGGCATCATGCAAGCCTTTATACAATATTTGCGCCACTTTAACGGCCCAATTATTGCCACCACACAAATGATGAGCATATTGCAAGCCACCTCTGCTGCAAGCCAACGCGTATTTGACTTTTTAGATGAAACCGAAGAAATAGACGATAGTACAAACCTTGCCTTGCCGGAAACAGGCAATACGAGTGTAGTATTTGAAAATGTACAATTTGGCTATAACGAAAGCTTGCTTATGCACAATGTGAACTTTAATATACCAAGTGGAACTAAAGTTGCCATTGTTGGCCCAACCGGTGCAGGCAAAACCACATTGGTAAACCTGTTATTGCGTTTTTATGACGTCAAGGCCGGCAAAATACTTGTGGGAGGCACCAATATTAACGAGATGCAACGCAAGGAGCTACGCAAAATGTTTGCCATGGTGTTGCAAGATATTTGGCTATTTGAGGGCAGCATACTGGAAAACATACGCTATGGTAAGCTGGATGCCACCGATGAGCAAGTGCATAAGGCTGCCAAAGCTGCCAGAGCAGATGCCTTTATACAAGCCTTACCCAATGGTTATAGCTTTCAATTACAAGAAGGCGGTGCAAACCTTGCCCAAGGAGAACGGCAATTGCTTACCATTGCCCGTGCCATACTGAGTGATGCGCCCATTATGATATTAGACGAAGCCACAAGCTCGGTAGACACCAGGACCGAAGTACTTATACAAGAGGCCATGAAAAAACTGATGAAGGGCAGAACCAGCTTTATTATTGCCCATAGGTTGAGCACCATTATTAATGCCGACACCATACTCTACATGGAAAACGGAGATATTAAAGAAATTGGCACACATAGCGAATTGCTGCATAAAAACGGCGCTTATGCCAAAATGTACAATAGCCAGTTTGCATAATTTATTTCTTAATACCAATAAAAAACGAGATGAAAAACCATCTCGTTTTTTGTTATATTATATCGTATGTTTATATTTTTTATGCAATACTATAACCATACCTACCAGCGATAATACGCACCATAGCATGGAGAAAGCCAAACTGCTATCCCCAGTTTTAGGCACATTACTAGTTGGTGGTAAAGTGAGTGTAGGCGTTGGAGAAACTGGTGGCGTACTATTTGGTGGTATCTGTTTATTTTCTATAACTTGTTGAAAAAATTCACCTTGTTGTGTAACAGCTTTGCTTTCTACTGTAAAATTTTGTAAAACAGATTGAGCGTGATGTATAATATCCACTTCTTCCACACGGTAATGATAAGCCAAACCATTTTGATTGGTTTTGGGTAAACCTAGAATCTGATATTCATTATTCTGTACATTTACCTGTGGTACATGCTCTTTTCCTGCCATTGTAAATACATAAGTCTTTCCAGCACTGTCTAATAATGTTGTGGATTGTTTATGAAAGCTATATTTTGTTTCTTGCTTATCCAAACTTTGTATTAAAACAAATTGTGGTATATATTCCTCTGAATTAGCTTGCATATTCCAAACTTTTTTTAAGTTAAAATTTACCAAAGCACTTTGATATTGGTTACGCACAGTCCTTATGCCCTCCACAATATCATACTGGGGCGTGAACATTTTCCATTCATCTGGTAAATGTTCTATAATGCTATACTTTAATTTTATTCTTTGTGCCACAGGATTTTTTAAATCTTCTTTGCTATACATTGGCAAATAATGTAGTGTAAAAGCAAAATCTTTATTGTCTGCTACTTGGAAACTACCTTCTTTCATATATAATTTAGCAGGCTCTGTAAAGACCAGATCCTCTCCACGATAGGCTTCCACTGTAAAATACTCTAAAAAATCTTGCATATTGGCAGCTGCCAGCAATGTTGCACCACCCAACCATTCCTTTTTTACAGAAAGTTCCACCGCAGGAACAATTTCTGTAATATCATCGCCTATAGTGTTTAAAATGCTTTCGTTACCGGCTATTACCCTGGCTTTAAACTTTAGCGTAAGTATTTTATCTTGCCCCAAGTCAATAGCATTATCAAAATCAAACTCCACTACATTGGTAGTAGATTGATCTAATACTGTAATTTTATGCGCCGTTGCGTCATAGCTTGCGTGAAATTCAGTTGTAGCAGTTCCATTGAGCAAACACTCCAAGCTATTTTCTACATATTCCAAATGGCTATCCAGCACATCTTCAAACCCAACATTCGTACGTACACCAAAATGAATATATTTACCAAAAGACAACAACACATTATGGTCATTATAAATGGGCACAGTAATTTGATAATTTACAATATCCCCCACACCAGCTTGCAATTGCTTTTGTAAAATACCTGTGTTTTCTATCCATTTGCTCGCTTTAGCCTTTTTATTAATCAACAAAAAGAAAGGATGCTTTGTACCGGTAAGTAATTTACTAACGGGAGAACCGTCAAAACGGCTATCCGTAGCGCCCTGTGGATTATGTAATTTTTCTATGGTGCCATCAAAAACCTGTAAAGTGGGCTGCCCATCCTCTGCAATATGCAATTGATATTGAGTGGATAGATCATAATTTTTATATGCGTTAGGAACGGTATCAATTTCTATAAGATAATTACCGGGAGTTAAATCTTTAAACCACTGCAGCCTGGTGCTTTGTGTAAAATCATACGCAGAATAGCTGTATCTTAAAAAACGATCGTTTTCATCCAGCAAACGCAAACGTACACCGTTAGGAATATTGTGTTTAGGCCCAAAATCAATAAATGTTGCGCCGTTTTTAATATTAGAAATAGCAATGCCTATTTTTCTACCCAATGTAACAGTTAAAGTATTATTTTTGAACTCCTGCGAAACAATAGAAAAATAAGTGTCTAAACTATCTGGTAAGGCCAGCAAACGCAAGTCTGCATTTTCTGGCATATTTACAGTAGTGGTAAATGAATATGGACCTTTTGCCGTAGGTACTCTATTGCTTACCTTATAATTTGTACTGCCACTTTGCAATACAAATTGCGTATTCCCTCCCATTAAATACATGGTTGTATCTAATTTTACGGTAATTTCTTTAGGGGCAGTTTGTGCCATTGCCCCTTGCAGTACAAACACACATGCAAAAATGCACAATATACACACAATACCTGCCATTAAAATTTTTTTCATATTTTAACTCCTTATGCTTCATAAATAATATATTAACATATTTTAATACAAATGTCATTAAATTATGAATTACTTTACTATAAAACAAAAAACGAGATGAATCTTCATCCCGTTTTTTATTGATAATAATGTACAATGCGGTTCACTTCGCCACTACTGTTAAAGTAGTATTCCAGTACCCAAGTAACGCCTTTGGAGGTACCGGCTGTATATTTTACAAAGCGTTCACCTTTTTCTGTAACATCAATCACACCAGAGTTAGGCAAATCATAATACAAACCACGGGTATTGTCTAAGTTTGGTTTTTGACCCATATCTTTAAATGCGGCGGTAATTTCTGCCTCGGTTTTACCAAACCCTATACCACGTGGCGCTTGGGTAAGGTTTTGCTTCATATCCAGCTTAGCCACTACCCATTTGTTACTAATGAGCACAAACTCTACAGTGCCCCAATCATAAGTAAATATTTTAGACTGGGTTTCCAACATACCATAGGTGCTGTCTTCTAAATCTTCACTTCTACCAAACTGAGTAAAGAAGGTGTCTAATGTGGTTTCATACACACTGATACCGTTAAATACATCTTCCTCACCATACATTTTTTCCGGATAGGGTTTTACATCAAACTTATAACCTACAATTTGGTTGCTACTGGTTTTACCACGATTGTTTTTGCTAAATGCACGTATGGTAACCCTGCCACTTGGCACTTCAATGGGTGTGCCGTCAAATATAGGCGAATTTTCTGTAGGTATAGAACCATCTATAGTATATTGAATGATAACGTCTTTTTCTTCCTTATCGGCATTGCGCAGGGTAATGGGTATGCGCTTGCTGTATGTGCCTGGTGCCAAGCTGATTTTAGGAGCTGCAGGGGAAGGATAAATTAAAATATATTTTACAGTGGTGGGCTCACTTACCATATTCAAGCTTTTGGCTACGGCACGTAAGTTAACCGCCCCCTCCGGAATTTTGATGGGCTTGCCATCGTACAGAATACCCTCTTCCGGCAATTTACCTGTACCATCGTCCATTAAGTAATAGATTTCATAGCCTTCGGGAGATGTGAGTTCTACTGTTTTTTCGCTATTGTATCTACCACCGGGTAAACTTACTGCAGGAGAACTCGGCAAAAGCTCCAACAGCTGTTCATGAAAGGCGCTGAGGCCTGTGTTTTCATAAGCAAGGCGCAACACATCGGCTACTTCAGGCATTCTATTTTGTGCAGTAAGCATGCGGGTAAGTGCTCTATAGGTTTCATCACGCGCGGGGCTAATGTCTTTAATAATACGTTTATAAATGCCTTCGGCTTGTTTGTTAAGGTTGCCGGCTTCATAGGCAGAGGCAAGCAAAAGCAAGCCGTCGGCATTGGCCGGGTCTTTAGAATCGGCTAATGTAAAAGCACGTATGGCACTTACAATATCGCCTGCCTGTAAAAACTCTTCCCCTACAATCCAGTAGGCTTGTGGGCTTTTGGCACGAAAAGAACGTGCCAATATCAATTGCCCACTATCACTCTTATCAAAGTATTGCCAAACACCTATAATAACCAAAATAACCGCAAGCACAATAAAAGCAGTACGTTTTATCCAGTTACGCGAAAGTTGCTTATACCTTTTTTTAGAAAATTCCAAATGTTCTACCACGTGCAAAGGTGTACCCTCTGCTACAATATTTTTTGTTTCACACTCTTCTAAGTAACGCACTTCTTCCGGATTTTGATTTAAGCCTATGCGATCTAAAGCAAGAGGTGGGGCAACATTTACACTGCTTCTTCCCTCGCGTTGCTCCGGTATTGCACTGCCAACATGTAAATTGGCTTTGCATTGTGGGCAAATAACGGCATTTACATCTACAACAGCTCCACAAGTAGGACAGTTCAAACGCATTCTCCTTTATGCATGAATTTTTTTATAGAGGGGATCCTCTGTATAATCTATTTCTTTACAAGTACCACCCAAACGTTCTATGGTGGCACGTGTTTCTAAATAATCTATATAATCCAATTCTTCAGATTCTACGGCTTCAATTAAGAAAGGCAATGCTTCTTCGTTTTCCATTTTGCCCAAATAATAAGCATAGATTTCTTTATGTTTGGGTGCTTTGATGAAGCTGCGCAAAGCATGATCAAACACCTGTGTGCTGCAAAATGGCTTTGCCAAAATTTCCAACATGGCATCTCTGCCTTCGTTACCAGATTCTTCAAACACAGAAAGCAGAATGGGTTCTACCACTGCTTCGTCCATATTGCGCAGGGAATCCATGGCTTTATCTGCAAAGTCGTCTTTTTCTGCACGTCTGCTTTGAATTACAGCATAATACTTGGCAAGGGCAGTGCTTTGCATATCGTCCAGCAAGCCCATGGTAAGCATACGCAAATCCATAGGTCTGTCTTCATCCTGCACTATTTCACAAAGTGTTTCTTCTAAGGGTTTTTCTGTTAAAACATTGTAGAGCACTTCGGGAACACTTTGGGTTTGGTTATAGTAGGCAAGGTATTGCTCTACCAGTTCCTCACTATCCATAGCATTAAAATATTCTTGTGGCGTGCTGTCGCCCAGTGCAAGCAAGGGAGTATTTGCAAATTCTGCTTGCAGTTCTAAAGAAACCTCATACATTTGAGCAAGTTTTTCTTCTTCATTCTTGCCGTCAAAGGTCATGATTTCCAAACGGCTTTCTACAAATTCTTGTTGCAAAGCATCAAAATCAAGTAAATTATACATATTATTCATCCTTTTTGGCTAACAGTGCTGCAATATCTGCATCACTAAAAAAATGTTTGGTGTGGCAAAAATGGCAAATAAGTTCTGCACCATCTTGCTCATCCTCTAATATGGACTGTAATTCGGCTCTGCCCAAGGAAAGCAAGGCGGCTTCCATTTTGTAGCGTGAACAGTCGCAAATATAATCAAGAGGCTGGCTATGTAAAATTTCCGGATGCATGCCGTCAAACCAACGCTCTATGAGTTGTTCTGCCGGATCATAGGTGAGTTCACGGCTGATGTCTGCCATCATCATGCTACGAATTTCTAAATTTTGTAAAGTTTCTTCTGTACAACCGGGCATGGGGGCTACCATAATGCCCCCGGCAGAAAGCACATTATCCCCATTTACCAAAACACCCAAGGAAATTAAGCAAGGTTGCTGTTCGCTTACAGCAAAATAATAGGCAAAGTCTTCTGCCAGCTCCCCGCTGATAAGTTCTGTTTGTCCAACATAGGGAGATTTCATGTTCAAGTCTTTCACAACGGTAATATTACCGTCTTTGCCAACGGCGGCACCTACATTGAGTTTGCCATCTTCCCTATTGGGTACTTCTACATGGGGATTGATTAGGCTGCCTTTTACCGTATGGCCGTTGGAAACCGTAGTAATGGTGCCAATGGGCCCACCCCCTTTGATGCTTACGCTTACCAAGGCTTTATCATCCTTAAGCCTTGCACCCAAAATAGAGGTGGCAATTAAAGCTCTGCCCAAGGCGGCGGTGGCAACGGGGCTGGTGTTATGTATGGCGGCTGCCTTTGCCACGGTATTGGTAGCTTCTACAAAAATAATGGTGGCTTCACCATTGGCTAAGTTGGCAAAGGTAATTCTATCTTGTTTTAATAAATTATTTTGCATAATGTTCCTCTTTATTTCTTTTGCGCCAACACATGCCAGCGACTATCCCTTTCTTGCGGTGGATTTTTGCTTTGCTCCCCAAAAAATTGTATATTATCAAAGCCTGCGTTTTGTAGCATAACTGTATATTCTTTTTGTGAAAAACAACATTGCTGTTGCTCCTCCTCCATACGAATGTAGTGCCCATTTTCTTTTATAAACAGGCTGATTTGCATGTAAAGTATCTGCTCTTCTACAAAGTTTTGCCATATATAGCTTATATTTTCATCGGTACGCACCCATGGCATACTGGGCAATAATGTATAAAGTTTGTAGGGGCTGGATACATCAAATATAAGTAAGCCCCTTGCTTTTAAAGCCTTGTTGGCAGAAGTGAAAAAGGCTTCTACATCTTTTGCTTGGGTAAGGTAGTTGACCGCATCGCAAGTGGCAAGTACGGCATCCAAAGGCTTATGAGTGGCAAACTTGCGCATATCTTGATTAGAAAAGGCAACTTTTTCCCCTGCCTCACGCATTTTGTTATAGGCGATTTGCAACATTTCGGCGCTGATATCTAAAGCTTGGGTTTGGTATTGCTCTGCAAAATATTGGGTAAGCGCACCCGTACCACAGCCACATTCCATAATATTTTTGGCTTGTGGGGCGTAGGTTTGCAAAAGGCTGATATAATAGTTTGCCCATGTAGCATAGTCTACATCTTGCATAAGTGTGTCATACACATCGGCGAAGGCCTTATACATTATTGTTCATCCTCAAGGTTGATATATACATCGTTGTCGGTATCGTTTTTATCTAATTCTTCTTCAAGGTCTGCATATTCTTTACTGCGTAAGCCTATGTTGCTTGGTGCACCCTCTATACGCGGGTTGATAATGTTTTCAAAACAAGCATTGGAGAAGCTGGCTGCAATGAAACGGCTTAGAACCAAGCCGAAAACAGCATAGTATAGGCTAAAGAATACAATGGCATATTGTATGTTGGAAAGTGCTGCAATCAATATAGTAATAAGCATAGGAATGGCTTGCAGCAATTTTACCCCTACCACTTGCGGCAAGCGGGCAATGCTAAGCAATAAGCCGTTACGCAGTACGTCTGCAAAACGCAATTTATAATTTACAATAAGATAGTAGAAGAATACAGAGCCTAAAACCCACGCAATACCAGCAAGCACAACAAGCACTTGCGGCAATAGCATAAGCATATTATTTTTGCCAAGATCACCATAAAAACGGAAGGAAATATAGAGTATGGCAGGCAATACAGAACTGATGGCAGAAATGCCAAGCGCTTGCTTCCAGTTGCTTTTTATACTATCCCAAGCATCGCTCCAAACGAAAGCGTGTTCATCCCTTGCCCAGTTGCGCAGGTTATAGGCAAGGCCTACACTGGCAGGGCCGGTAATGAATATGGCGGGAATCAGCTTTAATAAGGTTTGCAAAAGCAAAGAGTTCTGAAAGCTTTGTACAATGGCTATAGATTCCTCTGCAAGGATTTGAGATTCCTCTATGAGTGCTTGTACGCTATTTAAGGCATTGAGCCATTGGCTAACAGCGCCCATTACTATCATAAACGCAGGCAACCAAAACAATGCATACACTAAGTTGAGCATGGCCATAGAGCTCCAACGTACCTTTAGTGTAGTAAAAAATAGGTCTATGCGATTTTTAGGTAAATCTGCATGGGTATAATCTGCCTTACCACTTTTACCGTAGTAAAATCTATCCATTATTTTTGAAAACATACTGTTACTCCTAAATTTCAATCTCTTTTATTATACCACACAGCACAAAGGCGTTCAAATATTGCATTTGTACAAGCTGTAACAATACGCTATAATAGAATAAATATAATAAGGAGAACACACATGCAGCAATATACACTACTACTTTTGGATATAGACGGCACTTTACTTGATTTTCACACAGCAGAAGAAAAGGCTTTAAAAGATTGCTTTGCAAACTTTGATATAGAATATACAGATAAAAATTTAAAAACCTATTTGCATGCCAACCAGGAAGTATGGAATGAATTGGAGCAAGGTAAAATAGATCCTGCCAATTTATCTACCGAACGTTTCACACGCTTTATTGCACGCATAGGCAAGGATACAGGCCTTGCCCCTACTATGAGCGCCTACTTTATGCACAAGCTGAGCCAGGGTAAAGATATGATGCCCTACGCTTTAGAATTTTTAAAAGCCATCCCCAAAAGCCAGCACATTGCCTATATTACCAACGGTTTAAGCCAAGTACAAAGGGGGCGCCTTGCGGAACATCCCATCATGGAATATTGTGATGCCCTCTATATCAGCGAAGAAACAGGCTACCCAAAACCAAGCCCCGAAATGATATACATGGCTATGAAAGATTTTAATATAACAGATAAAAGCCAAGTGCTATTTATAGGCGATAGCCTGAGTAGCGATGTTGGCGCAGCCAACAACGCAGGAATAGACTGCTTGTACCTTGCAGAGCGCCCCAGCAATAAGGCAAAGTACCAGGCAAAGAACCTACTGGATGCCATTGCCTTTACACAAATAGAAGCGCAAGAGTAGCACAAAAACACACTGTACATATCACATACAGTGTGTTTTGTTTTATTTTATTTCGCCTGCAATTTTGGCTATGGCTTGCAAACAGTGCTCTACATCTTGCAAAGTGCTTTTAAAACCAAAGCTAAAGCGCAACATACCTTGTTTTTCTGTGCCATAGTGTTTATGCACAAGGGGTGCGCAATGGGCACCGGCACGCACGCAAATTTCAAATTCCTGGTCGAGCCTTGCTGCTACTACATCCGAAGGCAAAGTGCCAATATTGATGGATACACAAGCACCGCCGTTCTCCTTGGTGCCATAATAGCGCACATGGGGTATTTGCTCTAAGCCCTCTATAAAGGCTTTACGCAGTTGCTGTGTATGCGTTGTGGTATCTTGCTCTTTTAACCACTGCACGGCGCTTGCAAGGCCCACTATAGCAGGCAGGCTAACCGTACCCGGTTCACAAACATCCGGAAAGCAGTGCGGGAACTCCTTATCAAAGCTATGTATGCCACTGCCCCCTGTGTTTACAGGTTGTAGCTCGCTGATACCATAAGCAAGCAATGCACCGGAGCCCATAGGCCCGTAAAGGCTTTTATGGCCGGTAATGGCAAGCAAGGTTTTAGGAAAGCTTTCGTTAAACTGCAGAGGGAACTGGCCTGCATATTGGCTTGCATCTAAAATGAGCAACAAGTTATGCGCTTTGGCAAAGGCCTTAAAGGGTTCTAAATGCAAAATGTTGCCCGTAACATTGCTCATCAAGTTACAAACAATGGCTTTGGTATTGCTTTGCAGTAAACTTTCCAAGGCGCCGGCATCTGGTGTTTGGTCTGCCTGCATGGGCAAAAAACTGATACTTGCACCTGTTTGATAAAGAGGGCGCAATACGGCATTGTGTTCCCACAAGGTAGTAATTACATGGTCTTCTGCATGCAGGTTGCTTTTGATAGCAAGGTTCAGCGCATAGGTGGCAGAGGGAGTAAAGCCCAGTTGCCAATAAGCAGATAGTCCAAAATAATTTGCCACAGCTTGCCTTGCACCATCTATGGCACGCAAGGAGCGCAAAGCCAAACGATGTGCACCACGAGAAGCGTTGCCGTATTCGCCATCAAGCACTTCACACATAGCTTTTGCCATACATTCCGGTTTGCCGATGGAAGTGGCGCTATAATCTGCATAAATCATTGTACAGCCTCATATTGATTATCTGCAATTTTATGAAACAAATCAAAGGGAATTTGTGCCTGTGTAAGCATTTGCTTTGCAGAGTTAACATTTTTTTCTTCCACACGCAAGGCAAGGCCACAGCCGGCAGAAATCACCGGGGGCAAAGGAATCAACCTGCAAGCAAAGGCTTGCTCACACATTCTTTCTGCTGCCATGGCATGATGGGTAGATGCAAAGGTGAATAAATACATCATGGACGAACCACTCTGTGGCTACGCAAAATTTCTACAATGCGGTACATATTGGTAATTTCGCCTGCTTGCAAGTTTTCTTTTAAGCCATAAAAGTCTAAGCACAAACCACAAGAAAGTACTTGTACACCTTTGTTTACAAGGGTTTTTAAGTCTTCTACAGTTTTTGGGTTTATGCTGGATAATTTTACACCTGCATTATAGCAAACTACAAATTTGGGCAATACATCTTGCTCTGTTAAGCTGTAAATAAAGCCTTCAATGAGTTTTTTAGAAAGTTCTTCTGCGCCATCGCCCATTTTATCGGCAGAAATAGCTACCACGTATTCGTTACCCATTTCCATAACTGCACATTCTTCACTTTGCATAGTGCCATCAATCACTACAGTGTAGCGATGGTCGTCCTGTTTGGTAACAGTGGCTTGCATGCCCAATTGCTGTGCCATTTTGCTTAGATTTTGGGTAGCAACTTCGTTATCTACGAGTACTTCTACGCTTTCACCGGCGTGTTCTCTTAAATATTGTTTGGTACGAATAACAGGTAGTGGGCAAGCCAAACCGATACAATTGATTTTCATAAAAATTCTCCTTATGCTTCAAAAATAATATGACCACTGCCTTCTTCTATGTTGCCAATGATGGCAGCAGGGATGTTGCAGCTTTGCATTTTTTGTAAAATTTCATTTGCTTGTTCCATAGGTACAGCAGCCAATAAGCCGCCGGAAGTTTGAGGATCAAACAATATTTCCTGGTATGCAAACGGAATGCTTTCCATATTGCAGAAAGGGGCTGCATGGTTGCGGTTGCGTTGCCCACCTGCCGTAAAACAAAATTCTTCTGCCGCTTTTATGGCATAGGCAAGCAAGGGCAAGCTATTGCCATAGAGCACAGCGTCTTTTTTGCCATCTAACATTTCAAGCAGATGGCCAGCAAGTGCAAAGCCGGTTACATCTGTGCATGCATGCACGGTATAATTGCGTAAAATATCAGCCGCGGCTTTGTTTAGGGTACACATACTTTCTACGGCTTCTGCCAAGGCGTGCTCTGGCAAAACACCTGCACGCACACCGCCGGTTACAAGGCTTACGCCCAATTTTTTAGTAAGAATAAGCACATCGCCGGCTTGAGCAGTATTGTTTTGCCATACTTTTTGTGGGTGTACCACACCGGTTACAGAAAGGCCGTACTTAGGGCGAGGGTCGTGTATGGAGTGGCCACCTACCAAGGCGGCACCTGCATTTACCAGTACATCTGCCCCGCCTTTTAATATTTGTTGCAATACAGCAACATCACCCTCTTCCGGGAAGCACACCATATTGAGCGCACAAACAGGTTCACCACCCATGGCGTATATATCCGACAGTGCATTGGTTGCGGCAATTCTACCAAAGTCATAAGGATCTTCCACAATGGCAGGAAAAAAATCCATGGTTTGAATAACAGCTACATCTTCACTAATTTTTACGATGGCGGCATCGTCTGCAGAATCGTAACCCACTAAAATATCATCTCTTTTTGTGTTGGGTAAATTGTGTAATGCTGCGGCCAATAAATCCGGGCCAAGTTTAGCGTTACAACCACCACATACTTCTAATACTTCTTTCATTCGGTAATCACACCCCTTTTGTATTATTATAGCACAAAGCGGGTTTTTCATTTATAGAAAAAACCTTTACATTGCCCTTCATTTATAGCAGAACACTATGTTTGCAATAAAAATATTTTACAAAATAACATTTTTGGAATTGACAAGCTAAACATGGATGCATATAATAATTTTGGTGCTTTAAAGTTGCCCAGAGAGGCCACTAAGGACTGCGGGGCAATAGCTCCGTCGTAATATGCGATCGTGTTTATTTATCACGGCTTTCCTTGTGGGGAAGCCGTGTTTTTTTACGCTTCCCTCCACCAAAATTATTACAAGGAGGGCATTTTATGCCAAACAACACACAGCAACCAGACCACGACTATAGCTTTGAAGCAGTGCCACAAAGTGCACGCAAGAGCTTCCTGCCCATGTTTTTTATTATGCTTGGGTTTACCTTCTTCTCTGCTTCCATGAGCGTTGGTGCTAAACTTGGCAACGGCCTTGATTTAAGCGGCTTTTTATGGAGCATACTCCTTGGGGGTATGATACTTGGCGCTTATACCGGTATACTTGCCTACATTGGTAGCAAAACAGGCTTAAGTTTTGACTTGCTTGCACAAAAAAGCTTTGGTAGCATAGGTTCTTACCTTCCCTCTATATTTATTGGTTTTACACAGATTGGTTGGTTTGGTGTAGGCGTTGCCATGTTTGCCATACCTGCCGGTGAAGTAATGCATATCTCCCCCACATTGTTGGTAATCATAGCCGGTATCTGTATGACCTGCTCTGCCTACTTTGGCATCAAGGGGCTTGAAATTGTAAGCTATATTTCTGTGCCACTCATTGCCATACTTGGTTTTTATTCTATGTTTACAGCCAGCAGCACAGGTGGCGGCTTGGAGGCCATTTTTGCACAAAGCAGTGGCAAAATCAGCGTATTTAGTGGCATAGGGCTTGTAATAGGCAGCTTTATCAGCGGTGGTACAGCAACCCCTAACTTTACAAGGTTTGCCAGAAACAACCGCATTGCCGTAATTAGCACCGTAATTGCCTTCTTTGTTGGCAACAGCCTTATGTTTGCCTTTGGTGCAGTGGGCGGTGCTTTTACCGGTAAAGACGATATATTCTACGTAATGCTTGCACAAGGTTTAATACTTCCTGCCCTTGTGGTGCTTGGCGCAAATATTTGGACAACCAACGACAATGCACTCTACACCGGCGCACTTGGTCTTTCTAACTTAACTAAAATTCGCAAAAGACCCATGGTAATTGTGGCAGGCATTATTGGTACTTGCACAGCCATTTGGCTCTACAACAACTTTGTGGGTTGGTTAAGCTTCTTAAATGCAACCTTGCCACCGGTGGGCGCCATTATCACCTTAGACTACTTTATGAACAAAGAAAACTACACCGTAAAAGGTGCAGTTGAAAAAATAAACTTAGGCGCTGTACTCGGTGTAGTAACTGGTGCATTGGTGGGTAACTTTGTACCTTTCGGCATTGCCTCCATCAATGCCATGGCGGTTGCCTGTGTATGCCACTATACTTACAATAAAGTATTTCAAACGAGGAAGAATGCATGTTATTTACAAACGCAAGAATAGAAAACCATAAACCCTGTGATTTTAGAATAGAAAACGGTAAGTTTATAGCCTTTGGCAGTTTGCAAGCCCTACCTCATGAAGAAGTAATAGACTTACAAAACCATTTGGTATTGCCCCCTTTTATTGAAAGCCACGTGCATTTGGATACCTGCCTTACAGCAGGCGACCCTGTGTGGAACTTGAGTGGCACATTGTTTGAAGGCATAGAGTGTTGGAGCAAACGCAAAGGCAAATTGAGCAAACAGGATGTAAAAGAGCGTGTGCGCAAAGCCGTTGCCATGTATGCAAGCCATGGTGTGCAACACATACGCAGCCATGTGGATATTACCGACCCTAAACTTGTGGCTATGGAAGCCTTATTAGAGCTTAAAGAAGAACTTGCACATATTGCCAACATTCAAATTGTGGCATTTCCCCAAGAGGGGATACACAGCTACCCCAACGGTAAACAACTGATGGAAGATGCTGTAAAAATGGGTGCAGACTGTGTGGGTGCCATTCCCCACTTTGAATTTACCAGAGAATACAGTGTAGAAAGCCTCAACTTTGCCTGTGAACTGGCTGCCAAGTACAGTAAGCTCATGGACGTGCATTGCGATGAAATAGATGACGAAGCCTCTCGTGGTTTAGAAACCTTGGCAACCCGTGCCTTAGAGCTGGGCTTATTTGACAAAGTAACAGCCAGCCATACCACAGCCATGCACAGCTATAACAATGCCTATGTGCAAAGGCTGATGCGTTTGCTCAAAATGAGCCACATTAACTTTGTAGCCAATCCCTTGGTAAACACCCATCTGCAAGGCAGGGTAGATAACTACCCCAGGCGCCGCGGTATTACAAGGGTAAAGGAGCTTACAGAGGCAGGTATGAATGTAAGCTTTGGCCACGATGATATATTTGACCCTTGGTATCCTATGGGTAACGGTAACTTGCGTGATGTAGTATTTATGGGGCTACATGTATGCCAAATGATGGGCTATGAAGAGATTCAAAACAGTTACCGCTTTATTACCCATAACGCAGCCAAAACCTTGTACTTAGGTGAACGTTACGGCATTGCAGAAGGCAAGGATGCAAGCTTTATAGTGCTTGGAGCCAGTGATTACTATGAAGCCTTAAACTACAATGCACCTGTGCTTGCAAGTTATAAGGCTGGCAAAAAATTGATAGAAGCAAAAATGGCAGAAACAAAACGATTGTTTTAATAAAAAACACCCAGAGCATGGCTCTTGGTGTTTTTTATGGACACATTTTCTGATGTGCTTTTAATTTTTTAATTGCCCAGTCATAATGGCTGGCAGTGGCGCTTACAAAATAAGAGCCTAATGTACTGCCACCTATCCAAGCATACACATTCTTTTGAAACAATTGTTCATCGCTAAAGCTTTGTGCCAATTGCAATACCTCTTGATGAGATTGCATAAGCCATGCTTTTGCTTGCTCACAGCCAGTATTCTGGTGTTTTTGCCAGAACATTACATTCATATCGCCGTAGTTCTTCCAATTATACGGTGCGGGAATAAAGGGTTGATTTTTACCATTTGTGTTTGCCTCTACCCAGGACAGCAAAAGCATATGCCATTCATATAAATGAATATAAATATCCCTTACGTTTCTATCCCTGCTCCAATGGGCTTCTTTTTTCTTAGGGTCTGCAGAAAAATCAAAAGGTGTAGCCAAAGCTTTGTCAGAAAGGCTATCTATCAATTGCATTAGGTTTTGAAATTGTGTTTGTGCATTTTGTAAAAGCTCTGCCTTGCTTGTTGCGCGTGGCATAAAACTCACTTCCCTATTTTTTATGTAATTTCAGTGTAACATAGTATTTGCCCAAAGCCAACAATTATATTATAATAAAACGCAACCGGAGGTGTAAAATGAACAAAGCAGACCGATATTATATAGATCTTTGCAAGCGCATATTAAGCGAAGGTAACAACACCATGGGTGAAAAAGTACGACCGAAATATGCAGATGGTACCCCCTCTCATACTTATTTTGTAAACCAGGTTTGGGAAGAGTACGACTTGCAGAAAAATGAGTTCCCCATTATCACATTGCGTGGCATTGCTTGGAAAAGCGCCATTAAAGAGATTTTATGGATCTACCAAGACCAAAGCAACAATTTAGATATTTTAAAAGATAAATATCAAATTACCTGGTGGGATGAATGGGATGTAAACCACAGCCGTACCATAGGCGAACGCTATGGTGCTACCGTAAAACGCTATGATTTGGTAAACAAGTTATTAGACGGTTTAAAAAGCTTGCCCTATGGCAGACGCCACATTATGAACCTTTACCAATATGCAGATTTTGAGGCAAGTGCCGGCCTCTACCCTTGCGCCATGGAAACCCTTTGGAGTGTAAGGCAAGGCCTGTTGGATTTAACCTTGGTGCAACGCAGCAGCGACGTAGCCATGGCAAACTCTATTAACAAAATACAATATGTTGCCCTGCAAATGATGGTTGCCAAGACCACAGGGCTTACACCCGGTAAGTTCTGCCACATGGTGCAAAACGCCCATATTTATGACAGGCATGTTGACTCCATTAACGAAATGATCGCAAGACCCGGCCAAGAAGATGCAGAACAAATCCGTTTGGTACTCAAAGCAGAACACAATGATTTTTATAAGTTTACAATAGACGATTTTGAACTGCAAAACTACAAGCCCAACACCCCCAATTTTAAATTGGAGATAGCGATATGATATCCCTCATTGCAGCCATTACCAAAAAAACACGTGCCATAGGCAAAAACAACAATATGTTGTACCACTTGCCCAAGGATCTACAGTTTT
The DNA here is from genome assembly GCA_023396045.1 of Bacillota bacterium. Lineage (GTDB taxonomy): Bacteria > Bacillota > Clostridia > Christensenellales > Aristaeellaceae > JAAZPT01. The sequence continues at coordinate 12,307 of JAEWXD010000052.1, read as the reverse complement.
TTAAAGAAACAACACTGCACCATAGTATTGTAATGGGCTACAAAACCTATTGCAGTTTGCCAAAAAGACCTTTGCCCAACAGAAAAAATATTGTACTGAGTAAAAGCCATAATATTGAAAATAACGAAGTGTTGGTGTTGCAAGATGTAGAGAGCGTTTTGCACTATGCCGAGCAAAACCCCTCAGATGAAATTTTTATTTGTGGCGGCAGCGCTTTGTATGAACAATTTTTACCCCATGCAGACAAACTCTATTTAACATTGATAGAAGAAAAAGAACCTGTAGATGCAGATACCTTCTTCCCAACTTTTGAAGATGAGTGGAAAATACAAAGCAAACAATACGTGGAAGATAAAATGCCAATTTGCTTTACTACGTGGGTAAAAAAATAAAAAATTGCATAAAAAACTGCCTCCAAATTTGGAAGCAGCTTTTTTATTATTGATTTTTGTATTGGGATAATTTACAACGCAACATATGAATGGGCAGTACCATCGCTGCCAAGCCAAAACCTATGGCCCAATCTTTTGCTTTGAGGGCTACTACACTAAGCACTTCGCCACCCAAGCTTACAAATACAAACTGCATAATACATATGCCAAGCATTACCACAAGGAATGTTTCGTTGCCGGTAAGTTTATAAAACGGGTTGCAATGGCTGGTTCTTGCACTAAAACCATTGAGCGTAATTGCCATCATAAACACGCTAAACACCACGGTTTTTAAATAAGCAGGGTCTGTGGAGGTGAAAAGATTTTGTAAAGCAGGTATAAAGAGTATGCCCAAACAAATGACTGTAATATACAAAGCCGACGTTAGAATTTGCCATAACATAGGCTTGCTGACAATGCTCTCACTTCTTGGAATGGGCTTGTGCTGCATATATTCTTGCAAGGCAGGCTCACTGCCAAAGGCAATGGCAGCCAAGGAGTCCATAACCAAGTTAATAAAAAGCAGTTGAATTACAGTGAGTACAATGTTTTCACCAAACATGGGGCCAAAGAAAGCAATGCTTACAGCCGCTACATTTACCGTTAGTTGAAAGATGAGGAACTTGCGTATGCTTTGGAACATGGTACGGCCATAGAGTATGGCTTTTTCTATAGAGGCAAAGTTATCATCCAAAATGGTAATATCGCCAGCTTCTTTGGCAACTTCTGTGCCACTGCCCATGGCAAAGCCCACATCTGCTTTTTTAAGAGCCGGGGAATCGTTTACACCATCGCCTGTCATGCCCACTACCAAGTTAAGTTCTTGCGCTATGCGTACAATACGGCTTTTGTCGCTTGGCAATGCACGAGAGATAACGCGCAAGTTGGGTAAGAGTTTCTTTAATTCATCGTCTGTTTTTTCTGCCATTTCTGCAGAAGTGATGGCAATATCCTCCGAAGAAGTAAAAAGTCCTGCTTCTTTGGCAATCGCCACGGCAGTTTCTTTTCTATCACCGGTAACCATAACCACTTGTATACCGGCATTGCGCACTTCTTGCATAGCCTGTACGGCTTCTTTGCGCACATTGTCCCTTATAGACAATACACAGATTAAGGTAAAGTCCTGGTCGGTATCCTGGCCTTCAGCACGAGCAACGGCAAGCAAACGCATGGAACGGCCGGCTTGACCGTTCATATAGCTATGCAAATAGTTTACTTCCACAAGCTCTTTTACATTACCCTCTTCATCTAAATAATGGGTGCATTTTTCTATGATTTTTTCCGGGGCACCTTTGATATAGGTATAGGTTTTGCCGTTTCTAACAATGTTTACATTGGAGAATTTTTTGGCAGAATCAAAGGCGTTAAAGCTATGAATTTCTTCTTTGCTGATTTTTTCATGTTGGTTTTCATGGGTTAAAAAAGCCATTAAAGTTCTATCGGTACTGTTGCCACCTATAATTTTGCCTTGGCTTTCTTTGGCACTGTTGTTTACACCTATGCCGGCCACCACTTCCTGCACCAAATTTTCCGGCAATTGCTCTAATTTTTGGAACACGCGCACATTGCCTGTAGCCAGTTCCACCACAGATAGTTTACCTTCGGTAATGGTGCCGGTTTTGTCGCTAAATAAAATATTTAAACTGCCGGCGGTTTCCAAACCGTTGATTTTGCGCACAAGCACATTGTCTTTTGCCATTTTTAAACTTTGGAAAGACAGCAGTATGGAAGTGAGCATAGGCAAGCCTTCGGGTACGGCGCATACAATGATGGTTACAGATACGGTAATGGCGTCCAACACCAAGCGCACCCATTGCAATGCGCCCACCGGTAAGCTGCCTGTAAAGATGGTTTTTAAGAAGATACCTAAAAAAATACAAGTAGCGCCAATATAACCAAAGGTGGATATTTGCTTTGCCAATTTTCTTAATTTTACTTGTAGTGGGGTTTCTCTTTGTTCCTCCTGCACTTCTAAGGCAAGAGCACCAAACAAAGTGTTATCGCCCACAACGGCAATTTCAAAATAGGCTTCACCGGCACATACTACCGTACCGCGATAGATGTAGTAAGGGTTCAATAAATCTTTGGTATTGTATTCCCCCACGATATAAGCTGTTTTTTTTGCTTCTTCGGTTTCGCCATTGAGTGCAGCTTGGTCTACTTTAATATTACCTTGCACAAGCAAGCCATCTGCAGGTACTTTATCCCCTGCTTGCAGGTACACAATATCGCCTACCACAAGTTCTGAAACATGTACTTCCTGCAAAGCACCTTCACGGAGTACTTTTGCTGTTTCCTTGGCTTCCTCTTCTTCACGAAGGGCTGAAGCCTTACCTTCCTGCTTACTTTCGCTTACGGCTGAAACACCGTTTGCAATCATAATAGCCACAAACACCGCCACAGGTTCAAACCATTCGGTTTCCCCTAAAAAATAGAGTATCACCTGCACAAACAAGGCTACTACCAAAATCAGTATCATAGGGTCTGTAAATCCCTGTAATATTTTTTTCCATAATGGGTCTACCGGCAACTTACTTAAAGTATTGCTACCGTGTTTTTCCCTACTTGCCTGCACTTGCGCAGGCGTTAATCCATGTAAATCCATATTTCCCCCTACATTTTATTACTACCAAAGCATACGCATTTCAAAATAAAAATGCAAGTGCTATATGGCATTTGCATTTTTAAAAAAAGCTTTATTTTACTTGGGTTTGCAAAGAATACTACATTCTCTGTTTTCTCTTTTTTTTGCTGTTTTATACAATAAAGCGGCTTATATGGCTATATTAAAATAAATATTTTTAAGTACAAACAAGAACATGTGGAAAACAAATTTATTTCAACTTGCAAAAAGCTTTGTATAGCCACTTTATAAGTTTTTAAATTGCAAAAAAACTAAAAATCGTTTTTTTATTTATAGCCTCTTAATTTACCACCAAAACACCGTCTATCATTTGCAAACTGTCTTTTTGAGGAAATATCGGCATGGCTTGAACATCTTCTCTTTCAGAATATGCATACCATTCCTCGTTTTCCAAAAGCTTAATGTTAATAGACTTATATTTAAAATAATTCATATAAGAATTACGATGCGTTAGAGAAGTATCTGAAGAGAAACCGGTTGCTTTATTATACATACCGTCAAATTGCCCCACTTCCCCTTGCGCTGAACTTTTTAAAAAGTTACCGGTAAATACCACAGGCGTTTCGCCTGCCACATAACCGGGATATGCTTCTATATGCTCTAAAGCACGAGCCATAAATTGATCTGTATGATCTGCTGCCAAGCGTTTTTTTAAATATAGGCCATTACCCCAAACGGTAAAGCTCCATAAAACAATACAAATAGAAACAATGCTCGTTACTTTCAAGGCTCTTTGTAATACATACAAAGCTTTGCTGCCGGTTTCCGTTTGCCAATGCAGAAATAAAATGCCCGCTATGCCAATGAAATACATTGCATATTGTACCAGCATGTGAGATACATTGCCCCCGGATAAAATAAACATACTGTTTGTTACCCATGGTAAAGACAAAAATACAAGCGTACTATATAGCACAGATAATGCTTTATGTTTGGTTTGCATATTACAAAGTATGCTTTGCACAACAAAACAAACACCAAGCAAAATATACAAGACTTGCACCAAGCCCGGATGTGTGTTTCTACCAACGCTTAACCTGTAAAAAAATATATGCCATGCTCTTTTTAATAAAGACCATACACTCACATCACTAAAATCCCCGGCACTTTCTATACTATTATAGGAGGCTGCAACAGCAATATCTGTAGCATAAAGCACAATTTTAAATACCATAAAATACAAGACTGCGCCGGCTATAACCACGGCGAGCATTTGCAGGATTTTGATACCCATTTGTGAAAGTGATACTTTATTATAGTTCAGATGCATGATATAAAACATTGCTAAAACCACAGTTACGGTGATATAGGAGCCGTATAAAGCCATGGATATACTTAAACTGAGCACCGCAATGATTGCCCTATACCAAGAAAATTTTTGCAAGCACCATATAGAAAACACTGCAAAAAACAAGGAACACATATAAATATCCAGCCAAGGTATATAGGTGGCAGTTTGTGCAATCACCACAGGGTTTACCATCATAATACCTGCAATGAGTATGGTATAGGTTTTATTATAAACCTGAAACATATCCACAATAAGCCATACACTTGCTGCACAAAATAGTATAGCGCATATACCTATTAACCACGGCGTGCTAATATTTCCTCTAAAATAACGATATACCGGCATTAAATAACGCCCCAAGGATATTTGCCATTCTTGATTTTGGAAAGATGCCACCATCAAAGAATCATGCGAAAAAGCATGGCTGGTAAAATAGTAACCATGGGCAATAAATGCCCAAATCAACGTAGCCAATATACACACATAACCTTGTTCTTTTTGTTTTTTGCTTAATAACACGCTATTTCTCCTTATTATGTACGTAGGCAATATTGTAATATTTTTCATAGGCTATATTGATCCAATTGTGTTGTACATCAAAATCACCTGTTTCTAAAGTGTGAGGGTTCACAGTAATGGGGGCAAGGTATACTTCTGCATCTGCGTTTGCTTGCTCCATTTGTAAATGCCTTTGCATTTTTTGACTATGGTAGTTTTGTATATGCCCATGCCTTATATCCGCATAGATATTGTATAGATTACTGGCAGGTGGCAACAGAATTGTAATGGCAATACTAAGAACACACAAGGGTATTAAGTACATTGCTTTTAGTTTATGCCGTATATGCTGCATACAATTCCAAACATTAAAACAAAATAAAATAAAGGTATTGCAATATATTAAAGTATAAATTCTATCCGGCCCTGCGTTGCCTTGCGCATAAAATATAGGTGTAAACTGTGCCGTGGTTAGCAGAAAGCTTGCCACAAGCAAAACAATGGGCGAAATTTTAGGGAAATCCCCTAAGTAAAAAAAGACAAACACTACGAGCAACAGTTTAAAATCAAACATATGTGCCCCTATTTTCATAGAAGCAAGAGCAGACAAAGCAATGGCTTTTACCGGATGCAAAGGTAAACCTTCTGCCAACAGGCTTTGCCTTTGTGCGTTGCCCGGGGCCAAGGCACTTATTAGCAAGCTTGTACAAAGTGCCACAATGCACAATAGGTATAAAACAGGCCTTTGCTTTTGTTTTTTAATGAGCACCAAACCCAACAACATTGCCAATATCGTAATACAAAAAACAGCAGTAATATAGTTGCCTGCACCAATGATAAAAAATAACAGGGGTAATATACAGTATGCAACTTTGCTCAGCTTGGAAATTCTTGCTATGTAAGCAAAAGCAAACAAGGCTAAGCTTTGAAAAACGGTATAATAACACCCACTAATATAGTTATAAAAATATTCATAGGGGCTTGGCAACAGTAATAATTGTATAAATACAACAGCAGCCGCAAGGGCAAGGCTTTTGAGCTTACTTTGCTTGCACGGCACATGCAGCAATGTATAGCATAATACAAAGTTACTACTTACAAACAAAACAATCAGTAATATAGAACTCAAAGGATACAGCGTATATGCAAATACAATAGGGTTGAGTGTAAACAAAAATACAGCCAAAAAAGAACCCTGCCAGTCTTGATAGCTTTGCACTACCTGGGCAAAACTTTCAGAAAGCACTGCGGATATACTATGGCTTTGTTTCCATGCGTTACGAGTACCTATGGCAAAGCTAAAATCATCTGCAAAGGGATGGCTGAATTGACCTATATACATATAGAGCAAAGCAAGTATTACCAATGCGCAAAGTGCTGCATAGGCAACCGTTTTTTGTTTTTGCATAGCAATCCCCCCTCATTTTAATGCAGTACATTGTAAATGCAGTGTAACAAAATAGTAGCACATTGTATCACTTTATACAAGTTAAGGCAAAACAAAAACCATGCCTTGCGGGCATGGTTCAAAGTTTAAAAATTATAGGTTTTTTGCAACAGCCAAAGCTTTTTCATAATCCGGATGGCTGGCAATTTCCGGAACGTATTCTACATGTTGTACAATGCCTTTGGTGTCAATAACTACAATACCGCGAGCAAGCAAACGCAACTCTTCTACTACAAAACCATAGTTTGTACCAAAGCTTAAATCTCTGTGGTCGGAAAGGGTAATGGCTTTGTCTATGCCTTTTGCACCACAGAATCTGCCAATGGCAAAAGGTAAATCTACAGAGACGGTAATGATAGCAACATTATCCAATTGGTTTGCTTCTTGGTTAAAGCGAATGGTTTGCAATTCACAAATACCGGTATCTACAGACGGCACAACACTAATAAGCACCACTTTGCCTTTTAACTCTTCTAAGCTGAAAGGGGTTAAATCGTTCTTTAAAGCAGTGAATTGAGGTGCTACATCACCTACTTTTATCTCTTTGCCAACAAGGGTCATTGGGTTACCTGCAAAGGTAATTACGCCGGTTCTTTTTTCCATATTCTATATCCTCCAAAATTCAAATAAAACTAATTACAATTTAATTGTATAAAATTATTATAACAGATACTTATATAAAATACAATAGATTTTTGCAATTTTATAATTTGCACAAAAATAAATTTTGCATTACAATAGCCAAAGAAAGGTGGTAGTATGCAAGAAACTTTTGAAAATGCCCTGTTGCATTGGTATGCACAAAACGCAAGAGCTTTACCTTGGCGAGAAAACAAGAACCCCTATTATATTTGGGTATCTGAAATTATGCTGCAACAAACACGAGTAGAGGCAGTAAAGCCTTATTTTTTGCGTTTTATAAAAGCCTTTCCCAACATTGCAAGCCTTGCCAACGCCGAGGAAGAACAATACTTAAAGCTTTGGGAAGGGCTTGGTTATTATAGCCGTGTGCGCAACTTGCACAAGGGTGCAGTGCAAATTATGGAACATTACCACGGGCAAATGCCAAACAGCTATGCAGAGCTTTTAAACATTGCAGGTATTGGCCCTTATACTGCGGCTGCCATTGCCTCCATTGCATTTAACGAAAAAGCACCTGCCATAGATGGCAACCTATTGCGTTTGTTTGCAAGGCTTACCTGCTACCCCTACAGCGTAAAGGAAGAACAAGCAAAGCAGATTGCCAAAGCCTATTTTTCAGAGCGTATGCAAAGTGATTTTGGCAACTTTAACCAAGCTTTAATGGATTTAGGGGCAAGTGTTTGCTTGCCCAATGCCGCACCAAAATGTGAGCTTTGCCCCTTGCAAACGCATTGTGGAGCCTTTGCCAACAACACAACTTTGCAATACCCCATCATTCCTCCTAAAAAGGAACGCAAAATAGAGCAATTAACCATACTGCTTTTGCATGATAAGGACTGCGTAGCCGTACAAAAAAGGCCTGTCAAGGGCTTGCTTGCAGGTCTATATGAATTCCCCTATATAAAAGGGCATATCGGCATAACAGAAGCCAAGCAAAAGGTACAAGCTTTGGGACTTTCTATATTGCGCATACAAAAAATACAAAATGCCAAGCATATATTTACCCATAAGGAATGGCATATGCAAGCCTACGATATTTTTGTAGAACATACAGATGAAGATACTTTACAATTTGTAAACGCCAAAAAGATTTTGCACACACTGGCATTTCCGAGTGCGTTGAGAAGTTATACGAAGTATTTTATAGATTTATATAAGTAAAAAGACAAGCACGGTGCTTGCCTTTTTTGTTACTTAAATATAGCTCACCGTTTCTTCCAATGGTTTACGGCTTGCATGGTTTGCAGTGGGCAAAGTGCCTTCTGCAGGGTAGCCAAGGTCTATAAATGTGAGCACTTCTTCATTTTCCGGAATGGCGAAGGCTTTTTTTACTTCATCCGGGTCAAAGAAGTTTACCCAACAGCTATCCACGCCTACACTTTTTGCAGCCAATAACATGTGCGTAGCCACGATGGTAGCGTCTTCTATACCGGAGTCATATTTTTGACCGGGATAGGTATAGGTGTTGTTTTTATCAAAGCAAATAAGCAACATGATGGGTGCGCCATAGCGACAAGGTGTAATTTTATCTATGGTGGCAAGCGCTTCCTGTGATTGTATTACATAGATGTGTTGTTCCTGATTGTTTTTGGCTGTGGGTGCCAAGCGACCGGCTTCTAAGATAACTTGTAATTGTTCTTTGCTAATTTGGGTGGACGCATATTTTTTACAAGAGTAGCGCTCTTTACATAGGGTTAAAAAGTCCATACGAATTCTCCATTAAAATTATTTTTTACATTTCATTTGCATTATTTTCTACATACCAGGTAGGTATGGGGTTTTGCATATTATCATACCAGAGCAAAACTTCCTTGGCTTGTTGTAACATAATATCTATTTGTTTTTGCCCGAAGGGTACAGCCCAAGAAACAGACGAAAGGGTGTTGCTTGCAATATAGAGGGCAAGCAGGTGCCAAAATGCCAATGGCACTTTATTATCAAAGTAGGCGTTTACCATGCCGCTTGCAAATAAGGGGGATTTTTGTACGCACCACACAATACGGTTAAATTCTTCCCAAGGATCCCCATAATCAAAACGATTAAAATCAATCACATAGAGTTGCTTATCGTTGCCAATCATAAAATTGCCAATATGATAATCGCCATGTTGAAGGGTTTGAGGCCTGTTTTTTAGCAAATGGCGGTTTTGATGAATATAGTTCAAAAAAGCTTGCCCGTTTTCATATTTTATTGGGCATTGCTGGTATTTTTGAATTTTTCTATTTATCTTACGGTTAAAATAGTCTTCCCAACCCTCTCTATCTTGGGGTGCAGAAATAGAATGTATCATTTTAAGTATACGCCCTGCCTCACAGCCGTAGCTGTATTGCTCGCTTTGCGTAAGCTTTGGGATACATTCCTCTGCATCAATGCCATCAATCCAAGATTGAAGTGCATAAACACCTTCTTGGCTTACACCAAAATCAAGGGCTTTACACATGGGAACACCCAAGGCGGCAAGCTTTTGCATAATATGAAATTCAGCTTGTTTTTTATCAAGCTGCGTAATATCAGCCACGCGCAATAAATAATGTGTGCCCTCCATGCTTACAACATGGTATTTTTTATCGCCAGACCAGCCTTTATATATTTCTTCTTTTTGTATAAATTCCATAGTTCTTTATTTTGTGCGCTGTATGGTGGTTTGATTAAACACAAACAGCAGTGCGCAACAGGCAAGTAAGGTATAGGGTAAAATGACAAAGCTGCTTTTATCGGCTACAAAACCAACCACGTTTTGCACCAAAAAGCCCATAGTATAAGAGCCTGCCATGTGAAAGCCGATAATATCCGCTGCATAGCTATGCCCAAAAAGTTGGGGTATACGATGTAATTGTGCAGGGTAAATAGGCCCATAGCCCATGCCTATGCAAAACATAGCTGCCATAATAATATATTGATTTTTAAAAAATAACATAGCAATACCAAACAAAGCAAGCACAGCACCACCGTGCAAAAGGCGATTGTCTGTATATTTTTCACTGATAAAACCGGTCAATATACGGCTCAAGGTAATACCGGCGTAGTACACCGCTACAAACAATGCCGCATTTTCCGGATTTTGACCACTATAAAACACAAGGAAACTTGCACACCAAGTACCTAAGGTAAACTCTAAGGCAGAGTACATGCCGGAACAGGCTATAGAGCTAAGCAAGCCTTTTTTACACAATATTTGCCAGGTGGTAAGCTGTTTATGCTTGGCCGGCAGGTCAAAATTTTCCGGAATCAACAGCCACTGCTTACGATTGATAAATACAAACAAGGCAAGCAGGCTTTGCAAAGCCATAACGGCAATATAGCCCAAGCGCCAATTTGCATTCTTTAAAAATGGTGCCAACAATACAGGGCTAAGGCTTACCCCCACCCCCCAAAAAGCATGCAGCCAGCTCATATGCCTTGTACTGAAGTGTTTGGCTACATAAGCGTTGAGGGCAGCGTCTATAGCACCGCCACCCATACCAAGTATTACACTAAACAGGCACACCACCCAAATATTAGGCGATAAGGCTATACCGAGCATGCCTGCAATGGTAAACAATACAGACACAAAGGTAAGCTTAAATGTGCCATATTTGCGTATGTATTTACCACTCACAAAGCTAATTGCCGAGGTGCTGAACAATGTAATCATAGATACAATGGACGCAAAGCCTATGTCTACATGAAGATCGCCATACATCACAGGCCAAGCAGTGCCCAACATAGAGTCCGGCAAGCCGAGGGAAATAAAAATAATATAAATAATGATCAACAATAATAACATTTTAAATACGATATGCCTTCCCGTCTTTTAGGGAATAAATATAACATTCCTTTACAGAATATTTTGTGGTAAGTGTAAGCATGAGTTTATATATAGCAATTTGGTATTTGTATTTTTCCGGAATCTCATCCAAACGTGCATTTTTAAAATCTACAATAATCCATTGGTCGCCTTGTAGAAAACAAAGATCTATGACACCATTGAGTATGGGCACTTCCCAATCGGTAAGGTAAAGGGCAAGCATTTTTTCTTTAAAATACAAGTGGCTGTTTTGCAAAGCAATACCAAGCGGGCTGATATAGAACTCTATAATAGAAAACAAATCTACATTGCTAAAGTTTACCGTGCGCCCCGGTATCAAGGTTTTGGAGCGATGCATAATGGCTTCCAGCTCTTGCATAACGGCAACAAGCTCGGGGCTTTTTACCGTTTTTTGTTTCAGCTCTTGGCGCAGCACCTGCAAACGCTCCTCTGTAAGCACAGGGGTATGAAAAACATCTCCCGTTTGGGGAGTGAAGTTTTCTGCCATTTGCTTATAGCTATGCTCTATGCCGCCGGCTTTAAATATTTTTCGCAAGGCGGGTACTTTTAATTTTTCTATTAAAAAGTGAGTAATGGTACCAATTTGTGCCGCTGTTTGTGGCTGCTTTTTAAACATTTCATCCGGGCCGGGAAGATCTGCAATAGATTTAAACTGATACAGTGGCACAGGATGTGGCTTGGGAAATGGTACAGGATTATCGCTAATAGGGAATTGCAAACGATAGGTATCGCTTTTCATCAGTACATCACACAATAAACCCACAGAAAATTTTTCAATTAGAATATCGCCTTCCTGGGCAATGCGGGTGTCTTTAAAGTGGTCTTTTTCTATTTCTATAGTTTGCTTAATAACAGGTGCAGGAAGGCTATCCAGCAAGCTCTTTACTTCTTGTTTTTGCAAAGTTTTCTGTACAAAATCTACAATGTCATTTTGGGTGTTTACATAGCATTGCTTAAAATCCCAATTCCAAAAGCCTGCACTTTGAGATAGGTTTTGTAAATTTACAGCCTGTAAACCACTATCAATAAAGTCCTGGCTATATTCTTTGGCCGGGAAGCTTTGCAAAAAATCATCCCCATGGCAAAGAGCAAGGCGCACCCAATCGCCAAAGCTGCTTGCATTTGCAATTTCTATAGCATCTATCTCTTTTGCTTCTTGCTCGGCATTTCTATCACTATGCACAAGGTACAGAACTTCCTTGGCACGCGTCATAGCCACATACAAAAGTCTTGCCCGCTCTGCCTTCAGCTCTTGCATACGCACATTTTTAATGGCAAGGTTAATGGCAGTATCATGCTTAATATGGGTATTGGCATCTCGAAACGCCATGGCAAGCCCGTAGCGTTTATGTATGGAAAGCTCTGCCCTTTGTTCTATGGTGCTAAGTAATGGTAAGTCCATGCCCATAACAAACACAATATCAAACTCAAGGCCCTTAGATTTATGCACCGTCATAATACGCACCAAATTTTCATAAGGGCTTAGCAACACCGGGCTTAAGGAATTGCCCATGCTTTGGGTGGTTCTGCAATCTGCAACAAAATC
>JAEWXD010000032.1 GCA_023396045.1 Bacillota bacterium | reverse complement strand
GACTTGGAGTGCACTGAGCCAACCGTATGCAGCTTCACTTGCAGCTTTACGGGTTTCACGGTTTAGGTCCTGTGCAAATGGTGTTAAGCCGCTCAAATTGTAGGTTTTGCCTTGGAACTCAATTTCTGCACCGGCAAGCAATTTTTCATATTCTGTGGAAAGTTTGTTTTCTTCTACCAAATCTTCTACAATTTCAGGGCGGAAGGTTTTGGTGCGAATTTCATATTTTTCCAATAAATGTTTGCCGTATTTTGCTTCTATTTCAGCGCGGTAGGGGCTGTCTAAGCAAATTTGTGCAGAAGTGGTAGAAATTTCTGCAAATTGAGGGATGTTTTCATCCATGGCAGTCATTTCTGCATCATAGAATTCGTCTTTGGTGTTGATGCTGTTGCGAATGTTTACCAAGGTATACATGGTATTCAAATTTTGCATCTTTTTGTCTATGGCCATAAAGGCGGCAAAGAATTCTTCGCTGCTTTTGGCTTCTTTCATTGCTTTGAGTAGAGCCTTACATTCTTCCATCAATTTGGCAAAATCGGGGCGCACATATTGCATGTCTTTAAATTTAGTCATAGCTGTTCCCTTTCTATGTTGTTTTCATGTATAATAGTATAACATAAATTCCTATATGCGTGTAGTATATTATAAAAAAGTTTGTAAACATTAACCATTTTTATTGTTTTGCCTTCTATAAGTGCTTGCCCATACTTTGTAAAATAACCGCATTGTTTGCCGTGCGTTTATGTATGCCCTCATAAGCATTATGCAAGGAATTTGCTGTGTAGTGTAAAGACACAAGCGTATTTATGTTGCATTTTTATTTGCCGGCCAAACTGCTTTTTACAAAATATAAAAACACTTTTGCTTAATTTTTAATAAAGATATATATAAATTACAAGACAAGTGAAACATCTGTATTATATTGTTTTTTGCGCAAACTTGTAATTTACGGAAATTTTAAATACATATTGCATAAAAATAGTTTGACAATATCAAAACTTTATGCTATAGTAATGCTAAGTTAAATGTATGTCTTCTCCTACATACATTGTAAAACTCTTTTTTTATCCTTCTTTTTCCTATATGGACTTTTTTAGTTCATAACATTTTCCTTTCTGATGAACAAAAAGGAGCCTCTATGCTTTGAGGCTTCTTTTTGTTTGGGTATTTTTGAAGGAAGTAGCTGCTAAAAAGGCCGCCTTGTGTAAAGGGGACTGTCAAACGCTTGCGTTTGACCGGGGGATTGTAAAGCTGGGGTACGGTGTAGCAGGGGCTTGTATAACTTAACAATACAAGCGTGGTTTACAATAAAACTATAATATTCACTTATTTGTTGGTTTGCCACTACTTAGCAATTAAACCAAGTATAAAAAATATATGCTGTATCTTATGTGAAACTGCAAAGACAAAGCATAGTTCTTTAAAATCCGTTCTGCCCACAACTCGCCTTGCCACAATCCACCCTGAAAGTGCTTACGCACTTTCTTCCCCCCATTTACACAAGGAGGGCTTTATTTGCCGCTACTGCTTGCGTGGGGATAGCTGGGCTTATGGTGTAGCAGGGGCTTGCATAACTTTACGATATAAGAGTGCTTTATAATAAAACAATACATAATATTCCAAGTTTACACATTAAAAAAGCCGGCTATTCGCCGGCTTATGCAAGTTGTTTTTTTATTTGCAACAGCAAATCTTTGTCGCCTTTGAGCTTAACTTTGCCAAACAGAAGGGCAAGGCTTGGTTTCAGCTTGCCGGAAAGCAAGTCTTTTGCTGCTTGTTCTGTGCATTGCAATACAGTATCGGCTTGCGTGGGGCTTATTTTTGCAATGCCCTTTGCTATGTGGAAGTAGAGGCTTTGCTGTTCGGTTTCAATTTGCAAAACGCCTTGTTTATCAAAGGAATGTTCCCTACAAAGCTCTATCAGCAAATCCATTGCCTCTGCAACGCTTTGGCAACGCTGTAAACTCTCTTTTATTTGCATGTTAGAAGTTTGCACTACCTGTGGTGCGTGGGAAAGGAATTACATCACGAATGTTGCTCATACCTGTGAGGTACATAATCAAGCGTTCAAAGCCGATACCAAAGCCGGCGTGTTTGCAAGTGCCATAACGGCGGGTATCTAAGTACCAAGCATAGTCTTCCAATTTCATGCCAAGCTCTTGTATACGGGCTTCTAATACGTCCAAGCGTTCTTCTCTTTGGCTGCCACCCACCAATTCGCCTACACCGGGTACGAGAAGGTCGGTTGCGGCAACGGTTTTGCCGTCTTCATTTTGGCGCATATAGAAGGCTTTGATTTCTTTAGGGTAGTTATACACAAACACAGGGCAACCGAAGTGTTTTTCGGTTAAGTAGCGTTCGTGTTCGGTTTGCAGGTCTGTACCCCAGGATACAGGGTATTCAAATTCCACACCACTGTTTTGTAAAATTTCAATGGCATCGGTATAGCTGCATTTTACAAAGGCTTTGTTTACTACCAGGTTTAAACGGTTTAATAATTCTTTGTCTACAAAGGTGTTAAAGAATTCCATTTCCTCCGGCAATTTGGCAAGTACGCCACGGATTACATATTTGAGCAAATCTTCAGCAAGGAACATATCGTCTTGCAAATCTGCAAAGGCAATTTCCGGTTCTATCATCCAAAATTCTGCAGCATGGCGCGGGGTGTTGCTGCGTTCTGCACGGAAGGTTGGGCCAAAAGTATAGATGTTTTTAAAAGCCATGCAATAGGTTTCGCCGTTGAGCTGGCCGGAAACAGTAAGGCCGGTATGGCAGCCAAAGAAATCCTTACTGTTGTCTACTTCGCCTTCCTTGGTTTTTGGCACATTGTTAAGGTCCAATGTGGTTACTTGGAACATTTCGCCTGCACCCTCGGCATCACTGGAGGTGATAATGGGGGTGTGTACGTATACAAAGTTGTTTTCTGCAAAATATTGGTGAATGAGTTGGGCAGCCAAGCTGCGCACACGGAACACGGCGCTAAAAGTATTGCTTCTTGCACGCAAGTGGGCAATGGTGCGCAAATATTCAAAGGTATGACGCTTTTTTTGTAGCGGATAGGCGCTATCTGCAAGGCCTTCGGTTACAACACAAGTGGCTTTGATTTCAAAGGGTTGTTGCATGGTAGGGGTAAGCACTACATTACCTACCACTTCTATGGCAGAGCCAACGGTAAGCTTCATAGCATCTGCAAAGTTTTCGGTTATACCATCTTCACAAACGATTTGCACGTTTTTAAAGAAACTGCCGTCGTTGAGTTCTATAAATCCATATTTTTTACTATCACGAACGGTGCGCACCCAACCGTGCAGGCGTACTTCTTGGCCGTCTTGTAAGTTTGTATCTCTGTATAATGCTTTGATCTCCATACTATTCTCCTTTATTTTCCAAGCAGGGCAGCACCGATTACACCGGCATCTGCACCCAATTTTGCAATGGCTATGCGTGGGTATGCACAGGTTTTAAACAACAAATGTTTTTCTATATTGGCGTTCACTGCGTGGAGCAGGAAGTCGCCTGCTTTGCTAAGGCCGCCACCCAATACAATCACTTCAGGGTCTATGATATTGATCACCATGGCAATGGTTTTGCACAGGTATTCAATATAGGTGTTGAACACATTGGTGGCAATGGGGTCGCCCTCTTTGGCGGCGTCAAATATCATTTTGGCATTTAAGTTATCTAAATTGCCATTGCATTTTTGTAACATGAGGTTATTGTCTATATTGGCAAGAGCTTCTTTTGCCATGCGAATAATGGCAGTGGCACTGCAATAGCGTTCTACGCAGCCTTTGTTACCACAGGTGCATTGCACACCGTCTATCATATCCAATGTGGCATGGCCGAGTTCACTGCCTATGCCATGAAAACCGCTCCAAGGCTTGCCGTTGATAACAATACCGGCACCTATGCCCGTGCCCAAGGTAATGAACACGCTGCTGTGGGTATCCTTACTTACGCCTGCCATGCTTTCTGCATAGCCTGCCACAGTGGCATCGTTATTGATAAATACAGGTTTGTTAATGTGTTTTTGTATTTCCTCTGCCAAAGGAATATCATACCAGGAGAGGTTGGTGCAAAAAATAACTTTACCGGTGTTTTCGTTTGCAATACCGGGGATACCTACACCCACGCTGTGAATGTCGGTAAGCTGCACGCCGCTTTCTTGTAAGGCTTCCAAAGCGGTGCTGCACATATCCTTCACAATGTCCTGATATGCACGGTTTGCAAAGGTAGGGCATTGCGCTTTGGCAAGTATTTTACCCTGTGCATCTACAATGGCTGTTTTGAGGTCTGTGCCTCCAATGTCTATACCTATATAATACATGTTTTCTCCTACTGCTCTACGCTTTTGGACAGCATGGCATTGAGCCTGTTATCCAGTTCCTTGGCGGCACTGATACCCATGCGTTTAAGGCTCAGGTTACGCGCTGCCACTTCTATAATAATGGCGATATTTCTGCCGGGTTTTACAGGTGTAAGCAAGTGAGGCACTTTTACGCCCAATATGCTTACGGTTTCTTCTTGCAAGCCCAGCCTGTCGTATTCCTTGGTATTATCCCATTTTTCCAAATGCATAACAAAATCTATGGATTTTTTAAGTATTACAGAGCCAACACCATACATGGCACGTATATCAATAATACCTATACCGCGAATTTCCATAAAATAGCGCACCATTTCCGGGCTTTCGCCTACCAAACGGTTTTCACTTACACGGCAAATATCCACAACATCGTCTGCCACAAGCTGATGCCCACGCTTGATAAGTTCCAGTGCAGCCTCACTTTTGCCTACACCGCTATCGCCTGTGATGAGCACGCCCTCGCCAAATACATTTACAAGCACGCCATGCTTGGTAATGCGTGGGGCAAGCGCATTGTTTAAATAGGTAATTATTTGAAAACTGAACTTGGTGGTGGTTACATGGCTTAGGAACACCGGCACATCATGTGCTTTGGCAATTTCCAAAAAGTCGTCCGGTGGGGTCAGCCCACGGCAGATCACCACGCAAGGTATGGCATAGGAGAAGTATTTTTCCAAACGCAAACGGCGCTTTTCTTCGGGTAATTCTTCCAGATAGGTCATTTCTACTTTGCCGATTACCTGTGGGCGCTCGTATGCAAAATATTGGTAATAACCAAAAAATTGCATACCGGGGCGGTTTAAGTCTGTTACAGAGATATCCATCTCTTGCTTGCTTGTGCCCGAAAGCACAGTTAGCTTGAGCGCTTTAATAAAATCATCTATCTGTATCATTTTCTTTTCTCCTTAAAAAAGGTTTGCAATAGTTGTTCTGCCTCTTGCCTTGCAATGCCGCCACAGCTTTTTACTCGGTGGTAAAAACAAGTATCGTCTAATAAATTATACTGGCTTTCTACACATCCCTGCCTTGCATCTGCCGCTGCAAAGTAACATTCTTTGAGCCTGGCCATAAGCAATACCCCTGCACACATGGGGCAAGGCTCTAAGGTAACATAGAGTGTACAGTCGCTTAGGTACTTCTGCCCTGTTGCTTGCAAGGCCGCTTGTATGGCAAGGTGCTCTGCATGTGCCAAGGGGTTGTTTGTGCTATGGCTTAAATTATGCGCACGAGCAATTACTTGCCCGTTTTGCACCACCACAGCGCCTATGGGCACTTCGCCCAAAGCATAGGCTTTTTGTGCTTCTTGCAGTGCCATTTGCATAAAGCCTTCGTGTTCCATACTCACCTTAGAATTGTATATTTTTCATGTAAATACATACATAAATTCTATTGTATTCTATCACAAAACAACGAAAGAATAAAGGGCGATTGCAGGTGATTTTGGGGAAATCTAAGGAAGCGGGGCAAATAATTTTTTATGGGGCATGGGATAAAGCGTTGTTAATAGGGTGCTGTTCAATCACGCCGGGTTTTTCAACATTTAATTATGAGTTAAGCGGAATATTTGAGGATTTTTATATTTGTCCGCAATACAGGCATAAAGGAATTGCTCGTAACTTGGTGCAGCATGCCTATAAAGAAAGTGGAGTCAGTTCTATGATTGTTGGCTGTGCAGATTGCGATGTGCAGATGTATCAAGCGTTGGGATTCTCTATTAAAATCGGAAATATGTTGGCTTTTGAAAATTATAGTTGAGTAAATTAAAGCTACAAGCAGAAAGGCCGTCTTGTGTAAAGGGAGCTGTCAGCGTAGTTGACAGGGGGATTGAAAAGATGCTAATGGTGTAATCTATCTGAAGAAGGCAAGAAGTATTTATTGTCTGATACGAAGTATTGGCCTGTTTCCTTTTATACCGATAATATTTGCAGTTCCGGCTTTGTTGGTTGGATTTTTAGGAAATACCTGTACTTTTTAAAACAAGCGGATAACAGAATCACAAATAAAAAGTAGCCGGAGGGGCTACTTTTTTGTTTATTCACTTTTCTATTTTATAGATCATCCACCAAAGCAGAGCTTTTGGCATAGGCTGTGCTTCTGGCTTCAAAAAAGTCGGTTTTGATCAGGTTGGCGTTGCTGTATTCGCTAACCCACTTCATACTGTCTGGTTCTTCCATATGGCCTTCATAAATGGGGGCAAGGCCTAAGTTGGTGCAACGCAGGTTGCCCAGGTACATAATGTAGTCGCTGATCATTTGCTTGTTTAAGCCGCTGATATCATCGCCGATTACATAATGACCCCATTCCATTTCCTGATCGGCACCCTCTTTAATCATTGCACGGTAAATTTCTTCGTACTCCGGTGTAAAGAGTTCGGGAATTTCTTTTTTGAGCTCCGTTAAAATGTTACGGAAGAGCCACAAGTGTGTGTTTTCATCACGGTTAATATAGCGAATTTCTTGCGCAGAGCCGGGCATTTTATTGTTTCTGCCAAGGTTGTAGAAAAACATAAATCCACTATAGAAGTATACGCCTTCTAATATATAGTTGGCTACACAGGTTTTTACAAAGGTAAGCAAATCCTTTTTGGTTTGAAAGTCGTTGTACAAATCGCCAATAAAGGTGTTGCGTTTCAGCAGCAGCGGGTCATCTTTCCATTGGTACAAAATTTCATTGCGTTGCTGTGGGTCGCAAATGGTGTCTAACATGTAGCTGTAACTTTGGCTGTGCACGGCTTCTTGGAAGGTTTGTATGCACAAGCAAAGGTTTACTTCACTGGCGCTGATATAGTCGCCCACTTCCGGCAGGTTGGCTGTTTGTATGCTGTCTAAAAACACCAAGAAGCTCAATGTTTTGTCGTAGGCACGCTTTTCGGCAGGTGTAAGCTCTGCATATTGTTTTTTATCTGTGCCAAGGTTGATTTCTTCCGGTATCCAGAAATTGTTCATGGCTTGTCTGTACCAATCGCTTACCCAAGGGTATTTCATGTTGTTAAAGTCGTTCAGGTTGGTGGTGTTACCGTTTACCATCTGCCTTTTTTCAACTTCTACATCGCCGTTGGGGTTAAACAGTGGTCTTTTTTGCACTTTATCCATTGCGTTTCTCCTTTATGTTTTAGCTTGAGCATGCATCGCATTCTTCTACTTCCAGGCTTTTGCTGCGAATATAGTAAATGGTTTTTACGCCTTTCTCCCATGCCAAAATATAGAGGTTCAGCACTTCGCGGAAGGTATATTCATTGGTGATATATAGGTTCATGCTTTGGGCTTGGTCTATGTGCCTGCTGCGTACACCGTTGGCACGCACGCTCCAGGTTTGGTCTATGGTGTGGGCGCTTTTGTAGTACCACATGGTGTCCGGGCCAAGTTCCGGTGCTACACGGGGCAATACACCGTTTTTCTTTTCTTCTAAGAAGTAGCGATTCATAATGGGGTCAAGGCCGGCACTGGTGCCGCTGATGATGCTGGTGCTGCTGGTAGGGGCAACTGCCATAATGTATCCGTTGCGCACTCCGTGCTGTGCAACGCTTTGGCGCAAAGCTGCCCATTTTTCATCGGTATAATTACGCAGGGTGAAGTAATTGCCGTTTTGCCAATCGCTGCCTTCACAATATTGGTAAGCGCCTTTTTCCATCGCGATGCGATTGCTCGCACGCACTGCAGCATAGTTGATTCTGTTAAACACTTTGTCTGCAAATTCCAAATGCTTTTCGTTTTCCCAGGCAATGCCGTGTTTGGCAAGCATGTGGTGGTAGCCGCTGATGCCAAGGCCAACGGGTCTATACTTCATATTGTTTATTTCGGCATAGGGTACAGGGAAGAAATTCAAGTCAATTACATTGTCTAAGGCACGAATGGCACTTTCTGTAATGTATTCCAATTCTTCACTGTTTTCTATATCAATTCTGCCAAGAGTAAGGCTGGCAAGGTTACAAACAACAAATTCGCCGGGCTTGGTTACGGTTACAACCACTTTTTCGCCGTCCTGATCCACAATTTCTTGGCTAATACGGCTGATTTCCTTCATGTTTTGGGCGATTTCCGTGCAAAGGTTGCTGCAATAAATCATGCCTTTGTGCTTGTTGGGGTTCATTTCGTTTACGTGGTCGCGGTTAAAAGCAAAAGGTGTGCCGGTTTCTACAGCGCTCTTAATAATCAAACGAACCAGGTCTTTAATGGCAATCACACGTTTGTGGATTCTATTATCTCGCACGCAGTCCCAATATTTTTCTTCCCACTCTTTGCCGTAGCTATCTTCTAAACAATAGCCTTTTACAGTGGATATTTCGTGAGGGCACATGAGGTACCAATCACCGGCTATGTTATCTCTTGCCATTTGCCAAAACAGGTTGGGGTAACATACTGC
>JAEWXD010000034.1 GCA_023396045.1 Bacillota bacterium | reverse complement strand
GATACGACCTTTGCTGATTTTTAACTTAGCGGCCAATGTTTCATAGCTCAGTTCGTGTATTTTAAATAAGGTTTTCAGCATTTTCAGCTCGTTTCTTTTCATAATTTTTTTCTTGGAAATAATCATACGCGTTTTATATTCTTTCTGTTCTCTTAGCATTTTCCATTGCCTCTCTTTCGCATTTTAAACTACAATAATTATCTATCGGGCTTATCAAAGTATGCCCACACGTTAAGCAACGTTTTGTTTGGCTTGCCGCGTTGTCATCGTCCGGCGATTCTTTGGGGCGTTCTCGTAACCATTTAATTTTGAATGCTTGTTTATTATTTGCAGCAATGTTTCTTTCGGTTGTGTCGACTCTCAATTTTGCCTTACAAATATCCTCCGCGCAACACTTCATATCCATAAACAAGCAATTTCCAATCCATTCGGCATTATTGTTCTTGCCAATCCATTCAAATTTGGAACATTCACCGCAAAGGCGATAAGGTAACTTTTCTTCATTCTTCATTGGTACATTCACTTTCTACCCGTTCACATTCCAGCAAATACTCATCTATATGTGTTGCAATCCCAATAAACAAGCTTGCTTTCAATCCGCCGGTCTTGCACTGTGCGTTTAGATATGCCCCGACCTTATCCCAAAATTCACCTTCTCGCCTTGCGTTTTGGCAAAGGTCAATAAAACGGTTGCATTTCTCAACATCTTGTTTCATTTCTTTTATTTTCCATTCGGGCAACATAGGTTTACTCCTTTGTAAAGCTTGCTACTGCGTATTTGCAAAGCGTATTGTGGTCTTCTACATCAATCCCGAAACTATCCAGCGTTTTTCTAAGCTTGCAGTTTTCAATTTCTTTGCCTTGGTTTAGGCAATATTGGCACTTTTCTTCGCAAATCATAGTCAAAATCTCTGCTATCGTTTCCTTTCTTACATGCACATAATCAGGGGTAGGGCTTACCGACTTCAGCTTCACTTCGCTGTGTGCATTTTTTAAAAAGTGGTGCAAATCTTTAAGCTGTTTTGTCGGTATTGTATCAATGATTTTGGTTGTTACTTTGTCAATGCAGGAAAGGGCTGTTCTGTATTGTTGCCACAATCCCGGCACGCTCTTGAGTCGCTGTTCCAAAACATTTGATTTCTTAACACTATCATCAAATCCTAATAAATAGTGTAATGCGTTTCTTTCTTTTGTAGTTAGTGGTGTTAGGTTATCCATTGCTATGCTCCTTTAGTTGCTATTTGCTTACCGATAAAGTACACTCTGCCTCGGTTAGCTGGTTTTTATATTCAGTTCTGTTCTTGCTTTTTCTGAAAGCTGAACGATAGATTTTAGCAAGCTGTGTATTTTATCTTCTTTAGTGAGTTCTCTCATTTGTTTTGCTCCAACACAATCGCCGTCTTTGTCTTTATATAAGAAGTATCTTTTGTTCATTATTGACCTCAATTATTCTTAAACGGTTCTTCTATTGCAATATCTCTGTTTTCCCATATGGTTACTTGCTCCCAATGGAGTAAACACACATTTATTACTGCGCACTCTACCCCTCGCACTTTGTTAATCTGTCTTTTAACATAATATCTCTCGCTTTTTCATAAAATTCTTTATCTATTTCAAATCCATAGCAGCTGCGCCCAAGCTCACTGCAAGCCCTTAATGTGCTGCCGCTACCGGCTACAGGGTCAATTACCACATCGCCATCATCTGTAAATATTTCTATAATGCGTTTTAATACATTTACCGGCTTTTGCGTGGGGTGTATTTTCGGTATTTCCTTACCGTCTCGTTCCCACTGAAACCAGTTAAATATCATCTTTCCTGTGCCACGTATCGGCTTGCCATTCCCTCCTATTTGTCTGCCATTGTTAAACTTCGGCAATTTATCTCTGTATAAAACTACCGCATGTTCCGTTGCTCCCACAATTTTCATATTGGCTTTTAGCACTTGTGCGCTGTAATTTTTCACAAAGAATATAGGGTAGTTGTTTTTAAATCCATATTGTTTGCCGTACTCAATTACCGTTGGTATTTGCTCAAACGCACAAAACACAATCATTGCTGGCGCTTGTCCTTTTTCTTTCGGTTCTTTTCGCAGTAATCTTGCACAAAAATGCATATATTCCGCAATTTTAAAATTGCCGTCAGACCGAAAGAAACTTTTAGCAGCTAATTTACTTTCCCCATTCTTGTTATCACCGTCTATATACCATTGCGAACTGCTCGCATAAGCATTCGCGCCCAAATTATAAGGAATATCAGCTATCACCAATTGCGCCTTAGGGATATTAAACCTCTTAAAATTCTGAAAATTATCCCTGTACAACTCTATCTTCTGTCTGCGTTGCCCCCCCATATTTGGTAAATTGCTATCATTTCTGGTATTTATTTCCATCTTATTTCTCTCCAATAGAATATTTTAAAATCGCTAAAATTTATTTTTTTAGTATCTCCAAGCATAGGAATAAAGTCATTATTATTTATTGCTTTAACCGTTACCTATACTATCCGGCACATGCCTTTCGATATGTCAAACTAATGTTTCCTGTTGTTTAGTACAGTATCTATTGATAATCCATAACCGCTTTTATAATTGTTGCTATATTATCGTATAGTGTGCTATTTTCGCCGCTTTCATAGAAATTCTTTCCCCCTTTTTTATATGCTTGCTCTGCAAATTCATAATCGAACTCTATCTCAAATTTATTGTCAAGCACTCCGGTATCTTGTTCGTAACGAATTTTATCTTCAATAAAATCATGAACGTATTCATCAAAGTTAAAGTGAAGTCTTCCACGTATCATATCAAGATAAAATAATTTATCTGCATTGCGATAATCTTTGTGTGTGCCAAGAGTGAACTGTCTAAAATCTTCCTGTACTTGTTTTATGATGTCTTGTTCATCTTGCTTGTTTTTCAAATTTATCGTGTAATTAGCATTATTCAAATGTAGTATAGTTTTCATATTCGTTTTCCTTTCAATATTCTTAATTTAAAATCATCAAATTTGTAATGTTCCTTAAAACAAACCTCTTTAACAAATCCGTTGTACAAACCAATTCTTTTTAAAAAAATATAGCGTTGCTCATACTATCCGTTTTTCATTTTTTCTCATACGGCAAAATCCCTATTCCATCTTTCAGCTTATGTCCTTCATACAAGCTGCCTAAGCTGTACACCTTAGAATTTCCACATACAAACAAGCCTATTTCTTTTCTATGTTCGTGATAATTCACTTGCACAATATATTTGCGATTTCCAATTTGCAAATCATAATACTTAAATAATTGGGCTATATTTCTTTAACAGCTCCAGTATTACTCTACCCGTGTCTTTTTTTTTACAAAACATAAAGTTTACACCGTATTTCTTGTGCATGGTTTCCATTCTTCTTTGTAATTCTATACTGCTTAAAGGCGGTACTGGAGGGATACGCACTCGCTTATCCCCTGCCTGTTTCTTCTTGTTCTGCTGCAGCCATTTTTTGCGCCTTGGATTGCTCCATGTATGGACTTCTTCAACACTCGCAATGCGTTCGTCTTCAATCAGTACAATCAACAATACTTTATTTTCCAGTGCCCTTAACAGTTCGCGCTTAAATCGTGCGTGGCCTTGCACAATGCAGCTGTATACTTCCTGCAGTCCGAATTTTTTATCTATGCTTACTATACCGTCCGTCAGCATATAATCGCCCACATCTAATTTCTGCTTAATATAGGGCGTATTCTGCTTATCGAATTCAGCCAATACATGCTCGTTTTTCTTTTCTCTTGTATCTACAATCAGCACTGTATCACCTCATTAAAACGGTAATTCTTCGGTATTTACCTCTTTGTATTCGGCTTGTGTTGCGTTCGGTTCGGATTGTGGTACATTTGGTTCGGACTGGCCTTTACTGCTCAAAAACTCTACATTGCTTGCCATTAGTTCTAAGCTGGCTTTTGGTGCTCCGTCTTGTCCTGCGTAGGCTCTTGCAGATATTTTTCCTTCTACACAAACCTTACTGCCTTTGTCCAAATATTTTTGACAATTTTCGCCCATATTGCCCCATGCAGCCACTCTAAAAAACACCGCCATATTTTCATTGTTTCTGCGCTCATTCACCGCTACATCAAAATTACAAACCGTTTTATCGTTTACCGTCTTGCTTTCGGGTGTTCTGGTTACATTGCCTATAATAATGGTTCTATTCATTTTCCTGCTCCATTTCTGCCATAATGTTTGTTGCTTTCTTGTCGTCTTCCAGTTTGTTCACACTGGCTTTTTTGGCGCATGCACTGCATAGAGGCTTACCGTATTTGCCTTGCGTATACTCTGCCATCCACTTTGCAGTTTTGCCAAAATCGCCTTGTATATCTGCGTTGCAATCCGTGCATTTCGGGGTAACTGCTACTTTAGGTATTTCAGGCTTAATGCGTATAGCGTCTACTACATCACCAAAGGCCTTTACTTGTTTTACCACCATTGCAATACTTCTGCCTTCCCAGTCCTCAATATGCGGAGTTTTAAACAGCTTGCTGATGGTCTTACAATTTGTTCTGTTCAGTATCAAAGGCTTGAGTTCTTTTTCTTTAAAATGCGCCACAATGCAATCTTCACGCTTGCCGTCCATATTGGCTACCGATTCGTTTTTTACCTTTGCAATCGTGCCAATAATTTCTTTTACATCGTTGTCAAACATATAACTTCCCATATAGTCGGGATTGGTTAATTTTTTCCAGTGCATTATTCTTCCTCACTTTCTGCCCACATCGGAACGCCCAGTTTGTATATATCGTTGTTTTCGCCACCGTAACCGTACCAATTACCGCTTCGTTCACATTCTACACATTTACTAATCAAATCTCGTATGCGGCGTTTTCCGCTTTCTACAAAATCCAAATCAGCTACAAACACATTCACTGCGTATGGTTCGGCTTTTTCCTGTGCAATAATAATGTAGTCGGATATATCCAGTTTATTTGCCTTCGCACCGTTTAAATAATGCCCGGCCTGTGCGTCATAGCCATATTTATAGGCTGACCGCATAAAGCCGTCCAAGCTCGCGTCCTGCGTGGTCTTATAATCCAAAATAAAGCCTCTCTTGCCTATTTTCCCCACACCGTCCAATCTGCATTTGCACGCCACACCTTCCACATCGTCAGACCAGAACAAGCTATCCTCTGTCTCGGTAAGCCCTTGTAAAATCTTGCTTGCAGTCGGATTATCCTTTACCGCTTGCACCATTACAGAGGCTTTTTCAAAATCATCAGCACTAATCGCACTTTGTCCGTTTAATCCCGCAATAAATTGTGCGTATGCTTCTTTGCCTTCCTTGGTTCGCCTGTCTACATTCGGTAAAATTGCGTATTCTTCGTCAAAAGTATCAGATTCTAACAACAATTTATGTACCATTCGCCCGAATAGTAACGCTGCTGTTTCTTCGGTCGGATTTTCCAGCGCGTATTTGTAATGCAAGGGGCTTTTCATCAAGTGCCATAAGGTAGACTTGTTTAGCCCGTCTGCGCTTCTGTATTCTTTTTCGCTTAGTTTCATTGTTTTACTTCCTCGCTTTTTCTAATTTCTAAATGCAGCTTTAATTCGTGTTCTTTTTTGCGCTGTTCTGAATAATTAACTACGGCATAACCTACTTCGTTTAGCTCCGATTCAATGCGCTTTAAAGCTTCATATACAATCTTATTTACCTTGTTCATCGCCAGGCCTCCGTTTTCTTTCCATTCTGTAAAATTTCTATACGGTGGTTTTCCTTAAACTCCTTGTTCTCATCATAAAAGTATTCCATTGCGTAAAATCGCTCTCTGTTGCGTACTTTTATAACTTGTCGGCCTTTATACTCCATTACATATCCCATACCTTTACCCAGCGCCATAGTATATTGCACAATCGCACCGTTTCGAATGGTTTCGCCTTTGCTGTCCTTGTACATTAAACTTACTTTTCGCATGGTTTTGCCTCTTTTAAATAAATGTCTAACTGGTGGTCAAAGAAGTCTAATTTTGATACTTCTCTGCGTGCAAATTCCCAATCTAAAATCTCAAGCTTTTTTATGTTGCTAACGGTTATACTTTCGTCATTTCCTAAATATATATTGATAATGTTGCAGTTGTTCTCAACATCCAATAGCCATTTAATTTGTGTTAGGTTCATATAATACTCTCCTTTAGTGTGTACTCCTTCGGTTCTTTTTCGGTTCGGTTTGTAACCGGTCTTGTTGTATCTTGGCAAATAGCTGGTTTACATAATCCAATCCGTTTTGGCTCGTGCCGGTTATTTTGCTCCTTTTGTGGTTGTGTACATATTATTGTGTACATTCAACATAAAAAAATATTTTTTCTCTCTCTTCTAATGAGATATTAAGCAATTTTGTAATTCTAAATATCTCATCAGTACTAAAAGCACGCTTGTTATTTATTTTGGTATTAAGGCTTTGTACAGTAATTCCAAGCATTTTAGCCAGTTCACTTTGCGTGATTTTATTTCTTTCCAAATAATATTTTAGTAATGCAGTATCTGTCATTTCTTCACCCCCTTTTTTTGTTGCTTATTTCGTGTACATTTTTGATGATATATTATGTTTTTAAAATTGTCAACACTTTTTTAAAAAAATATTTTTTTGTTGATTTTTTTAAAAACATTTTGTATAATTAAAACACTGAAAGGAGTAAACACTATGGACATTAGTAAAAACAACTTCTTAATTGGTCGAAGAATTAAAGATAGAAGAGAAGAATTGAATCTGTCGCAAGAAGAATTAGCACATAAAATAGGCTCTAAAAATCGTTCTACTGTATCTAATTACGAACAAGGCAGTAGAAGTTTTAAGCAATCTCAAATTGTTATGTTTGCAAAAGCGTTAGACACCACACCAGCCTATCTTATGGGTTGGGAAGAAACCGAACCTACCCCAACGCCCCAACTTCCTAAAAACCTATCCTATTTAAACACCTACGACTTGCCATTACTCAGCTCAATTGCAGCAGGGCAACCGCATACCCAACACTATGAATACGATGATAGCGTATCAATTCCAAGCCATATCGACGCCGACTTTGCGCTTACCGTATCGGGCGACAGTATGGAACCAGTCCTAAGTAACGGCGATATTGTATACGTAAAGAAAACGGCCGACCTGTATAGTGGCCAAATCGTTGTTGTTTCTATTGACGGAGACGCAACGGTAAAATATTACCAAAAACTAAACGGAAATATGATATTGCAACCGGCGAACTTAAAATATCCACCTATTATTATCACCAAAGATACTCCACAAGACATTTTTCTTGTTGGTAAAGCCGTTGCATATTGGAGGAAACTATGAAAAAACTAATAAAGTGAAACCACAAAGAAAGGAGGCAGTATTATGGGTGACTTTTTAAAATACATCATCGGCGATAATGTTAAGTACTATTTAATGCTAAACAATAAAACACAGAAAGATTTAGCAAAAGAACTTAATATTAGCAAATCAGTTGTTTCTTCGTGGTGTACAGGTGTCCGTATTCCACGCATGGACAAAATAGATATGTTGGCTAAATACTTTAATGTTACGCGTGCAGATATTATCGCAAACAGAACGCAAACCAATGTTAAAATCAATCAACCCAACAATCAAGGCGAAACATTCAATCAAATAAATAGTACCGACCAAAATACAAACCATTACACCACAAACAACTACTATAATAAAAGCAAAGTCGAAGAGAACCACTGCCGTACGGATATACCTATTACAGTCGATAGTAAGCGTTACTTCTTTGCCCTAATTGATTGCATACGAGATATGACGGATGATAAGTTACTGGAAGTTTTAAATTTTGCAAACTATGTATCACAGAAAAACGAGTAAAGGAGCCATTATGAAAAAACTAATTGTAAGCCTTTTAGCACTTATGCTTATTGCTACAACCGTATTGGCTGTGCCGAATAATTTTATTACGCCTACACCAAGGCCGACACCTTTATTACCAACACCGCCTGAAGTCGAATATTTTTATTGGGGCCCGGATACCCCAACTCCAAAGCCTACCAAAACGCCGAAACCAACAAAAACCCCTAAACCACCACTCACATATGAACAAATACTGGAACAACGCGAAAAAGAGGCAATAACGCTTCCGTTCAAAAAATACTTACGCAATCCTGAAAATTATGAAGGTTTGGATTTTAAATTTAAAGGAACAATTTTGAATACAAACGGTTCAAGAAAAGAAGGCTATATAATCTTGTTAGTTAATAGCAGAAACGAATACTGTATAGCAAATTTTGATTGGGACCCCGGAATGAACCTTACTATCGGTGAAGTTTTAGAAGTATACGGCGAGGGCAAGGAACTATTGGAAGCTACCGGTGAAGATGAAAACGGCAATTCACAAAGTGTGCTTTACCCTGTGCTTGATATTTTTAGATTTTACTATTACGACTAACCAACTTTTCAGCTTACCGCAACGAACCTCACCAATTCGATTGCAACCAAAAAAAGCCGTGCACAATCGTACACGACTTCCCAAGGTTACCACCCTTGAACACTAAAGGAGCACAAAACAATGTGCCCAAATTAGGGATACAAAGAAAGCCCTAATCTATAACCATTATATATTATTTAATACAAAAACACAACAAGGAGCCAAAACAATGTTAAGAAAAGCAGAAGCAAGATTTATAGAATCAGAAAACAGATGGCGCATTGGCGTACAAAACCAAGGCGAACGCAGGTATTTCTATTCTTCTATCCTCGGTAAGCGCGGAAAGCACGAAGCCGAACAAAAGGCTGACGAATGGCTGCAATACAAAAACAGAGCAGACGAAAAAATATCCGTATTGTATGAAGAATATATTGCCTCAAAGCAGGGATTTTTAAGAGGAACAAGTCTGTTAAATTTTAACTCAATATATAAGCACTATGTCGCAGATGAGATAGGCAAAATCTTTATTGGCAAACTCACTCGCAACCAAGCGCAAGCGTGTATAGACAAAGCATTTTTAATGGGCAAGTCCAAGGCTACACTGAATAAAATTAAAAACACAATAACCTGTATTGCCGACTATGCAGCAGGCGAAAAAATTCGGGCCTCATCGTTTAAAGACTTATATATTCCGGACGGAGCTCACGAAGGGCAAAGAAATATACTAAGCAAAAAAGAAATAGAAACACTATTTAGTTCTGCCTGTAATACAGCTAAACTAATCAATTTGTTTAGGCTTGCAACTGTATTAGGCTTGCGCCGTGGCGAACTAATCGGCCTAAAGTGGTCAGATTTTGCTACTGCACAAGGTACATCAACGCTTACCGTCAACAGAGCAATCAATTACTTGCAAGAAGAAACAACAGGCAAAACAAAAAACGCAATACGCACTATCGTACTGCCTCAAATTGCCATAGATATATTAGAAAAGCAGAAGAAAGAAACAATAAAGGCTTTTGGTTATTGCCCAGAATTTGTCTTTATAGATGAAAACGGAAACCATTTAAACCCTAATATTTTATATCAGGATTGGAAAGCGTTTTGTAAAAAATATGGAATATCTTCCTTACCGTTTCACTCCCTGCGCCACACTATGATTAGTTACGCTAAGTCTGATTTATCCATAGAAACAATCAAATCAATCGTAGGGCATAGTGCCACTATGAACACAACTGCTGTATATGGACACGCAATAGAGGGCGAATTGCAACAAGGCGCACAAGCTATAAATAAACTGTTCTTGAATATAACCAAATCATCAAGTATCACCCAATAAACATTTAATTGTTTAATTGTATTCTAATATAATTGACCTCATATTTGACCTCATTCGTTTTTTAATATATTGCAATATCGTTCAAAAAACACTACTATTTAGTTCAATATATTGTGCTTTCGTTCAACGTGTTAGCACAACATTCATTATATTGTTATATTTTATAGTTTTTAATTTTATATTTGGGGTAAAAACCATCAAAACAGAATAAGCTTTAAATTAAAAATCCTTTCTGCAAAAACAGAAAGGATTTTTTATGCACGTATTGATTTATAATGCCTTCTCCATATATACACAGTCGTAGTCTTCCTCCTGTGCCAAAATATGGGCAGGCGCAGTACAAGGCACAAAGCCAAGCTTGTTATACAAGGCAATGGCTTTTTTATTTTGGGGGTCAGGGTCTACAAAGGCTATTTTTGCACCATGTGCTTTGGCTTGCGCAAGTGCAAAGCCAAGTGCTTGGTAGGCGATGCCTTTGCCTTGCGCAGCGGGTAAAAGTTTAATATCCATACACGCTAAACAATCATGACTTGTATCAATTTCAAAAAAGGTTTCACCGCAATATATTTCATCTTCAAATATGGAATAGTGCATAGTAAGCGGCTTGCTTTTTTGTAGCCAAGCATACCAAGCTTGCATTTGTGCCTCGCTTTGCTGTAAACCGTTTGGAAAACCCACATAATACATTACATCAGGATTTGCCCAAAGCTTTTGCACAAAAGCAAGGTCTTTTTCTTCTGTGGGGCGAATAATAATAGCCATAGTTTCTCCTTATACAAAACGCACCTTTTTGGAGTGTTGATATTATAGACTGTCGTTCATTTTAATGCCACGACGGCGTTTGCTGCGTTTTCGGTTTGCGCCATCTACGTGTTTTAAATATGCTGTGGGACTCATACCAACCACACGTTTAAATTGCTTGCTGAAGTGGTAAGGGTCGCTCATACCAATTTTTACACCTGCTTCACGCACGCTGATGCCAAGACGCAGTAGTTTTTTGGCTCGCTCCATTTTACAGAATTGCAAGTAGCTGAGTGGCGGAATGCCTACTTCACTTACAAAGCGTTTACGGAAGGTTTCTACCGGTACACGGCTGATGTCTGCCATTTCGGCAAGGCTGAAGTTATCTGCATAGTCGTTGGCACGAAGGGTATCTACCACACGGCAGATTTCGTGGCTAAGTATGGCATTCATGGCAACAGGTTGACCTGCATGGGCGGCAATCATGCTCCATAACAATTGTTGTAGCTGGAAGCTGGCATTGCTTGTGCCGCTATGGCGCACCATTACTTGCACAATTTGATGCATAAGGTTTACTTGAGATGGCAACATACCTTGGCGCACCGGCATATTGGAAAGTGCATTCATGCTTTGCAAAAATTCATTGGCGAGGAAACCGCTCAAAGAGAACCAAATGAGTTTACAATCTTTTTCTAAATGCAGGCTTGCACCCTCTACATGAGGAGGTAAAATGAGGCATTCGCTTTCTTCAATAGGAAAAGCAATATTGTTCCATGAAAAAGCTGCATCGCCGGTTTCTGTAGCAATCCAAAGCCAATGGTCTGCCGGGATTACCTGGTATTCCCCCGGGGAAAGCATAGCGGAACCTGCCGCTTGAATCCAAACACCACTTTTTTCTACTAAAATATCCGGCACTTGCTCGCCGTGAATAAATACATTGGCGCTTTGGTTTCCACTCAAAGAATGAAAAGGTACATTTTGTTGATTCATAGGTCTGCTCCTCTATATCGTAATGATAATATATGAATACAAAGTTTTGCACAGCAAAAAACTGTATTTGTTATATATGGTTAAGTATCTTCACATTCAATTATAAAGTATTTTATTATCTTGTCAAGTAAATTTGTAATATTTTATCTTAATATTGGCACTTTTTTATAAATTATATTGTAAAATACACATTTTTGTTCATCAAATGTATTCTGTAAATGCAAACAATATACAAAATACTTTTTGGTATACAAAACGATACAATAGCCCCACCATTTTTTCAACATTTTATGGCTTATATAGTTCGTATCTTCATAACATATTACTTGGCTTTGTAGCTTGTAAATAAAACCAAATTGCAATACAATAAAATAAAAAGGAATTACAATATGAAAAAACTTAGAAATAAGGATATTCCTGAATTTTTGGAGAAAATAGGAGAACAGAAGCTTGCAGAAACAGAAAAATCTTCTGCCCAAGCGCAAAACAAATAGTAACAACACGAAAAATCCCACAGCAAAAATAGAAACGATATTCCATCAAAGGAGGTTATAAACATGGCTAAGCAAAAATTGAACAAAGATTTTTATGAAAAAGAACTAAGACGACTGCAAACCGAGCTTGTATATGTGCAACGCTGGGTAAAGGAAACCGGCGCACGCATTGTAGTGATTTTTGAAGGTAGAGATGCCGCCGGCAAGGGTGGCGCCATTAAGCGCATTACCGAGCTTTTGAATCCTCGTATTTGCAGGGTAGTCGCCTTGCCCGTACCAACCGAAAAAGAAAAAACACAATGGTACTTCCAACGTTACATTGCCCATTTGCCCTCTGCCGGTGAAATGGTTTTGTTTGACCGCAGCTGGTACAACCGTGCCGGCGTAGAAAAGGTGATGGGCTTCTGTACAGATGCGCAATATGAATCCTTTATGCGCACCTGCCCAGACTTTGAAAACATGCTGATTCGCGACGGCATTATACTCATTAAATACTGGTTCTCTGTAAGCGAAGAAGAGCAAAAACGCCGTTTTGAAAGCCGAATCAACGATAAAACAAAGCAATGGAAAATCAGCCCCATGGATATGCAAAGCCGTCAGCATTGGGTAGATTATAGCCGTGCCAAAGACGCCATGCTGCGCTATACAGACACCAAGCTTGCCCCTTGGTATATTGTAGATGCAGAGGATAAAAAGAAAAGCAGGCTCAACTGCATTAGCCACTTGCTAAGCGTAATCCCTTATGAGCATATTGAATTTCCCAAATTAGAATTACAGCCTTTGCAGGAAGACGAAACCTATATTCGCCCCCCTATGGATGAACAAACCTGGATACCGGATGTAGCCAGCCAAAAGAATGAAAAATATCTGGCAAGTTTGGAAAACGCTGACAAAGGCAAAAAAGAGAAAAAGAACAAAAAAGACAAAAAACATAAAGATGATTCTTATAAACAAGCCACAGAGCAAGAAAAACACCTTGCCGATGACTTAATGGCCTTTGTTACCAGCCCCCTTAGCCCTGAAGACAAGGCTGCCCTGCAAGAAAAAATCAACCATACGGTAGAAGCATTACAGCCAGAAAAGCTGGTTGCACAGGGCAGAGAATTGGCAAGCCGTATTAAACATTGGTTAAAGGACTTAGCAGACGATTTGCAGGAAGGTGCCGAAGAAACAGAAAAAAAAGTAAAAAATACAGAAGAAACTGTAAACCAAACAACTGAAACACCTGTACAAGAAAAGCCTGCAGAAACTACAGAAGAAGTATTTGAAGAACAGGAAGACGCTGAAGAATAATATGCAATTTAAAATTCAAAATACGGTACTATGTACTCCTCGCTGCACATTGCGTGCTTTTCGTCAAAACGACTTGCACGATTTTTACAGCTATGCCAAGGTGGAAGGCGTAGGCGAAATGGCAGGTTGGCTGCACCATACAAGCATTGAAACCACACAACATGTGCTGGCTATGTTTATATTGCACAACAACGAATTTGCCATAGAACATCAAGGCAAAGTGATTGGCAGCCTTGGCATATACCATAGTGATGCCTTTGCAGAAAACGGTGTAAACATTGGCTTTGTGCTTGCCAAAAGCCACCATAAACAAGGCTTTATGAGCGAAGTACTGCAATGCATAATGCACTATTTGTTTACCACATTGAACCTGGATTTTATAGACAGCGACTATTTTATACACAACAAAGCATCCCGAGCAATACACCAAAAATTTGGCTTTATGCCTTATGGCAAGCGTAATTTACAGCACCAAGATGGTAGTATACAAGCTACAGAATGTGTAGTTGCCATAAATCCCCGTTTGGTGAAGGCAACACAGCAAAGCATAGCAACGCAAATAGAGCAAAACAAAAACGAAAAGCGTATCGCCTTTGATGCAAAGCTGATACCCAATTTACCACTTGCCTATTTTAAAGGCAATACGTTACCCCAATTACGCACTTTGGCAAAAAGCCTGACCCCTTTGCAAAGACTTGCCTTTATATCGCAAAACGAGCATAGCTGCCATGACGAAAATTTATTGCACATGTTTTGCATTAATCTTATCAAAGAAGAAAGCGTGCGCCTGTACTACTTAGAGCGCTTTTTGCCCTACATCAACAACTGGGCCGTATGTGATTCCAGCGCATTCAAACATTTTAAGCACAAGGAATTGCTTTGGGAACCCCTACACACTTGGCTTGCCAGCAAAGAACCCTACTATATGCGCATGGGCTTACTTGCGCTGTTCTGCTTTTTGGACGATGACCATATAAAACATACGCTTGCACTTTGCACGCAAGTGGACGATGACCATTATTATGTACATATGGGGCTGGCTTGGCTTTTGGCAGAGGCTTTGTACCTGCAATACGAACACACATTGCCCTTGTTCAACAAACCCGCATTCTCTAAAAAGACACATAATAAAGCCATACAAAAGGCCGTGGAGTCTTTTCGTGTAAGCGAAGAGCACAAAACAGCGTTAAAGGCTTTGCGTATAAAATAAATAGAAGGAAAGAATGTAATGAATAAAATCATCAGCCTTGCAGTACTGTTTACATTTATCCTGCATGCCGGCATAGCAGATTTGCCTTTGGATAATGCTGTTGTGAAAGATACCGCAGTTGCCAGCCTTGCAGATTCCACCACTACAGACAAAGAATTGAGTAATTTGGTAGGTGAATCAGCAGAAGGCTATGCTTGGAAATTCCCTCATATTATGGATGAATATGAAAAAGCCATGAATGACACCGGCGATAATACGGAAGAAATGAACATTATTGCCTTGCGCGGTATTGTGCAAAGTTATATGTATATCGCCGAAAACTTAGACAAGGGCACTTACACAGAGCAAATTGCTGCACAAAAAAAGGCATTTGAAACTTTGCCTTTGCCGGAAAACAACAATTATGCAGTACAACAAACAGCGCTTGCACAAATGCTCTACCAATGGGTAATGTTGTGTATAAAAGCCACAAATACAGACAATCATTTAGACGAAGTATTAGGCGAAATTGAAAATGATTATGAAAACGGTATTGCAAACACAGAAAAACCTGAGCATTTGTTGGTAAACGCCCTATATAGAACCGTAGATGCTTTGAGCGTTTTGGTAGCCAATACAAGCACAAATACCAGCATAGTGGATGCGGCTGAAAAACTGCTACAGGAACACCTTGCCGCAGATGAACAGAGCCAAACCGTTGGCGACCAGCTAAACAATGCCAGTCAAAAGATTTTTGAATATACCTGCCTTTTGCTATTAAGCATGGATAGCAGCTTCCGTTCTACAATAAAGGAATTGCAAACCATTGCAACAGAGTTTGAAACAGAAAAAAACAGCACCACAGATAAAACGGTTGCCCATTTCCAAAGGGCTTTTGGTGCAGCCTACTTCTTATTAGAAGCCTTTGCAGCGGAATAAAATACCATACCCATTAAAAAATTTTGCCCCGTAATATACGGGGCCTTTTGTTTTAAAAAAATAATGTTGCCTTTTATACACGCTATAAACACACCTCATTGTTTTATTTGCACTTTGTTACAATAAAAACAAATCTTCATCTATGCATTTTGGCGATTTTTTTGTATAATATTTTGTAAGAAACACAAAAATTGCACAAATACACTTGTGCCATATAATAAAGGAGTAGCGTATGAACCCCATTACATTGCAACTCATTCCAGAACCTCGAGAAGTGGTGCTATTAAAAAACAGCACCCGCCGTATACGTATGCACTTTATATTAAGTTGCGAAAACTTTATTGTTGCCAAACTGTTTAATGAGCGTTTGGAAAAACTGCTTGGTTTTTCTTTGCAGAATATGCCGGAAAACCCAAAGGCAAAAATCACATTTGCCTACCAAGACGGTTTAGAAAAAGAAGAATATATTTTGCGTATAGAGAATACCATTACACTCTTTGCATCTACCCACATCGGTATGCTCTATGGTGCCTATACCTTGCTGCAACTGATAGACAGCACGCAAAACAACATTCCCTATGTAGAAATAAAAGATTGCCCCGCCTTTGTAGAGCGTGGCTACTACCACGATATTACCCGCGGCAAAATGCCCACCATGCAAAGCCTGAAAGAACTGATTGACACAGCCGCCTACTACAAATATAACCAGTTTCAGTTTTATATAGAGCATTGCTTTGCCTTTGAAGGATTAGAACAAGTATGGTTTGACAAATGCCCCCTGCAAGCCAATGATGTTATTGAATTGCAAAGCTATGCCCAAGAGCGTGGTATAGACCTGATTCCCTCTATTACCACCTTTGGCCACATGTATGAAATATTACGCACCCAAAAACACAAAGACCTGTGTGAGCGCAACAATCCAGACACTGCGCCTTACAGCTTTGTACACCGCATGGGCAGCCATACCATCAACCCATTCCATGAAGAAGCCTTTGCATTGGTTTGCAAAATGATAGACCAATATCTACCCCTCTTCCATAGCCAATATTTTAACATCTGCTGCGACGAAACCTTTGACCTGTGTTGTGAAAAAAACAAAGACAGCGTGCCCACCCCCGAACACAGATACCAAGTGTATTGCGATTTTAGCAAACGCATTGCCAACTATGTAAAGGGCAAGGGCAAGACCGTTATGATGTGGGACGATATATTACTCCGCGGCGATTTTCAACAAATGCCGAACGATATTGTATACTTGGATTGGGATTATAGCGCAGAGCCAAGCGAAGAAAACAGAAAAGCCATTGCACAAAAACCCCATGTGCAAGTTTGCGCCGGCACTTCCAGCTGGAACCGACTGCTTCCCAACTACGATGTAATGTTTAAAAACAGCGATGCCTTGAGCCGTTTGGCAATGAAATATGGCATACAGGGCTACTGCTTAACCTGTTGGGGCGACTTTGGCGATATTCTAAAGCACAAACTGCAACACTTATCCATTGCCTACAACGGCGCAGTTGCTTGGGAAGGCAGAGGGCGCGAAAACAAAGAAGAATTTTTAGAACACTTTGGTTGGTTCCATTATAAAGATAAACAGTTGCCCGGCATATTGCTGGACATTGCGGAGTACCAAATTGTAAATTGGCATGAGTTGGTGCTTAGCCTTGACAAAGATGTTGTGCAAAAGCCTGCTTACCAAGAGCATATAAAGAAATTGTGCCAAGAACAAGAAAAATTAGACTATGCCAAACTTTCTGTACTGGAAGAAATTTTATATAGCAAGTTGGTATGCGCACATGACAGAAGCTTTATTTTAGAAATGCTCACCCTTTGCCAAGGGGTACGTGCCTTTAACCTTTTTGATTTACAGAACTATACCTACCACGGCAGTTTTGATAAGCTTTGCAAGTTCTGGCACAAGTATTGCGAGCAACACCGTGCATACAACCAAGAAGCTGAACTATCTCGTGCCACAGAAGTGATACGTGCATTGATGCTTGCCTACACAAGTGAAGAAAAATAAAAATGCCCCCTTATATAAGGGGGCATTTTCTATTTCACTTGATATATGTAAAATAGAATGATTTTATGTTGCTTTTATTAAAAAATAGAGTAACTGTGTATCATTTTTGCCTGTTTAAAATTGGTTTGTGCTGTAAAACGGCAAGAATAATCGCTGCAAATAATACCATACACAAATTGTTTTTACATACAAAAAACCATCGGCATAGCCGATGATTTTTTATTTATATTATTGTTGTGCAGTTGTTTCTGTTTCTGCAGGCGTTTCTGTAGGTGTTTCCGTTTCTGCAGGAGCTTCTGTTTCTGCAGGAGCTTCTGTAGGTGTTTCTGTTTCTACAGGAGCCGGGGTTTCTGCAGGAGCTTCTGTTTCTGCGGGAGCTTCTGTTTCTGCAGGAGCTTCTGTTTCTGCAGGAACTTCTGTAGGTGTTTCTGTTTCTACAGGAGCCGGGGTTTCTGCAGGTGTTTCAGTTTCTGCAGGTGTTTCTGTGCCTTCCGGAGCGAGTGTAGCAACCGGTTCCTTCACTTCAGCACCGGTAGCCACCAAACTAGATGGTGCCATTGCAGCTGCCTTACTTGCACTGTTAATCAGAGCGCCAGAAGCTGAAAATTCATACCATTGGCCTTCAATAAAATGGCGACCGATCAACATTGCATCGTTATCGTTGGGGTTTAAATAATATTTATTAGAGCCAAGAACCAACCACTTGGTATCTCTAACACCATTTACACCAAAGTGATACCATTTGCCAACAATTTCTTTCCAATTGTTTTCAATCAATGCACCATTGCTTGGTTCAGCATATTTATGACCTTCACTGTCTTTAAACCAACCGGTTACCATAGCACCTTCAGGTTTACCGCCTTCGCCTCTTACTTTAGCAAAATAAGCTTTTACACTGTTATTGTATGGATATTGAACGCCTTTTTGCATAACACCGGTTGTGGCATGGAATAAATACTTGTTATTATCAACGGTTTGTAAACCTTTTAGCATTTCGCCTACAGCATTGTAAAAATAGAAGTCGCCACTGCCATCTTTATACCATCTGGATTTATACATATAACCGTCTTTGTCGAAACGATATTTCTTATTGTCTACGGTTAATTCTGTATTTTTTACAGCTTTTTTTGTTGTTGGGTCAAAATAGTAGGTATTGCCCTTGAAAGACAGGAAACCGCTATAAGCAGGGCCGTCTTGTAAGAAATAATACAAATCACCTGTTATTGTAATAAAGCCGGTTTTTAATTCGCCATTGCTTTGGAAATAATATTTATTTTTAACGCTGCCTACTGTAATTTCTTTTAAGCCTGTTGTCATTACGCCATTGGCAGCAGGATCCATATAATAACGTTTACCGTTTAAGGTTAACCAGCCTTTGTCGTAACGCGCAGCATTTGGACCATAATAGTACCATTTGCCTGTACTATCTTTACGCCAACCTATTTGGGCTGTTGCATCTTTGTTAAAGTAGTAATGTGCACCATTGATTTTTTCATCTTTTTCGCCCGCATAGGCTTCAAAGATGCCCGGTTGGAAATAATACCATTTACCACCGGCGGTCTTCCAGCCGGATTCTAAACCATTAACACCATAGTAGTAATATTTGCCTAAGTTTTGACGAATACCGATAGCCATTGCACCATTTGCATCAAAGTAATATACTTTGCCATCTACTACTTGTGTGCCGGTTAACATTTTACCATCGGCTTTACTAAACATGTATTGCACGCCGTCTACTTTTTGAAAGCCTTTGTATGCTGCGCCGCTGCCTGCAAAATAATACCAGTTATTATTTATTTTTTGCCAGCCGGTTTTCATAGTGCCTTCTGTGCCAAAATAGTAATGGTTACCACCAATATTAACAGGGCCACCTACTTCTGCAGCACCACCCTTAGCCGGGTTAAAATAGTACCATGCGTTGTTTATAAATCTCCAACCTTTTTGAGGTACACCGGCTTCATTATAATAATACAATTTACCGGCATCAACAGTAAGACCGGCTTTCAGTTCGCCGGAACTTGCAAAATAATAGGTTTTGCCATTTATGGTTTTTGTGCCAACTGCCATATCCCCATTGGGATAGTTAAAGTAGTAGGTTTTGCCGTTAGCATCGGTATGCCAGCCGGTAATCATAATACCATTACTACCGGTTTTATACTTGTTACCGCCAACGCTTATCCAACCTCTTTGCATGGTTAAGCTGGTAGAATTAAAATAGTACCAGTATTTACCGATTTGTTTCCAGCCTTTATTTAAAATACCGGTAGGTTCAGCATGATAATAGGTGCTGCCTTCCCGAATCCAACCGGTACGCATGGCACCGCTGCCAAGGTAATAGGAATTTCCACCCAAGGTGAGTATGCCGGTTTTCATTGCACCCTTAGGGTTTGTAGGGCTAAAATAATACCAGCTGCCTTCAATTTGTTTCCAGCCCAATTTCCATTTGCCGGTTGCAGGGTCAAAATAATATTTATGACCATTATAAAACTGCCAGCCAGTTTGCTGTACACCATCTACTGTAAGTGTACCCGCAGCAGTATCTAATATTGCATCTGCTTTGGCTTGTGTAGGTATGCTTAACATGGTTCCCAAAAGAATGGTGAGCACCAGTAAAGCACTGAGTAGTTTTTTCATGTTTACCTCCATACTTAGATATTTAATTAAACTTTAACGCTATTTTTATGCAAAGCCAATAAAACTTGGCAAAAACACTGTATTTAGAAACCATATTCTATAAATCTGTGCCTTGCTTATATTATTTTTGCATATGGATATTTAGTATATTTTTTATTTTCAAATCAAATTGCAATAGTACATACACTCCATTTGGAGTGTATGCATGTTATGTAATTAACTACCTGAAATACCAAAGATAACGCCATCGTCGCCACCTGTACCAGGACCGGCGGGGCCATCCATATCCGGAGAAATTCCAGTATTAGGGGCACTTGTACCAGGGCCGCTGGTATTACCATCACTTGGGGTGGAAGAATTTGGTGTTATAATGCCCGGTTGAGGTTGTGGGTTAACTTGCTCTGTACCGCCAGCATTTACTACAAAACTATTGCTATAATTATTTTTACCACTTTGGGTTAATACTTGCACTGTAAATCTTTGTTCTGCAGTGGTTTGTACAGGCAGCTTAAACGAGTAATTCTTTTGGCCTTTGCCTTGTAAGCTTTGATCTTTGCCCAAACCTGTAACGCTCACAGTATAGTTATTATCGCCAATTACATTGTTTAAAGTAACCAATACATCTATATAGCTATTGACAACTGCCGTTTTATTGTAGCTTACACTTACACTTAAATAAGTATCATTTGCTTTTTCTTCCGGGGTAAGTGTAGTTGGTGCTGTGGGGTTTGCAGTAACGACAAAATCTTTTCTATCTTTACCTACATTGCCATTGCCGTTGCTTACTGCAGAAATGGCAATATACTTGCCCTCTTTCAGATTGGTTAAATTGATAGTGCCTACGCCGTTTTTGAATTTGCGGCTGGCTACATTATTGCCATTTGCATCTTTTACTTGCAAAAGCAATGTTGCACTGCCACCACCCACTTGGGAAGAAACGCTTACGGC
>JAEWXD010000054.1 GCA_023396045.1 Bacillota bacterium | reverse complement strand
ACATAATAGGGGTATATATTAAGCTAAGCAATATTTTTATGATTTGGCCGGAATAAGATAACAGTACCCCGACTTTTTTTTGATTTAAATGCACTATTGCCTCCAAAAATTGATTGCAAATTACTTTTTTAGCAATGCTTTGCTTAAAAAGTCAATGGAATGTAAACGTTTCATTTCCAACTCATGAAAGTCTATGCTAATTTGACCAATTTGTTTGTTTTGCAAAGCACTGGTATGAATCAGTTTTTCTTGCAAACCAAAATAACTTAGTAAAGTATTTAACCTTGTATTCATAGTATACACACCTGCGTTTCTACCAAAACACCAAAAATCTTTTTGAAAAATAATAGAAAATACAACCGCATGAAAAGAATCTGTTAATACGGCATTTGCATTTCTTATTAAATGTAAAAAATCTGCCGGGTTTACGTTAGAAATCAACCTGCCATCCAATTTTTTTGAAAATGTCTCATCTTGATTATGTAAATACGGAATTGCAATTACACTACATTGATTCTTTTTAGCAAATGCATTGGCGGCTTTTATTTTTTCTTCCGTCATTTCCAAAAAATAACAAAAAATGTAATTGTCATAATTTAATTTGGATTGATTTGCTTTAGAATGCCAGTAGTGTTTTTGGTGTAATAATGTAGGGTCTAATACTAAATGAACAGGTTTAGAAGTTAAACCTGCAATAATGTCTTGTGCAGATTTTTCTCTTACAGAAATATAACGAGGATATTTTAACAACTGTTTATAAACATTTTTTTCTCGCCTTGTTAAATAATCCCTGCCGATACTGGCGGCATAAATAATTTTATTGCATTCTGCACTACCAAAGTTTAAAAAAAAGGGTAAGATATTATAATCCGGATTCCAAATTTGATCGCTTCCACAAACAAGCTGTTCATAAGCCAAAGTATCACTATGCAAATCGGCATAGCTGAGTTTTTTGGAAAAATGATAGCTTTCTTTTCTATACAGATCAAAAGCAAGTTTCCGTTCTTGTATGGCGTGTTTTATCTCATCGCTTATTGGTGCAACATTATGAGGCAATATTTTATCCATTAGTTTTGCAACAGTAAAGTTTCTTATATCTCTTTTTATACTAAAAGTATATAATTCCTGACCAATATCATAATCCAACACTTCACAATTTTCTACAAGTGAAATAATAGCATCCTGCAATGCCATTCCTTGTAAAAATCCACCATAATTATAAGTTTTGGAATCTAACGTTAATAACCCAACCATATTTACTCCATTTAAACACTATCAATGCATATTTTAGTATTATAACAAACTTTGATACGGAACAGTATTGTGATGCCCCAAATATACAAAATAGAACCACCAGAAAAACAGCAAAAACATAAAAATACCCAAAGTAATGAGCCTGCGTTTATGTGAGTATTTAGAAAGCAAAGGGAAAAGCAGTATATTAAATTGTTGAAAAAATAAACCCAACCTACCCCCAAACGTAAACACGCTGGTAAATTGAGAAAATAAAATATCCAATATG
The DNA here is from genome assembly GCA_023396045.1 of Bacillota bacterium. Taxonomy (GTDB): domain Bacteria; phylum Bacillota; class Clostridia; order Christensenellales; family Aristaeellaceae; genus JAAZPT01. Next base: position 25,648 of record JAEWXD010000054.1, on the reverse strand, counting down.
AGCATAGCCAATAAAAAGGTATACATATTACCCAAGCCCCACATGGCTTTACCACCCACAAGCAAAAGCACAATAACCGGGAACCTTTGTACCAGTTGATTAAACATAATGCTCGTTTGCCCCAAAAAGTAGTTAGCATATTTTGCAAAGCCTAATAGAGCAATAATCTTTGCAAAATATTGAATACCAAATACAAACACAATGCCTGCCAAAAGCAATAGCAATAGTTTATAAGAGATTTTTAACAAGCTTTTACCATGCAATACCAAACAAATAAGATGGCTTTTTTGCACAAAGAGATAGGCTACATAAATAATCACAGCTAAGACGGCAGAGTTATGAAAACTAAAAGCTATTGCTGTAAGTAACCAAAACCAAATATGCTTTTTGTTACAAAGTAAGTATTGCACTGCCCAAAGCACAAAAGCCATGGCTATCATTTGGCGCATCATATTCAACGATGTATTGTAAAACATAAATAAATAGGTAGCCGTACCAACATAAACCGGTATTTTTTTATGCATTTTAAGTGCAAAATAAATAGGATAAATACAAAACGCTTCAACCCAAAACTGAAGCATTGCAAGGCTGCCAAATATTTTTGCATTGGTGTATACCAAGCTTAAAAAACCTATTTCTATATCTTTTACATATCTTGTATTATTTGCATACAGCCAAGATTGTTGAAAAAAGTTGGCAAAGCTACTGCTATCTATAGCCAAATCATGCAGTGGTTCTAAATACACTCTCACATCTGTACCTATATTACTTGCACGCAGTGCAGCCAATATGCATGGTAAAAGTAAAGCAAACAAGGCTATTGCATTTGCTTGATGCTTTTTAAAATAGCTTGCAAAATAGAGTATACAAATGGTAATAATAAAAACAATGAAATAAATTAACATATTAGTCCATTCTGTTAGACAAGGCTTTGTTGCGTAATATAGCAAGCGGATATAATAAACACCATAGGCGATTTTGTAAAATAAACAAGAACACTTTTTCTTTTAAATAGTTTGCTTCACGATACAGCGCTACCCCTTTGCAATGGGTATGTACGGCATTTGCGATTTGCTTTTTACTCACGCTATACAAGGCTTTGTGCAATAAAAGTTCACAAGCGCTGGTAAAAAGTTCTTTTACAAAACGAAACCTGATTTTGTTCTGCAAATGGGTGTCTAAAGGTAAAAGGTTTTGTGTAATCGTAAGCATGGTGCTATACAATGCTATACAGTTATCTATAAATTGTGTTGGTTTAGACAGCAATCTGTTTTGGCCGGTGCCTGCCTCTTTAAAATACATGTAACTATCTTCATCAATATAGTACATACTTGGTTGCTTAGCCAAGATATCCAGTAAAAACATGGCGTCTTCCCCATTAAAAAACGAAGTGCGAAATTGTATATGATGATTTTTTAAAAAGCTGGATTTTATCAATTTACAAACCGGGCCATATAATTTACCACTTTTGGCAAGTGTATGAAATATTTCTGTGTTGCTTATGCTTTGGCTTGAAAATTCAAAGGCTTTCCAACCCTCTTTATGTCCTGCTTGCTCACACAACAAGTTTGAAAAAACAATATCTTCTGTATGGTTCAGTAAGGATTTTTGATAGAACGAGGGAAGTATAGTGTCGTCTGCATCTACAAAGCTGATATACTCCCCTTTAGCTAAGGTAATACCTACATTTCTGGCTGTACTTACCCCTTTATTTTCTTGCCTATGATACACAAATTGGCTGTGCTCTTGTGCAAATTGCTTACAAAAGTCCGCCACTTTCTGATTTGAACCGTCGTCTACCAAAATGCATTCCAAAGGCAGTTCTTTTACTTGTGAAACAGAAGCAAAACAACGCTGCAGTTTATCTATAGGTGTATTGTAAATGGGGATAATAAAGCTAATCACATGCTACTCCAATGCCTTCCTTTTCTAAAATTTGATGGTAATAGGATTGTTCTGTTATTTCCTGCATATTTTTATAACTTAATTTATGAAAAGGGGTGCTGTTTTTTGTTGCCTCCCAAATATTTTGGTTAAAGGGTTCATACATGCGCAGTAACAGTATGTGGGGTAAAGAACTATCTACAGGTACAACATTGGCATGTATTTCAGGATATTTTTCTAAAGCCATTTGGAAAAACATATGAAGTAAAAAATAGTCAAGAAGACGATTATAGGTTTTCCAATAGCTGAACAATAAATCTCTTGTTAACAAAATAATAGGATTGGCACTCTTGGCGCTAAGAAACCAGCTCGAAACTGCCAAAGGATTGCCATCAAGACCGGGTTTTAAAATTTGAAAGAAAAACAATTCACTATTTAGCATAAACCCATGTTGCACACAAGGCTCGCTGCAAAATACCGTTGCATCTATCCAAGTGCCGCCATGGGTAGCCAAAAGTTCTATGCGCAAAAGGTCCGAAAAATGGGTTTTGGTAATTATACCTGCCTCATATTTTTCTAAAATATATGACGGAAAGTTGGTATATTCTTTATAATTCTGTTCTGTAATAAGAATGATTTGTTTATCGCTTAAATGTTTGCAAATGGAAGCATAGCATAGTTTTACCAAGGGTGGTGCATTTTCTATGCCTTGAAACCAACACACCCATACAATATTAGACGATTCCATATTGGTTTCTGTAGGGTTATAATTTTCTATTTGGCCTTTGTACTTTTTATACAGTTTTTTATATATGCGCAAGGTGCAAGCATTACGCACAATTTCTAAAGCCTTTTTAGAAAAGCCTAACACCACTGTAAGTGTGAGTGCTAAAAAAAGCACACCCGAATTGGCATATTCTTTTAACACCTTCATACCATTCACTTTTTTAAATAATGCAAAAAAACGTTTCATACCCTACTCCTATGCTTGCATAAAAATATTTTGGTATGCATCTGCTATCCCCTGCCAACTATATGCTGTTTGTATACGCTGTTTGGCCTTGCCACCCAAGGTATCTATTTCTGCCTTGGGCATGGTGTCTGCCGTATTGATTAAGTTGGCAAGATTGCCTTGTTCTTTACTCCAATACAGAGCGGCATCTTGCGCTACTTCTTGGTTAAAGCCTACATTAAGCAATAGGTTTAATTTGGTGCTGCCCAAGGCTTCCAACAAAGAAGGGTTTGTGCCCCCCACTTCATGCCCGTGAAAATAGGCAAAGGCATGTTCCCTGATTTTCATAAGCAGTTCTTGATTATAAACTGTGCCTACAAACTGTATGCGTGGGTCTGCTTTAAATTGCAAACGTTGTTGCAATTCTTCTAAAAATGCATCATTCACGTTGGTAATAATGGCAAATTTCTTTTGACTTTTGCTTTGCATAAATTCACGAATCATTACTTCGTAATTGTTTTCCGGCACAAATCGGCCAACCACAAGATAGTATTCCTTACTTTGCAAGCCTTTTTCGGCAAGCCAGTTGGTAAAACTTTCGTCATCATCTGCCAAAATGCTGTTTCTGGTTTCTGCGCCATAGGCAATGAATACGGTTTTGGGGCTTGCACCATGTATGCCCTTACCATCATAAGAAGCATGAATATATTTTTCTATATTGATAGAATCGCATACAGCCAAATCACAGAATTTAATCATACGTTGTTCAGAATACTTCCAATACGCACGTATGGGTTTGCTCCATTTAGCACGCAACCATTCATGGCCATCCGGATTTACATAGAGTTTTGCACCCAAGGCATGCAGTTTTTTATAAAAGTAAGCAATAAAGGGGCCGATTCTACAAGCCATAATATATACAATAGCGTTCTGTATATTATTTTTTTGGATATATGCACAAGCCTCCTGCAAGGCTTTTACATCATAATAAATGGCTTGTGCAGGGCCAATGTTGGGTATTTGGATTTTATAACAACGAGCATTGTGGTAAATAAACTCTGTATCGCTGATGGTTTTTGCACCTTGCAATTTGCTTTCATGAATAGAGCCATCGCCATTGGCTTTTACTGCAACATGATACTGTAAGCCATCGGTATGTTCATGATACTCTGTAAGTTTATTGATAAAGGTTTCATAACCACCGTAGGCACCCAAACTTTTGGCACCAATTAAAAATACATGTTGCATAATTACTCCTAAAATTGAAAAGCGTCTTTAAATAGCGCTTGTTGTTGATCTTTTTCACTTAAGCACAAGGGTGTGCCGTCCTGCAGGGTATAACCTTGGGCAGAAGCTATGCCTGTATATTGGCCTACAACTTCCGGCCATTGCACATTGATAGTAGGGTCGTTCCAAGCAATGCCACCTTCATCACCGGGGTGATAGAAGTCTGTAACTTTATAGCAGAAGCGAGCTTGTTCAGAAAGCACCAAAAAACCATGGGCAAAGCCTTCCGGAATATAAAATTGCTTTTTGTTTTCTGCACTGAGTTCAACGCCATGCCACCAGCCAAAGGTGGGACTGTTTTTGCGAAGATCAACAGCTACATCAAACACCCTGCCTTCTATAACACGCACCAATTTGCCTTGTGGAAATTGTTTTTGGTAATGCAAGCCACGCAATACACCTTTTTTGCTTTGGCTTTCGTTATCTTGCACAAAACGCATGCTAAGGCCTGCCTCTTCAAAGTCTTTTTGGTTATAGGTTTCTACAAAATATCCCCTATCATCTCCAAAAACGGTGGGTTCAATAATACATAAGCCTTCAATATGCAATTTTGTAACTGTTATTTTGCCCACGATTATTCCCTTTCTATTAAGTAACGTTGCAAGGCATCCTTCCAATGCGGTAGCCTTTTAAAGCCTGCTTGGTCTAATTTGTTTCTACTAAGGCGGCTGTTAAAAGGTCTTTTGGCAGTGCTTGCACCATATTCTGCTGTGCTCACCGATATAACCTGCACATTATACTTGCTTTGTGCAAAGATTTCACAAGCAAAGTCGTACCAAGAAATTGCTTCCCCCTCATTGCAAGCATGATAAGTGCCATATTGGTCCGTTTCTGCCATTTGCACAAGCAAAGGTGCTAAATCTTTGGTATAGGTTGGATTGCCCACCTGATCGTTTACAACACGCAAGGTATCATACTTTTGTGCAAGCTGCAGCATAGTATTGATAAAGTTTTTGCCATTGGTGCCAAACACCCAAGAAATGCGCACGATAAAGTACTTGCTCAGGGTATTGCGTATGGCTTGTTCACCTTGTAGTTTACTATCCCCATAGATATTGAGAGGAGCAAAATTTATGCCATCTTCTTGCCAAGGGGTAGTGCCTGTGCCATCAAACACATAGTCTGTACTTAAATAGAGCAAAGTGCAGTTTTGTTTTTTGCAAGCTTCTGCAATGTTCTTGGTGGCCTCTGCATTAATTTGATATACTTTTTCCTTATTTTCCGGTAACTCTGCAAGGTCTACCTGTGTCCAAGCGGCACAATGGAACACAATATCCGGACGCACAAAAGACAGAGTATGTTCTACTCCATCTTTTTGGGTAATATCCAATTGTACATAGGTGATGGGCAAATTGCCCGGATACTGCTCCATAAGGTCTGTACCCACAACGCTCCAACCATGCTGCAAAAGACTCTTTGCCAGATCATAGCCAAGTTGCCCTGCCACCCCTGTAATTAAACATTTTTTCATTATTCTCTATTTTCGTACATTTGTTGATAGTAATTTTGATATTCGCCACTGATAATGGTTTTCCACCAATCCTGGTTTTCTAAATACCAAGCGATTGTTTTTTGAATACCGTCTGCAAATTTGGTTTCCGGCAACCAGCCCAATTCATTGTGAATTTTGGTCGGGTCTATGGCATAGCGCATATCGTGGCCTTTTCTATCCGTTACATAGGTAATTAAAGACTCCGGTTTATCTAAGGCCTTACAGATGAGCTTTACAATATCAATATTGCGCATTTCATTATGGCCACCGATATTGTAAACTTCACCCTCTCTGCCTTTATGGATAATAAGGTCTATGGCTTTACAATGGTCTTCCACATAAAGCCAATCCCTTACATTTAAGCCTTCCCCGTATACAGGTAATGGCTTATTGTGCAAACAGTTTGCAATCATAAGCGGAATGAGTTTTTCCGGGAAATGGTAAGGGCCATAGTTGTTGGAACAACGGCTGATGCTAACAGGCAAACCATAGGTTCTATGGTAGGCTTGCACCAATAAATCAGCAGAGGCTTTGGAAGAAGAATAAGGGCTGCTGGTATGGATAGGTGTTTCTTCGGTAAAGAAAAGGTCAGGTCTATCCAAAGGTAAGTCGCCATACACTTCATCTGTACTTACTTGATGGTAGCGTTTGATTCCATATTTTCTACAAGCATCCATAAGCACGGCAGTGCCCAATATGTTGGTTTGCAAAAATACATCCGGATTGGTGATGGATCTATCTACATGGCTCTCTGCTGCAAAGTTTACCAAAATGTCCGGTTTTTCTTCTTCAAACAATTGATATACGGCTTGCCTATCGCAAATATCTGCTTTTACAAAACGAAATTGCGGGTTTTGTAAAACGCTCTCTAAGGTGGAAAGGTTGCCTGCATAGGTTAATTTATCTAAGCAAACAACTCTATAGCTTGGATATTTTTTGAGCATATAGAAAATAAAGTTGCTGCCAATAAAGCCGGCGCCACCGGTTACTATAATATTCATGGGTACTCCTTAATGTAAATCGTCTAAATATTTGCCGTCTATAACATCTTTTAAATATTGGCCGTATTGGTTTTTCTTTAACACTTCATATACTTTGAGCATGTCTTCTTTACTAATCCAACCATTAAGATAAGCAATCTCTTCCAAACAAGCGATTTTTCTGTGTTGGTGCTGCTCAATGGTTTTTACAAAGTTGGTTGCTTCTACCAAGCTTTCGTGTGTGCCGGTATCCAACCAAGTAAAGCCTTGGCCAAGCAATTCTACATTGAGCTCATTTTGTTCTAAATAAATACGGTTAAGATCTGTAATTTCTAATTCGCCACGTTTGCTTGGTTTTAAACCTTTGGCATATTCTACCACTCTGTTATCGTAAAAATACAAACCGGTTACACAGTAATTACTCTTTGGTTTTTCCGGTTTTTCTTCTATAGAAACGGCTCTGCCGTTTTTATCAAACTCTACAATACCAAAGCGCTCCGGGTCGTCTACATAATAGCCAAACACTGTAGCGCCTTTGCCTTGCTCTGCATTCTGCACTGCGTTTTTTAAACGCTTTTTAAGGCCGTGGCCTGTAAAAATATTATCGCCAAGCACCATACAAGCAGTATCGTTACCAATAAAGTCCGCACCAATAATAAAGGCTTGTGCCAAGCCGTCTGGCGATGGCTGTACAGCATAGCTTAGATTTATACCAAACTGGCTGCCATCACCCAAGAGTTCTTGAAAACGAGGGGTATCTTGCGGGGTAGATATAATTAAAATATCACGTATACCGGCATTCATAAGTACAGAGGCCGGGTAATAAATCATCGGTTTATCGTAAATGGGTAATAGTTGTTTACTGGTTACCTTGGTTAGCGGATACAGCCTTGTACCAGAACCACCGGCTAAAATAATACCTTTCATGCAAAACTCCTTTGTATAGTCTTTTTTAACATTATACTAAATATAGCTTGCGTTGGCAACCAAATATATAAAGGTGCCCCCTTACAGAGAGCACCTTTGCTTTTATTTACTTGCTTTTTTAACGAGAACCTTTTTTGCCCAATACCACAGCAAAGGTTTTCAAAATTATCTTAATATCCAGCAACAAAGACCATTTTTTAATATACTCTTTATCCAGCTGCACAACTTCATCAAAATTATTGATGTCGCTTCTGCCGGATACTTGCCATAAGCCTGTAATACCAGGTTTAATGGCAAGCCTTGCCTTGTGCCATGGTTCGTACTTATTGTATTCATCTACCGTAGGGGGCCTTGTACCAATGAGGCTCATTTCTCCCTTGAGTACGTTCCAGAATTGTGGCAATTCATCTATACTGGTTTTGCGAATAAATTTACCTATGGGGGTAATACGGGGGTCATCTTTCATTTTAAACATGTGGCCTTGCATTTCGTTTTGCGACATCAAGGCTGCTTTTCGCTCTTCTGCGTCCATATACATGGAACGAATTTTATACATATTAAAAATACGGCCGTTTCTACCTACACGTTTTTGTGAAAAAAAGATATTTCCACCATCTGTAAATTTTACAATGGGCGCAACAATCAAAAAAATCGGCAAAGATAGCACTATGCCAATAATAGATAGCACGATATCAAAAAAACGCTTTAAAATAATATCTTTTTCACCAATGATATTAATACCCATGGTGATATATTCACCACCGGCCATACGGTGCATTTGCACATGGCTTAAAGCTTGAAAAGATTTGTTTAAATTATAATGTACACTAATACCCATATCAGTGAGTGTGTTTATAGTGTCTTGCACTTCTTTGCTGAAATCTACATCTATTATAAAAACTTCATCTACCACATTATTGGTAGCATATTGCACTGCTTCTGCTAAAGAGCTTAGAGCTTGTGCATTTGGAATGTTTTGATTGTGGGTGGAATGCACGGCATTAATGTAGTAATAATTTTTTATGCTTTGAATATGAGGGGTATTGACATCATCACAAATAAGCAAAGCAATGCGTTTAATAATGCCTATATTATAATTGTTGCGCAAATACCTGTTAAACAGGCGGAAAATATACATAATGACAGTGGCAAATAAAAACCAACTGAAAAGATAAATTCTGGAGTAGCTTTCTGAAATTTTAAAAGAAAACAAAATCATAATTGTAAAAGCTGCAATTTGCAAAACAAATTTAATTACTTTTCCCAATTCAATCAAATAGCCACGTTCACCAAAATACTTATATTTTTTACCAAAAAATATTGCCAAAAACGCAATAGTTAATATTGCCAGTAAAGTATAGGTGGGGTTGGGATCTATAGCACTGCGAACATAAGCAGGGCGAATATAAATAGCCATAATTTGCGCTACATAAAGTGCCAAAAGGTCGCCCAAAAATATCAATTTATTGCTTAAAATTCCGTTTTGAATACGTTCTGTCATGCTGATGCCTTTCTAAGATTTTATTTGCGTATATGCTAAATAAAGCATAGCATAAATATATGCATTATACAACCGCAAACAATTTTGCAAAGTCTATCTTTTCTTGCTCTGTAAGCTTAACAATAAAGCTTTTAAAGTTTTTATAGTACACAAGACCGGCTGCACTTTGGGCTTGTTTTTTTACATGTTTTTTTTGCGTATAGTCTACCACAACGCTACTTTGCCGGCGTTGACTGCTAAAGAAAGCCGCAAGTTTGGCAGCATAGAATAGAACTTCTTCACTTGGGTTATTGGCTTTTACAACTACATGAGAACCCGGTGTGCCTTGCACATGCAACCACCACTCATCCGGGTTGGCCTGCTGGGTAATTCTATCGTTTTGCAGGCTGTTTTTACCTATGAGTATAGTAATGCCTTCCATTTGTGTTTGCATAGCCTTGCTTTGCGAAACTGTTTTTTTAAGCTTGCGTTCACTTTTGATATAACCTTGTGATGCCAGTAATAATTTTATTTCATCAAGCTCGGCAGTGGTTTTTGCGTTTTCCATATCCAACATAATTTGGGTTAAAAAATGTAATTCTTGAGCGCAATCCCTTTCTTGCTCTACAGCCAAATTTTGCGCTGTTTTTACTTTTTTGTATTTTTTAAAAAACAGCAATGCGTTTTCTTTTATGCTGAGCTCCGGATTAAGCGGCACTGCTATGTCCTGATAATTATCATAATAATTGGGTAGCACAATGCTGCTTTTCCCTTTATCTGCACTATTGAGCTTATATAAATTTGCATTGATAAGTTCACCGTACAACCTATCGCTCTCTCCTGCTTGTGTATTTTGTAATACAGATAGTATTTGCTCCATGCGTCTTTGGCAACGAAATATAGCGTGTTGAATCAATTTGTGCAAGTATAAACTTTTTTGGTTGATTTTGTCTTTAACATCTTTATTGGTATAAAAGTCATCCAATATTTGAGATACACTTTCGTGTGCTTGTAAAATGCTATCATCATATTGTACCGGCTTTACAGCAAAAAAATCCGCTGCAGTTTGCGTTGCATCTACACGCACGCATGGATTATAGAATGTTTGTAAGTTAGCATAATAATTACACATATTTTGTGCAAAATCCAAGGTGTTTACTTCATTTATCAAGGTGTGCTCTGTATAACCTAAGAATTCTACCAAATGCTGTGCGGTGGTTTTTGCAATGCCGCTAATATGTTGCTGCACAAATTTAACAAGCATGGCACGGTTTCCTTCCATGCGCTGCATAAGTGCAGAGGCGTGCATTGTAAAAGGATTCAATTTGTTTTGAGAATCGGGAAGTTCATACATAAGGCCCGGTTGTACAACACGCACACGGCTCATATCTTCACTCACTCTACGCAAAGCTTCTATTATTCTACCGTTTTCATTACACAAAATAATATTGCTGTATTTGCCCATGATTTCTATAACCAAGCGGCGCACTACAGTATCACCAAGTTCTGTTTGGCATTCTATATCAAAGTATAAAATTCTGTCGCAATCCTGCTGACTTATTTGTAAAATTTTAGCACCTTGTAAGTACTTTCTAAACAGCATACAAACCACAGGCGCTTGCGCCGGGTTTTCATATTTTTGGTTTGTAAGGTGTAGCCTTGCAAAATTAGGGTTAGAAGAAAGTAAAATTTTTTGATTGCCGGAAACACCTCGCACAGCCAAGATGAGCATATCTCTACTGGGCATGGTAATTTTATCTATGCGTGCAGGCAGCACGCTTGCTATTTCTTGTTTAATAAAATGCAGGGTAAAGCCGTCTAAAGCCATGGTACGCTCCTTATATATGTTATATATATTGTAGCATAATCACAATATTATTGCACCTTACCCCTGTTTATAGTATGATTAATTCAGCAATACATGGAGGGAACTATGGCAAAGAACACTTTTCCTTTTATACATAGAGATCTAAGCTGGATAGAGTTTAATAAACGTGTGCTTGCAGAAGCCCAAGATACTACTTTGCCACTACTTGAGCGTGCGATGGTGCTTTCTTTTGTTGTAAGCAACAAAGATGAATTTTTTATGGTTCGTTTAGCCTCTCATTATAATGAAAGACTATCTAATAAAAGCAAAGATAAAAAGAACAATAAATCCCTTGTAGGCAATTTACAAAAAAAACTATTGCAGATGGATAAAGAAGTTAACGAATGTTTTTCTGAAATATGTAACGCCCTTAAAACAGAGAACATAATAATACACCACAATGTACCTAAGGATCACCAAAGCAAAAACTGGGCCAAAGAAATATTCAAAACGCAGCTTTCTGCCCTGCTTACCCCCATTGCTATATTCCCAACACGCCCCATGCCCCTTGTAAAAGGCAAAAGCTTGCATATGGCCGTAATGTTTGACGACAGCCCAAACGCATGGGCAACCTTAAAACTGCCCGAAACCATGCCAAGGCTCTTGCGTTTACCTTCAAACGATGAACAAAAGCATTATATTTGTTTAGAGGCTGTTATTCAAGAAAACATACAACTTATTTTTACCGGCAAAAAAGTGCGTTATGCCATGCCCTATCGCATATTGCGTGATGCCGAAGCCGCTTTTACAGATGAAGAAACCGGCGATTTTTTAAGCAGCATTCGCCAAGTATTGCAGGCACGCAAACGAGGAAAAATTATGCGCTTAGAACTACCGCATAATGCTCCTCAAGAATTGATACAGTTATTAAGCACAGCTTTTGCAATAACAAATAAAGAAGTATATAAACAAGAAAAGGCCATTGAACTGGTAAGTTTATTACGCGGGCTTTATAACATAGAAGGCTATGAACACTTAAAATACCCAAAATATATTCCCTATTTACCACCCGGTTTAGATAATAACAATTTATTTGCTTCTATAGCAGAAAAAGATCATTTATTGTTTCATCCTTATGATAGCTTTAGCCCCGTGGTAGAGCTTATTCGGCAAGCTGCACAAGACCCTGCCGTGCAATCTATAAAACAAACACTATATAGGGTAAGTGGAAATTCCCCCATTATTGCTGCTTTGCTGGCTGCAGCCAAAGCAGGAAAACAAGTAACCGTATTTATTGAGCTGAAAGCAAGGTTTGATGAACAAAATAACATTCTTTGGGGTGAAATGATGGAACACGCGGCATGCCAAGTAATATATGGACTGCCCGGATTAAAAACCCATTCTAAAATCACCTTAATTACAAGGCAAGAAGCAGGGGAACACAAGCATTACTTACACCTTGGCACAGGCAATTACCACGATGGCACAGCCAAAAGTTATACCGACCTAAGCTTATTTACCGCAAACCAAAAATTAGGAAACGACGCCGTACAATTTTTTCATATATTAACCGGTTATGGCAAAACCAGTGGAATGAACAGTTTAATTACTGCCCCCGATACCTTGCGCAAGAAATTAACAACCTTGATTGCCCATGAAGCTGAGCTGGCTTTACAGGGTGTGCCCTCCAGCATTACTGCCAAAATGAATGCCTTAGTAGACCCTGCCATTGTAGAAGCACTCTATAAAGCTAACCAAGCCGGTGTAAAAATTCGTTTGATTGTACGCAGCGCTTGCTCACTGGTGCCCGGCATTCCGGATATTTCTGAAAATATTTGTGTAACAAGTATTGTAGGCAGACACCTTGAACACGCGCGCATTTTTCGTTTTGAAAATGCAGGTGAACCCTTATATTATGCAAGCTCTGCAGACTGGATGCCAAGAAACTTAGACAAACGTGTAGAACTCATGTTCCCCATCAAAGACCAAAGTATACAAAAGCGTATAGATAATATTTTGCGTGTGCAAATGTGCGATACCGAAAAATCTTGGTTAATGTTACCGAGTGGTAAATATGAACGTGTGCGGACTTGGGCACAAGAAAATAAAGTAAATGCCCAAGAAATTTTTATGCAGAGCAATATGTTACGAAATAATATTGTAGATATTGTAAACTTAGAAGATATTGCAAGTGAATATTTGCAAAAACTGCAAAATTAAACTAAAATATAAAGGATATTAAATAGCGAAGGTATATTATGCAAAAACAGGAAAACATTGTAAAAGTAAATTACAACATAGGCAAAACAAACGACAAAAGCAGCTATAAAATGGCATTAAAAGTTTTTGTTTCCATGTTATTATTGGTACTTGTTTTTGTTGTGTTTGGCACTATGTTGCTTTTTGAAAACTTGCTTCTTGCTATTATTATTAACCTTGCATTTATTAGCCTTTGTGCCTATTTCTTTATGTTAGAGGGTATACATGAAGGAAATAAACAAGCAGGGCTTTCTGAAATTACATTTAAACAAATGATTAAAAATAAAGAAGAACGCTTAGATACCGGTGCATGTTTTTACAAACATAAAGGCTTTTTTGCGGTATTGCTTGGCGTATTGCCTTTGTTTTTACTATGTGTTGTATTTGCATTTTTAACAGAAAAGCAATTCACTAGCCTTGGTACATTGCCTGCTTGGGTAGAAAACTATATGGTACAACCTGAACTGCAAGCCTCCCTTGCCTACTACTATGCACCCCAAAGCATTGGTTTTATACATATTTACAGGCTAATTGTGCGTACCCTGAACATGCCCTATATTGCAATGGTGAGTTACCTTGGTACAGATGCAATGCTATGGGTAGAAAGGCTATGCCCTTTATTGATATGGATTATACCAAGCTTTTACAGCATAGGTTATTTGCGTGGCCCTAAAAGTCGTGTAGCAATCAACAAAGCCATTCAAAGAAATGTAAAGCGCAAACAACTATTACAACAGCAAAAAACTAAGGAAGTACCTGAAAAGAAACAACTGATATGAGAATTATTGCAGGAAGTGCCAAAAGAAGAAATATCGTTGCCCCCAAAGGAGACACCACCCGCCCCACGCAAGATTATATACGCGAATCTTTATTTAACATACTACAAAACTATGTATATGATGCAAATATTTTAGATATTTTTGCCGGTAGCGGTGCACTCGGATTAGAAGCCATTAGCCGTGGTGCCAGGCATTGCCTGTTTTGTGATAAAAACTATAGAGCCATACAAGCCATACAAGAAAACATAACAAACCTACACTTTGACGAGCAAAGCACCCTTATCAAGGGGGACTTTACACAGGCCTTACAGTATGCAGAGGAACACAACCTTGCTTTTGATATATTCTTCATAGATCCTCCTTATGCATTTACAGGTATAGACAATTTGTTAAATGCCTGCATACCTCTAAGTGCTGAAGATGCGCTCTTTATTGTAGAAAGGGATAAAAGCTCCCCTGCACCAATATGCAACCAGTTAGAAATTTATGATACCAGAAATTATGGCATTACCAACATTTATTTATTGCAAAAAAAAGGAGTCTAAATATGCAAAATGCGGTATACCCAGGAAGTTTTGACCCCGTTACGCTTGGACATATGGATATTATTGAGCGTGCTGCCAGTATGGTAGACCACTTAACCGTATGCATTTTAGATAACCCAAGAAAAAAAACCAAATTTACATTGGCACAGCGCTTAATTATGCTTCAAAAAGCTTGCGCGCATTTACAAAATGTGAAAATTGCAAGCGATGAAGGTTTGTTGGTAAATTTTGCAATGCAAAACCAATGTACAGTTATTGTGCGCGGCTTGCGTACAGCCATGGACTTCGAGTACGAGTTGCAAATGGCACAAATAAACAAAAAGCTAAGCCCACAAATAGAAACCATATTTTTGGCGAGCAATGCCAAACACAGCTTTATTAGCTCCAGTATGGTGCGTGAATTAGCCTATTTTAAAGCAGATTTAACAGACTATGTACCCCATAGTATAGTTTCGGATATTATAGAAGCATATAAAGGAGAATAATATGAGCATGAATGATGATATTGCTTTGAAGCAACTAAAAGATTTGATGGACACTTTACCCAACCTTATACAAAAGGGTGGGATATTAAATATTAACCAAGATAATGGTGTAATAAGTAGAAGCGGATATGCTAACCGCATAGAAGAAATCAAACGTGTTTTGCCAAATGCCATTAAAGAAGCAAACCGCATTGTAGCCAATGAACAAAACATTATTGGTGGGGCAACCAAATATGCCAACGAAGTGCGTATAGAATGTGAAAAAAATAAACAAAATTTAGATACAGCCATTAAGCGCAAAACAGCAGAAGCAGAAAGCAAAGCAAGGCAACTTATAGAAGAAGCCAACGCCAAACGTGATACCGTAATTCGCCAAGCCAATGAAGATCAGGCAAATATTCTACAAAACGCACAAAAACAGGCCGAAAGCATGATTGCAGAAGCAGAGAACCAAGCAAGCTATATTATTCGCCAAGCTGAGGCAGAAGCGCAACAAATGATTAGCCAAAGTGATATTATACAAGAGGCAAAAAAACAAGCCAATGCATTGTTACGTGATGCTGAATTTAGTGTAGACGAAAAATTTACCCAAGCAAACCAACATATCTCCGGTTTATTGGATGAGTTAGACGAATACATGCAACGCAACATTCGCAGCATTCGTGCAGTAAAAGCCCAAATAACAACAACCCAAGCTACCCACGAACAACAAATATACCAAAATCAAACAGAGAATTTTAACTATACAGAGGAACCCGACTTCCACGAGTATAGTTATCAAAGCCCTGTGTATGAAGAGGAGCAATCCCCTTATTATGATGTGCCATATGAAAGCTAATATAAAGGAGCAAACATGTTCGTTGTACTTTTAGCCCTTATACTTGTTTTGGGTGTACCCGGTATATATATTGCCAATACTGTACTCACTGTAAAAAACATTAACAAAAAAGGCTATACGCACCCATGGATTTGGGGTATAGCGAGTTTGTTTTTCTTCCCATTTACATCTGTAATAAGTTTTTTACTGCCAGATAAAACGCTGGTACAGGACAAGTTTGAAGTAGAATACAGTATTGATGAAGCAAAAGAAATACCGCCCTATATTCCGCCAACACCACCTACTTTAAGCCTTGAAATGAAAGAAAAGCTTAAAATGTACGAGCAATTATATGCTGATGGTATTTTAAATGAAGAAGATTTTATTTTAGAGAAAGAACGAATCTATAAAACATTGGAATCCTAAACTTCGGTTTAGGATTCTATTTTATACGCTTAGAACTTGTAACAAATTGTACAAAACGCAATAGAAAAAAGCAAATTCTACACTTTCCACAAAAAGCACAACAATATTTGTATGTTTCATCAATATTATTTTTTAATTATATTTTGTATAATAATCATTGTAATGGTACAAATGTGCCAAAAATGAAAAAGGGAGGCTATAGTAATGGCAAGTTTATCTTTACAACACATTTATAAAATTTACTCTGGCAACGTAACCGCAGTTTCTGACTTTTGTTTGGAAATTGAAGATAAAGAATTTATCGTATTGGTTGGTCCTTCCGGCTGTGGTAAATCCACCACATTACGCATGGTAGCAGGTCTTGAAGAAATCAGCAAAGGTGAATTATACATTGGCGACCGTTTGGTAAACGATGTAGCACCTAAGGATAGAGATATTGCAATGGTTTTCCAAAACTACGCATTATATCCGCACATGACTGTATTTGACAATATGGCATTTGGTTTAAAACTTCGCAAAACCCCTAAAGACGAAATTAAACGCAGAGTAGAAGAAGCAGCCAAAATTTTGGATATCAGCCACCTTTTACAACGTAAACCTAAGGCTTTGTCCGGTGGTCAACGTCAACGTGTTGCTTTGGGTCGCGCTATTGTTCGTGAACCAAAAGTATTCTTAATGGACGAACCTCTCTCCAACTTGGATGCTAAGCTCCGTGTTGCAATGAGAACTGAAATTACAAAATTACACCAACGTTTACAAACTACATTTATTTATGTAACCCACGACCAAACAGAAGCCATGACCATGGGTACACGCATTGTAGTTATGAAAGATGGTTTAGTACAACAAGTAGATACACCACAAAACTTGTATGACTACCCTGCAAACGCATTTGTTGCCGGCTTTATCGGCAGCCCACAAATGAACTTCTTTAATGTTCAATTAGAAAGAGAAAACGGCCAAACTTGGGCTAAATTCGGAGAAAATAAAATTATGATTCCGGCCGGAAAATTGGCTAAATTTAAAGACGAAGACCATGTTGGCAAAGAAGTTATTTTGGGTATTCGCCCAGAAAACATCCATGACGAAGAAGCCTTTATTGCAAATGCTCCTGATGCATGCATTGATGTAGATGTAGAAGTAACCGAATTGATGGGTGCAGAAACCTACCTCTATCTCAGCACAACCGGCAAAGACGGCAATGTTATCGCACGTGTTAACCCACGCACAACCAGCAAATCTGGCGACAGCATTAAAGTAGCATTTGATGTAAACCACTTGCATTTCTTTGATAAAAACACTGAAGTTACTTTATTAAATAGATAAGGTACTTAAAAAAGCCTTTCCTTATGGAAAGGCTTTTTTATTACTGTTTTAGCACATAAAAAACTCTAATGATAGAGCTTTTTATGTTATAAAGTTTTGCCGTTGCTTGCGATTACACTTTGGTACCAAAAAGCAGAATCCTTAATAATTCGTTCTTGGGTTTGATAATTTACATATACCAAACCAAATCGATCACTATAACCTTTGCTCCACTCAAAGTTATCTAGTAAAGACCAATAAAAGTAACCTGCTACATCTACACCATCATTGGCTGCTTTACACATGGCAAGCAAATAACGGTGAATATAATCTTCTCTATTTGGATCGTGCACTTTGCCATCCAAAGAAATGACATCATGACATGAAAGACCATTTTCTGTAATCAATATAGGAGTATGATATCTTTCATAGAGATATTTTGGACCCCAATACAGACAATCCGGTGTAATTGGCCATTGAATGGCTGTTTTAGGATAACCAACAGGCAACATCACATCTTCATAGCCATGTGCATTATTGGCAGCTTTAATAACTCTACCCTGATAAATGTTTTGACCATAATAATCTAATTTTTGGTGAATAACATTCATATCTTCTTGCCACCCCTTCGGTAAGTACTGTTCATACAGTGCCAAGCCTTTTTCTGGGTATTTACCAAGCAATACCGGGTCACTCCACCATGTTACATTCCAAGCCCAGTTATCTGCTTTTTCCGGAATATCAAAATAAGCTTTTCTTGCTGCTTCAATATCCTCTTGAGAATTACTTGCAGGTATACAAGGGTTTTGACATGGTGCATATGATACACGAACATCCTTCACATATTTACGCAACGCATTCATAGCAAGGCCGTTAGCTTTGAGTACATGGTGGCTCATAGGTATGCTGGACTCCAGAGGTACGCGTAAGCCCGGTGCATGTTCACCACTTACATTTCCAAGGCCAATAAAGCATTGTGGTTCATTAAAAGGTATGAAATCCTTCGCCCTATCGCCAAAAGCTTTGGCGCATACGGTTGTATATTCTTCAAACCAATAAGGGCTTTGTGAGTTTTCCCATGCACCTTGTGCTTGCAATACCCAAGGCAAATCCCAATGAAAAAGCGTAATAAAGGGACGGATGTTGTGCTGCAATAAGCAGTCAATTAAACGATTATAAAAATCTATACCTTTTTGGTTTACTTCACCCGTACCATTTGGTAAAATACGACTCCATGCCAAAGAAAAGCGATAGCAAGGTATTCCTAATTTTGCCATAATGGCGACATCTTCTTCCATACGGTGGTAATGATCGCATGCTTCTTCTCCGGTATGACCGTCAAATACTTTGCCGGGTGTATTGCAAAACACATCCCATACGGTTTGGCTTCTGCCATCTTTTTTGCTTGCCCCTTCAATTTGAAAGGAAGCTGTAGCTGTGCCCCATAAAAAATCTTTTTTAAATTCCATAATACACCTATTCCTTTACGCCGCCCAAGGCAACGCCTCTAATAATATTTTTGCTAAACAAAAAGTAAAATACAAACAAAGGCAATACTGTTAGCGAAAGCGCCAAATACACTGTGCCATAGTCTGTTCTAAAACGGTCACTTCTAAGCAAGGATACAAGCATTGGCATAGTATATTTGCTTTGTGAAGAAATGAGCATAGTAGGTTCAAACAACCTGTTCCAAGAACTAATAAATACAAATATTGCTTGTGTTGCCAAGGCAGGTTTTAACAGTGGCAACGCAATTCTGTTAAATGTGCTCCATTCTTTACTACCATCAATTCTGGCTGCTTCTACAATTTGTAACGGCAATGCGCCAAGCATATATTGACGCATAAAGAACACAATGGCAGGTGACGCAATAGCCGGCACAATAAGTGGCACATAAGTATTATTTAGCCCCAATTTAAACATAAAGGTAAAGAAACCTACAATGCTTACTTGGGTAGGAATCATCATTACAGCTAAAATAAATGTAAAGGCAGCATTTTTTAATTTGAAGCGATATACCACTAAGCCATAGGCAGTAAGACTACTAAAATACAAAGCTAAAATAGTTGTACAAGAAGAAATAAAAAGGGAATTTAACATACCACGTATAACATCAAAGTTTTGACGGTTTTGCAAGGTGTCCATATTTTTTAGCAACATGTTACCTGGAATAAAGCTAATTCCCTGCTGTATTGCATAATTTTCTCTGGTAGCATTTACAAACATAATTAAAAAAGGAACTATACTCATTAAACAAAGTAAAGTACATACACAATACACCAGTATTTTTTTACCGAGCAATTGCTTTTTATAGCTTGCAGTTTGCATAATTTACCCCCTTTTCAACTTTGTGCTGCCATCTTTTTCACGCATAATAAAAAAGAGTATCATGCTAAGAACACCGGTTACCATGAATAGTAACACAGAAACAGCCGCTCCCCTGCCATAATCCTTTGTGCCATCAAACACCAATTCCATAATATACATGGTGGTAGTTTGTATCATTGCTTTGGCAGGTGAACCTTGTTGTAACATAAGTGCCGGTACATCATACATTTGCATACCACCAATTAAACTGGTAACCAATGTATACAGCAAAATAGGTTTGAGTAACGGCAAAGTTACAAACCTAAATGTTTGGTTTGCACTTGCGCCGTCTACCTGAGAGGCCTCAAACAAATCCGGTGAAATGCCCAAGATACCTGCAATGAGCACGATCATGGTATTGCCATACCACATCCAAAAGTTAATGAAAGATATGGTGAGCCTTGTATACCAGCCTTTGGATAAAAATTCTATGGCAACTTTAGCAGCTTCCCCTGCGTTGCTATAACGTGCTTTATCAATAATACCAAGCTGTGCTAACAAGGAATTGATTGGCCCTTGCGGGAAAGCAAGCAAAGAATAAAATAATACGGATATACTTGCGGCTGTAATAATACTTGGCATATATACCATTACCTTTATAATACCCTGCCCCTTAATTTTCATGCGAGTATCAGTAAGCCATTTAGCAAGTAAAATTGCCAATAATATTTGTGGAATAAAATTAATGAGCCATATAATCCAAGTGTTTTCAAAGGCACGCAATGTAAAGCCTTTGGCAATTACATTTACAAAGTTGGATAAGCCTACAAAATTTGGCCCAATGATTTTATTGCTCCCTGTAATGAGATATTTTTGAAATGCCAAATAAATGGTATTAAATAAAGGATAAGCTTGAAACAGCATATAGGCTATAAAAAATGGCAAAATGAAGTAATAACCATAGCGCCCATAGTCTACTTTAGAAGCTCTACCAAAGCCTTTGCGTATTGAGTTTTGTTTTTCCATACTGCCACTTCCTATTTTTAATATAACGGAGAGGGAAAATTCCCTCTCCTAATAAGTTTATTCTGCAGTAACTTCCGGGAATAAGTCTACTACTGCGGTTTTAAATTCTGCAATAGCAGTTTCAAAGTCTTTTTCATCACGTATGTAAGCATTAACAGCTTCATCCAATGCGATGTTGATGTTTTGGTCATATGCACTCATGGCAGAGGTATCAATCAAAGGTGTTACATCTTGGAAGAGTTTATAATGATCTTGGCCACCTAAGAAATCAAAGCTGAAACCATCGTCAATAATTGCTTGTACAGCAACTTTATTATTTACATAATCTTTGGATTTTAAGCAATAGTCTTTCATGCTATCTGCATTGATAGTAAAGTATTCAATGATGGATTTAGCAAGTGGAAGGTTCTCACATTTTTGGCCAACAGCAAGCCATGTACCACCCCAGTAATACGGTTGTGGACCATTCACAGCTGCCCAGTCCCCATAGGTACCTTCACCCGGTTTGCTGCCGCCGCTATTACCAGTCATTACCCATTGTATGCCCCATGTAGAGAAAAAGTAACCCATAATACTATCATTACCTATGCCAGCGTTCCAAGCTTCACTCCAAGGTGCTGCATTGGCTGTTAAGTTTTCAGTATACAAGGTTTTAGCAAAATCAAAGTACCACTTTACTTGATCGTCTAACACCAATTCAAAACTTTCGTTTACCCAAGGTTGTGTGCGTGCAGTACGCAATACTTGCCACACATCCCCATTGGAAGGAATAAGTTTTGTTGCGCCTTCCGATTTTTCTGCAACTTCTTTTGCAGATGCCAAAAAAGCATCCCAATCCTTTACTTTTTCTTGCATTTCTTCCGGTGTTTTTACGCCAAAGTATTTTTCTGCAAGGCTTCTGCGATATAGAAATAATCCAGGGGCTGCTTGCCAAGAAGAACCTTTTACAACGCCATTGCTGTCTTTAGCAACATCAATGGTATAAGGATATTGATTTTCCATCATGGCTTCGGTAATACCTACGCTTTCCAGTGGCATAGTATATTCGCTATCCACATATTTTAATGCGTAGTCTGCTTCCATAAGGAACATATCAATTTGTTCACCAGCTTGCAATGCAGCGTCTAACTTTTGTTGGTATACACCATTGTCGTTAGGGTTGATTACAAATTCAATTTTGTCTCCATTAGGCAATAGTAAAGCACCGTCTTTATCTACAGAGCCGCCTACTGCTGGAATATAGTAATTTGCCAGCATACCTTGAAATTCATCATTCCAAGAATAGATTTTGAAAGTTTTGCCTGTTGCTGGTACATCAAAAGTAACGGTAAAACTTTCTGCCATAGTGAATTGCATTGAGCAAACGAGTAATAATGCCAATGCTAAAGCGAATAATTTTTTCATACTATCCTCCTAAATATTTTTACCCCGTAGGGATAATTTTGAATTTTTGGTACACAAAGAAAAGGGTATTCTACCTATATTTTTACTGTACGGTGTAGCCTGTAAGTAATTCTGTGCTCACTTTATATATATTGCTATTTTTCCTATCACGGATATTTTCTATTTTATCTATCAATAAATCAGCTGCCAACCTGCCTATACGTTCTGTGTCTTGGCGAACAGTAGTTAGTTTCGGTTTTAGCATTTGTAAGATGGGTACGCCGTCAAACCCGGCAATAGAAATATCATTCGGAATATGCAAACCTGCCTCATCTATAGCATCCATTGCGCCAAGAGCTGCAAAGTCATCGCTCACCAAAATACATTTGGGAGGTTTTGCAAGTTTTAACAAAGAGCGTACAGCTCTACGTGCACATTCAGGATTGTGGTATTTGCTTTCTACCAAATATTCTTTGGGTAAGGGAATACCATGTTCTTCCAAGCTTTTACAAAAACCCAATATTCTCTCTTTTTGACTTGTACCACCTTCACCATGCACATAAGCAATAAGTTGATGACCTTTTTCTATTACATAGTCGGTTAATTGTTTCATGCCTGCATAGTTTTCTGAAACCACACAATCTTGATGATTCACTTGCTGATCTATACTGATAAATGGCAATTCACTTTGTGCAAGCTCTATGATTTGTGGGTCTTCATAATTACAACACACTACACAAATACCATCTACTTTTCTATATTTGCTATGCTCCAAATAGCTCATTTTTGTGCCATAGTTGCCCGTGAAGTTGGCAGATAGAAAAGATATTTCGTAGCCCCTGCGCTCTGCTTCATTTTTAAAGGCTTCTAATATTGGTGAAAAATAATTATGCGTAAAACCGCTGCCACTTTCTTCTAGATATACTACACCCAATTGAAAAGCTTTGCCAATCTTTAAATTTCTTGCCATAGCGTTAGGCCTATAGCCGAGTTTTTGCGCTGCCAAAAGCACTTTTTGTTTTGTTTCTTCACCAATATCAGCATAGCCGTTTAAAGCTTTGCTTACTGCCGAAACAGAGATTCCACAATACTCTGATAATTCTTTAATAGTTACTGCCATGCCTACTCACTCCATCAGCTAAATCGTTTTAGTAATAAAATATAATACTACTAAAGCTATTTGCCTTATAATGATGTACTCTAAATCGTTTTAGTTACCTTTATTATACATAATAAAAAAATAAATGCAATAGGAAATATAAAAAAAATACAAATATTATTATAACATAATATTTGTATTGGTTTGGTATGCTCGGAGGGAGTCGAACCCTCGTCTTCAGAGTCGGAGTCTGATTCTTTATCCACTAAGATACGAGCACATATGAAAAAACGGTTAGCAAGCTAACCGTTTTGATATTATTTGTTTTCCAAATGTTTAGCTAAGCGAGATTTTTTTCTTGCTGCTGCATTTTTGTGCAACAAGCCTTTGGAAACCGCTCTATCTATTTGGGAAACTGTTAATCTGAATTGCTCTTGAGCGCGTTCTGGACCTTCTGCAACAGCAGCTTCAAAACGTTTAATAGCGTTTTTTACTTTTGTTTTGATAATCTTATTGCGCAAAGTTTTTGTTTGAGTAACTTTTACTCTTTTAATAGCTGATTTAATATTTGGCAATTGATTCCACTCCCTTCTGTTTAGTAGATAATTTCACTAACAGTGGAATTACTTAATTTCAACTACTGCGCCGGCTTTTTCAAAAGCAGCTTTCATAGCTTCTGCTTCTTCTTTGGTTGCGCCTTCTTTAACTGTTTTAGGAGCAGCTTCTACGATTTCTTTAGCTTCTTTTAAGCCTAAGCCAGAAATAACTTCACGTACGGCTTTGATAACAGCAATTTTGTTTGCGCCAGCATCTTTCAATACTACGTCAAATTCTGTTTTTTCTTCTGCTTCTTCAGCTGCTGCTGCGCCAGGAGCTGCAACGCCGGTAGCTACTACTGCTGCTGCAGCAGATACACCGAATTCTTCTTCTAATGCTTTTACTAATTCTGCTAATTCAATAACAGATAATTTTTTGATTTCTGCAATAAATTCTGCATGTGTCATGAGATTAATCCTCCAAATTTTTTAATAATTATTCAGCTGTATCTTCGCCAGCTTCTTTTTTGCGTATTGCTTCCAATACACGAACAAAACTTGCAACTGTAGCATTCAAGCTGCCAAGCAAACGTGCAAGAAGTACTTCTCTGCTTGGTAATGATGCAAGTGCTTCGATTTGTGCAGGGCTAATAATTTCTTTGCCCAACAAACCGCTTTTTACTTTGATAGTTTCTGTTTTGTTTTTCTTAACAAATTCAGAAATGATCTTAGCAGGAGCTACGGCATCGGTCATACCAAATGCGAAAGCAGATGGGCCTTCCAAAACTTCGTCTAAGCCAGTAATGCCTAATTCGTTAGTAGCACGTTTAACCAAAGTGTTTTTAAGAACACAGTAGTCTACACCTGCTTCACGGAATTTTGCTCTTAAATCAGTAACTTGTTCTACAGTTAAGCCTTTGTATTCAACTACTACAACGCTTTGTGCTTGTTCAAATTTAGATTTAATATCTGCAACAACCTGTTGTTTAATTTCAAAATTTTTGCTCATTGATTGCACCTCCTATTTCTTATTTCCTATTTTAGGATATAAGAAAACCCTTGCATACGGCGCAAGGGCAATATATTCATTGCAATTTAGTGCGATGCACTAATCCTCACACCTCGGCTGGAAGAACGATGTTCTTTATGTGAATTTCACTCCTGCTGTCTTTGGCATAGGTTTTCAACAAAAAATATGTTAACACAGAAAAACGGTTGTGTCAAGCAAAAAACATTAAAACTTTGGTTTTTTATGCGTTTTTTGCCGTTACAATCATATTTTATATTATTTTACAATAAACGGTTCTAATACGCGAACAATATCTTCACAATCATCAGAATGAATATCCAAAAACACTTCTTTACTAAGATCTAAACTAAAGATACCCAAAATAGACTTTGCATCTACCACATGCCTACCGATACGCAAATCCATATCGTAAGGATAGTTGCCGGAAATGCCTACAAATTTTTTTACAAGATCTGCTTGGCGCAGGCTAATTTTAACAGTTGTCATACTTTCTCCTTATTAATAACGCATATTGGATGCATCTGCAATGGTGCTAAGACGCAATCTATCAGTACCTGTGAGTATCAATTTGGCTTGTGCCATTTTTTCAGCAGAGCCAACACCTACAGAGAACATACCAGCCGTATTGATGGCTTGAATACCCGCCTCTGCATCTTCTATACCAATACAATTGGCAGGGTCTACACCCAAACCTTTGGCAGCCACCAAGAAAATTTCCGGGTCTGGTTTATGGTTTTGAATTTGTGCCGGGTCACAAACATAATCAAAATAAGATTTCACTTGCAATTGTGTAAGCAAGAAATCTGCATTTTTGCTTACAGAAGCAACCGCTGTTTTAATAT
>JAEWXD010000023.1 GCA_023396045.1 Bacillota bacterium | reverse complement strand
GTGGAACCCTCACTTTATGTTTGTCGGTGAAATTGTAGCCGTAGAAGAATAAGAATACAAAAACCGATACGCTTTCCTTTTCGTTTTTAAAACAATATAAACAGAGTAAAGTTTTAGAAAACCGGTTTAGCAACAGAGCTGCGCTTATTAAAAAACCACCTGCTATGCAGGTGGTTGATTTTTGCTTTTAGTATTGAAAAGCAGCAAATACAATTTGCCTATTTGCAATAGTAAAATAATATTGCAAAATATACTTATATAATAGTAATCGCGAAATTTATTAATGTTAAAAACAAAGGTATATATACTACTTGCAAGTAATAACACTATGCTTTCTATGTTGAAATACAGCCTGTATTTACTTGCAAAGTTATGCCTGTTGTATTTTATAAGCAAGTAAGTGGTACAAAGCCCAAATAGACCCATGCCAAAATAAATGAGCCACTGCATAGGTAGTAGTTGTGCCATCGTTTTGCTCATTACTACAACGTACCTAGACATACCCATGGTACGATAGGTAAAGTAGTGCAGTATATATGCACTTGTTAAGCAGGTTATTTGCAATAAGCCAAGCATAGCGAGGGTTATTTTTTTCATTTTTGTTCTTTCTGTTTTACAAAAGGCAGCTATGCGCTGCCTTTTGCAATACATTAGTCTACAATGTATGGGTTGCCCAAAGAGGACCAACCGCACCAACCGTCAGAGAATAAGGAAACATTGGTAAGTCCCATTACATAGGCGTCCCAAAGTACTTCTGCGGCACGGTAGCCACCACCACAGTAGAAGGAGAGGTGCTTGTTTACATCAATGCCTGCGCCTGCCCACATGTCTAAAATTTCATAACCATTGCGCATGGTATCATCTAGGTTTTTGTAGTAGAGCATAGAGCTTGCATTGCCAACACCGGCATAACCGTATACTGCGCCTTCAATGCGGCCGGCAATATCAAAATAACCATAGCCGGATGTTTTGCCGGCAAATTCTTCTTTGGTTCTATTGTCAACAAGAACAAAGTCTGGGTTTTCTTTTAAGGTTTTTACTTCATCTACTGTATCAATAATATCTGGATTTTGTGGTGTAGTAGTACCAAAGTCTTCTACAGCAACAGGCTTGTTTTCTGTGGTTTCCATCTCAAAGCCGGCATTTGCCCAGCCGTTCACACCACCGCTCATTACATATACATTTTTAACGCCCAAGTATTTTAATAAGGTTGCGTAACGGGCAGAAAAAATAGCGTCGCCGGTGGTAACTACAGTGCTTTCGGTAGTAATACCGAGGCTCTTAGCAAGGTTCAATAATGTTTCGTCGCTTTCTAACAAATAGAAATTGTTTTCATTATCAAAATCATCGCTGTTTACGTGCAAGGCTGTAGGTACATGGCCTTTTAAGTAAGAGGATTCCTGTATACTGCCCCAGCTGACTTCCAATACTTTTAAGTCTTTCACTTCGCCGATTTCTTTTACAGTTTCACCTTGTAAAAGTGCGTTTACAACGCTTGGTGGCAAGTAGAGTTGGTAGTTAGGGTAACTTTGCAATTCTTCTTTCCATTCATTCAGGTCAAAAGTTTTTATGTTTTTTACGCCTTTGGATGCCAAGTAGCCTGCAACAGCAAGTGCTTGTGCACCGGATTCATCATATACAATCACAGGTGTTTCACTGGTGATTTTTTTATCTTCCATATACTTTTGAAGATGTTCTTCACGGGTCATGCCGTTCAGGTTGTTTTTGTCATCAAAAGTGGCTGTAAGCCAGTTTGCAGAAAAATCGGTTGCGCCGGCAATATGGCCGCCCAAGGCATTTTCTTTGGTTGCCCAACCTGCATAGGCATCGTTGCTTCTGGCGTCTACCACAACGGCGGTTTGGTTAGCCAAAGCTTCTTTTACTTCTTCTACAGTGGCTTTTGCAAAGCTTGCTTCTGCACCAGCAACACCTGCAAAAGAAGTAAGTGTAACAAACATGGTTAATACCAGTAATATGCTTATTATTCTCTTTTTCATAATTTTACCTCCTGCATTTATATGCATTAACAGTATAACAGAATTATTTATTTATACAAGTTAGATTGTTTGTTTGAAGAAAATATGAATAAATATAAATTATATATTGGTAAATTTGATAAATAAAAATATCTGTTTTTATGTTTAATGCATATGTTAGTAAGGGAAATATGGAACTTTGCACAAATGTTTGGGTCAAATGGGTTTTTAAATCTTTTTAATAAGCATACATGGCTCTTTATAGTAAAGTTCATTTTTATTGGGCTTATATGGTAATAATTAAAAACCTTTGACTATACCGTCAAAGGTTTAAAATAAAGCTTATATGGTCGAGGTGACAGGATTCGAACCTGCGACCTTCTAGTCCCGAACCAGACGCGCTACCAAACTGCGCTACACCTCGTTATATAAACAATATTGTATTGCAATTAGCGCTTAAAGTCAAGCAAAAGATGAAACACACAAGTTTTAAAAAACATATTGTAAAATATGCCTTCTGTGCGACTTGTTTGTTCATTTGCATATTCAATAAAACATGCTATACTATTAACGATTATATATCTAAGGAGAGCGTATGGTAGATTTTATTGTTCCCGCATTGAATGAAGCGGGCAATATTGCCCCTTGTTATGAAGCTATAGACGCTATTTGTAAAGAGCATGGTATAGAGTATCAAATTATTTTTATAGATGATGGCAGTAAAGATGGCACTTGGCAAGCCATAGAACAGTTGCCGGTGAAGGGCATACAATTTTCACGCAACTTTGGTAAGGAAGCCGCCATTGCCTGTGGCCTTGCACATAGTAAGGGAGATGCCGCCATCGTGATTGATTGCGACCTGCAGCACCCTGTAGAAATGATTCCTAAAATGGTGGAGCTGTGGCAAAAGGAAGGCTATGCCGTTGTGAACTTTGTAAAACAGGAAGAGGAGCGCAAGGGCTTTTTTCATAAGCTTTCTGCCAATTTGTTTAATAAAATGATGGGCACAGCCATGCATGGCAATATGATAGGCGCAAGCGACTTTAAACTGTTGGATAAGCGTGTGGTGCAATTGTTGGTGGCCATGCCGGAAAGGCAAAAGTTCTTTCGTGGCTTGGTATCGTTTAGTGGCTTTTCTCAATGCAATGTATATTACAATGTAAAGCAAAGGCAAGTGGGGCACAGCAAATGGAATTTTGTAAGCTTGTTTCGTTATGCATTGGTTAATATTGCTTCTTTTTCCAGTGTACCCTTGCAATTGATCACTATCTTGGGTCTGCTCTTTTTAGCATTGGCGATTCCCTTGATTATAACCACTTTTTTTGACTTTTTTACCGGCAGAGCCTTGCGCGGCTTTACCACTGTTATATTATTGCAGCTTATTACCGGCAGTGCCATTATGATAGGTGTAGGGGTGATCGGTTTTTATATTTCCATGATGTATAACGAAATCAAACAACGCCCTATGTATATTTGCCAAAACAAAAAAGATATAGAATAATCGCCTTAGGGCGATTTTTTCTATTTGAAAATCTATGCTATACTATATATATCAAAGCAATAGAGGAAATTATGCAAGCATTACAAAAACTATATGAACAATTACAAACAGATGCTTTAAGCAATGGTATTACCCATCGCCTGGTGTTTGGAGAAGGTAGTCTGCATGCCAAAATACTGCTCATAGGTGAAGCCCCCGGTGCACAGGAAGAGTTGCAGGGAAGGCCTTTTGTGGGTAAAGCCGGTAAAAATTTAGATGGATTTTTGCAAACCCTTGGTTTACAAAGGCAGGAACTGTATATCAGTAACATGGTAAAAATTCGCCCAAGCAAAATCAGCCCTGCAGGCAATGTGGTAAACAGACCTCCAAACAAATATGAAATTGCTTTTTTTAAGCCTTACCTTATGCAAGAAATTGCCTTGGTGCAACCACAATGGATTGTTACGCTGGGCAATACCGCACTTTCCGTGTTTGGCAATTTTAACATAGGGGAAGTGCATGGCAAGCTGTTGCAAGTGCAGGAGCATAGGTTGTTTCCTTTATATCACCCGGCAGCCATCATCTATAATCGCAGTTTGCAAGCCACTTATGCAGAGGATTTGCTTGCCCTTAAAATGAAACTTAAGGAGAACCTATGAAAAAACGCATACTTATTTTTGCTATATTATGCTTATTGCTTTTTATGTATGGCGTATTTGAAAACCAAAGGCTTATGGTAAGTCATTATATGGTGCAAAGCAGGCTGAAAAATATACGTATTGCCCATGTGAGCGATTTGCACAATGCAAGCTTTGGCAAGCAAAATGCAACGCTTGTGCAAGCCATACAAGAGGCGAAGCCGGACCTTATCTTTTTAACAGGCGATATGTTTGATGGCCGCCGCCCAAACCTACAAAATTCCGTAGATTTTGTAAAACAAATTGCGGGCATTGCACCCATTTACTATGTAAGCGGTAACCATGAAGCCTACCGTCAGGATTTGTTATTGGAATTTATGGTGGAGCTTGAACATTTAAATGTAAATATTGCAGATGGCAAGAGCCTTACCATACAAATGAAAGGGCAGGAATTTTTGATTCATGGTGTGCCGGACCCTTTGTATTATGGCTTGCGCCAAACAAGGCAAGCACAAGAACAAACCATGCAGTCCAACTTGGAACGATTGGCTTGGGATAGAAGCAAACCTCAGCTTTTGCTCAGTCATAGGCCGGAATATTTTCTGTTATATGCTCAAAAACAAGTAGATCATGTATTCAGTGGCCATGCACATGGGGGGCAGTTTCGCTTGTGGCGCAGTATATATGCACCGGGGCAAGGCTTTTTTCCACCCTATACAGAGGGTGTGCATAGCTTGGATGCAAGCCAAATCATCGTAAGCCGAGGGCTTGGTAACAGCATAATCCCCATTCGCCTCAACAATCCCCCTGAACTTGTTATTGTAGATTTGCAGTAGGTGGTTTATGAATGCAGAATTGGTAACCTGTGTAATGCTCCATAAGGAAGATACAGATGAAGTACTTGTGCAAAATCGCACAAAAAAATACAAAGGCTGGTCTTTTCCCGGCGGTCATGTAGAAAAAGGGGAAAGCTTTGCAGATTGCGCAATACGTGAAGTAAAGGAAGAAACCGGTTTATGTATTGATAGTCTTAGCTATTGTGGCCTTGTACATTGGGCAAACACACAAAATGATGATAGATATCTTTGCTATATGTATAAAAGTAAAGATTTTCATGGATCGCTTATAGAAAATGGCGAAGAGGGCGAACAGTTTTGGGTGAAAAGAGAGCAGCTGCTTGCTGCTCCGGACGCAAAATTCTCATGTGTGCATTATGCAAAGTCGCCTTTGTTTCATTTACCAAATGTATATTCTGAAGTATTTATTCTTTGGAATGAACAAAGCGAAAACTATGTTGTAGAATACAAATAAATTGTTTTATTGGCAAATGGTGTTTTAACAAACAGAAATATAAAAGTTCTTCTGAATTATAAGAAGAACTTTTATATTTGTTAAAATTGGAAGTAGATAAAAGGGTTAAATGTGCCGTTTACTAAGTAAATAATGCAGAGCACCAAGCACAACAGCAACAGGTAGGGTTGCACATAATTCTTAAAACCGCTTTGGAACTTCGTTGGTAGTTTTTGAAAATATTTTTGTGGCAAACCCCAAGCAATCAACCAGCCTACAATAAACAGTAAACCTATATATGCATTGCAGTAATAGCTAAGGTCAAAGCGTATGTAGCCGCTGTTTGCGTGCAAAAAGGCTTGTATAAAGGCTTTAAAGCTTGCAAGTCCACCGGCACGGAAGGGAACCCACCCCACAAGTACCACAAATAAGGTGTATATAAACCCAAGGGGTGAGAAACCTTTGTTTTGCAATTTGCCTTTCTTTTTTAAATAGTGTTCTATCATTAAAAACAGACCATGCCACAATCCCCAAAAGAGATATACCAAATGGGCACCATGCCAAATACCGGTGGCAGCAAAAACAATCAGCAGGTTTACATATTGGTTGCCTTTGCGGTTGCCACCCAAGGGGATGTATAGATAATCCCTAAACCAGGAAGAAAGGCTAATATGCCAACGTTTCCAAAATTCACTTAAAGAACTGCTGATATAGGGCAGGTTAAAGTTTTCGTTAAAATGGAAGCCGAATACACGCCCAAGCCCTATGGCCATGTCGCTATAGCCGGAAAAATCAAAATAAATTTGCAGGGCATAGCAAAGTATAGCAAATAGGAGCACAGCGTGGCTTTGCTCATCGGGGTTTGCAAATACATGGTCTACCACAGTGGCTACGGGGTTTGCCAATAGCATTTTTTTGCTTAGACCAATGATAAACCGTTGTAACCCGATGTACACGTTCTCTGTGCTATGTGTTCTATGCTTTAGTTCATATTCCACTTGGGAATAACGCACAATGGGGCCTGCAATCAACTGGGGAAACAAGGCAATATAGAGTGCCAAATGCAAAGGGTTTTTTTGTACTTCCACTTGCCCGCGGTATAAGTCTATGATATAGCTTAGGCCTTGAAATATAAAAAAGCTGATGCCTATGGGCAAAAATATTTCACTTACCCAAGTGGTTTTGAATACGGTATTTATGCCATGGGTAATAAGGTTGCCATATTTAAAATAAAACAATAAGCCAAGGTTACCAAGCAGCGCCACTATAAAAAAGAAGTTTTTAATTGCAGAGGTATGTTTCCATTTATGCATACCTAAGCCACAAAAAAAGTTCACGGTTATACTGCATAGCATAATGGCCGTGGAATACACACTGCCCATGGCTAAAAAAGCAAGGCTGGCAAGCAATAAAAAGTTGTTGCGAAAAGCCTTGGGCATTATAAAATAGATACCTATTGTAAACG
This sequence comes from Bacillota bacterium, assembly GCA_023396045.1. Taxonomy (GTDB): domain Bacteria; phylum Bacillota; class Clostridia; order Christensenellales; family Aristaeellaceae; genus JAAZPT01. The sequence goes on along the minus strand of JAEWXD010000023.1, from coordinate 15,546 downwards.
GTAAAAACAAAAATAAAAAGAGTGTAGAACTAAAAACCATAATGCCTCCTTGCTTTTAAGGGTATACCAAAATATTCCCCTCGTCAACTGGAAAAGCAAAATGGAATGTGCTACAATTTAGCCGTGAGGTGCCTATGAAATTTGTAAAATATAGCTTTATACTTTTGTTTACCTGCATATTGCTCTTGCCGGTGTGTTTCATCAACCTACAAAGCAATGTTGCCAGCAGTTTAGATAACCGCATGCTTGCCCCTTTGCCTACCGATCTACATCATTTCAGAATGGATGGCGAAACCATTTTAAAAGATAGAATCGGCTTTCGAGACACCATGCTTATGCTGTATCAAAACTTACAGTACAGGCTCTTTGGTGTGCTGCCTCACCCCTTATATATGGTAGGGCAGGAAGGGCACGTGTTCTATGGTTTTGATGCCTATGTAAATGATTATCAGCACAGAAATATAGAACCGCAACAAATTGCAGAACGCGTTGAAAAATTAGAGCATATGCATACGCATTTACAGGCACAAGGCATAGGTTTTTTGTATGCTCTTATGCCGGATAAAAAAACAGTGTATTCTGAATTTTACCCCCATAGTATACACCAAAAGCCCAACCCAAGCTTTGCACAAAGCATAGAAAACGCTTTGCAAAATACCAATGTGCCTTATTTCTTTGCACAAGATGTATTGCAAAATGCAAAGGCGGTTCGCCCCACCTATAACAAAAAGTTTGATGCGGGGCACTTTAATGCCTTTGGTGCTTTTGTGGTACAGCAGGCCTTGGCACAAAAAATGCAAGCCTTTTACCCAGAATATCAAGTACCTGCACTTCAGGAATTTACAGAAAGTACAACACAAATTCCTTTGCAAAAATATATTGGTATTTGGGAAGAAGAGCAGGTACCAAGCCTTGTACTGAATAATAGAAATTTTACAGTGCAAAAAGGTACGGAAAACGATCGCTTTACCTATATGGCAGAAAATAAAAATGCCCCCATACAAAACACTTTGTTTGTTTTTGGCGATAGTTATTTCATTAACTGTGATGCCTATGCGCCTACCCCCACCGCCATAGACTACTTTGCTAAAAACTTTACCAAAGTATATGTTTTTAATGGCTTTGCCATGGCAGAAATAGATGCATTAATCAAAAGCTATCAACCCAAATTTGTAATTTACGAAACTGCAGAGCGTGTTGCGTATTTGGATGGCGCATTTTTTTGGAGTGTTTCAAAGTAATATGAAAATTATTTTTATACATGGTTTAGGGCAAAACAAAACGGCTTTTCAAAGCACCATAGACGCTATACAGCCTACTCCACAAGCCGTATGTGTTGATTTTTCTAAATTCCAAAATACAGAAGTAAATTATTCCAAGCTGTATCAGGAAGTAGAGACGCTTTGCAACGCAGAAGAAGGCAAAATACATATTGTAGGGCTTTCTTTAGGCGGTTTGCTTGCCATAGATTATGCAAGCAAAAACCCGCACAAAATAGCTTCCTTGGTGCTTATAAACACCCAATGTAAAATGCCGACATGGTTATTAAAGCTGCAAAATATGGTGTTTGCTTGTTTGCCCAACAAAGCTTTTGCAAGCGGTGGTTTTAGTAAACAAAATATGATTTCTATTTGTAAAAGTATGGAATATTTAGACTTTACAAAACAAGTATCTACCTTTCCATTCCCTGTGTGCGTTGTACATGGTGCAAAGGATGGAGCCAATAAAAAAGCGGCTCAAAAATTGTACAGCTTACTTTCAAATGCTATTTTTTGCAGCATTGAAAACGCGGGTCATGAAATCAATATACAAAATCCAAAAGCGCTTGCCGAAGCGATTCAAAACTTTTATAAATTTTTAGATACCTGATAAGGGTAAAAACACCGCAGGGTTATTTTTATTCCCATATGTAATAAAAATCATTTTTTCTCAGCTTTGAATAAATTTATATTTATAAAATGTATCGAGGATATTCGTATTGTGAATATAGTTGTTTTTGCCGGCCCTGCTTTTTTCATTTTCAGAATATAGCCGTATTTTTACAGCGTAATTTTTTGTGCAATGTAGTGTATTAAAAATATCTGTTTTGTGCTTACAATACTCATGGAAAGAGGAGGAACTTAAAAAAATATAATCGTTTCATAAACTGTAATATCTTATAAATAATGGTATTGCATGAAATTCATTTTTTAATAATTTGTTTTCTTTTACTATAATTAAATATTTCAGGAATCAAAACAGGAATGCAATATTAGTGTATATTACATTATATTCCTGCTGATTGGTTACAAGCACATCTAAAACAAAAAAACGCACCCAACGGTGCGTTTTTTGTACATTATTTAGCAGATAAAGATGCCATGGTAATGTAGTTGTATGGTTGGTTAAAGTGTGGTAAGAAGAAAATATCCAAAAGTTTAAATTTGTCTATGCTTACTTTTTCTTGAATGGCCAGTGAGAATACATGTAAACCCATAGAAATGTCTAATTTAGAGGCCATTTGTGCGCCAACAATTCTTCTGCTTTCTTTTTCGTACACAATTTTAATTTTTACTTTTTCGTTTTCGCTCTTCATGAAGGCTGGTTTTTGCAAGTCTTCAAAGCTGGTAGAAAGCACTTCCATACCATATTTCTTAGCATTTTCTTCAGAAACACCGGTAGAAACCATGTTGTAGCCATAAATGGAAATACCGTTGCTGCCCTGCATACCGATGGATTCAATTTCTGTGCCACAAGCGTTGTGTGCTGCCAAAATGCCGGATCTTACAGCATTGGTAGCCAAGGCAATGTAGTTATCGCCATCAATGGCATTGTCGTATAAAGTTGCGCAGTCGCCAATGGCATAAACATCTTTTTGACTGGTTTCTTGTTTTCTGTTAACTTTGTATGCGTTTTTGTAAAGTTCTAATTTATCTTTTAGTAGTGCTGTGTTGGGTTTAAAGCCTACGCATAAAATAACCATATCGGTGTTAAACTCACTCTTATCTGTTTTCACACCGGTAACTTTGGTTTCACCTTTGATTTCTTGTAATTTTTCGCCGTATTTTAACACAATACCATTGTCGCTTAACACTTGGTTCATGTCGTTTCTGAATTCAGCATCATAGTATGCACTTAAGCAGGAATCGCAAGCGTCAATTAAAACAACTTCTTTACCGTTTCTTTTAAATGCTTCTGCCAATTCAACACCGATATAGCCCGCGCCTACTACAGTAACATGTTTTATTTCCGGGTTCTTTATTTTATCAATTACTTCTTGTGCATTTTGGAATAATTTTACAAATTGCACGTTTTCCAAGTCTTTGCCGGGAATGGGCAGATCAATGGGTAAAGAACCGGTGGATAAAATCAACTTATCATAGCTTTCTTTGTATTCTTTACCGTCTTTGCCTTTGGCAAATACGGTTTTGCTATCAAAGTCTATATTATACACTTCGGTTTCCATATGAATTTTAGCGCCCTTGGCTTCTAATTTTTCTTTGGAAGAATAAAATAAACCGTCAGATCCGTCAATTTGGCCACCGATCCATAAAGCCATACCACAACCTAAAAAGCTGATGTTAAAGTTTCTGTCAAATACTACAACTTCGTTATTATAATTATCCAGCATTGTGTTAATGGCTGCCGTGCCTGCGTGGTTTGCACCTACTACTACAATTTTCATATATATACCTCCGTATTATTATTTATGTTAGTATTATATCACAAAAATTAAGTTTGGTAAAATATTATTTTATCAAATATTTTTAGCAGAATTATAATCTTATGCAATTGTATTGAGCAAAGGTGCTGCGGGGTTATTTTATAAATCCCCCTGTTTTTTAAAAACAGAGGGATAGTATTTTACTCAGTCGTCTAAAAATTCTTCTCTTAGCGTTACATGAAAGGCTTTGGCTACTTCCTTTAAATTGGCGTCGCTAATGCTTTGCTTTGCGCCACCGTTTGCTGCTACTATGCAATGTATTTGGGCTGCTTTTTCTATGGTATGCATAAGGCCAAAGGTGGTATCAAAATCATCGCCGGCGCAAAAAGTACCGTGATGTGCCCAAAGTGCTGCGCTATGTTCCTGCATTACTTTGGAAGTTGCCAAAGCAATATCACTGCCACCGGGCACCATCCAAGGTACATAGCCCACCCCGTCGGGGAACACAACAGGGCATTCCGTGGCAGATTTCCACAAGGCACGAGTAATGGCGCGAGCTGTAGGTGCCGATGTAAAGCTCATGGCAATGGCATAGGGCGTATGGGCATGATAAATAACACGGTTTGTGCCGCGGCTTACCTGCATACGCACAGCGTGGTTCATAAAATGGGTGGGGAACTCACTGGTGGGTTTTGCACCATTTTCCAAACCCCAAACAATGCGCCAAGCATCGCCTGTACTGTTGATTTCTACTATACCGATGTTATGTAAGGGGTCGCTTTTTACATTTCTAAAAAATTTTCCGCTACCTGTGGTAATAAAATGCTCGCCTGCTAAAATAGAAGCGTTTACACCCATATCGGTCCATTCCCTTGGTATATTAAAGAAAGGTTTACATAGGGCTACTTCCTGTGTTTGCATACGGTAGGTTAAGTTTCCGCCGTTGCGTTCGTGCCAACCTTGCAGCCAGCCATCATTACAAAGGCGTATAAAGCCTTGCAGCGCTTGTGTTTCTAATATGTTCATGTTGTTTCCTGCTTGTTTATTGTATTGTAAAAAGGAAAGTGTATTGTTACCAATACCATTCATCTTCTTTTTTCGGTTTGTATATTAAGCCGGCATGTATTCTAAAACTATTTATCCGGTTTTCCATTTTATTTAGGGCAGAAGCCGGGTTGCCGGCTTGTTCTGTAATGGTTTCTTTGCCGTTTGCGTAGGTAACAAAAAAGTGTTCCGTTTTTTCTTTGGTATCTTTATCTGTTTTGGTTTTGTATTCCGGGTTTATGGTGTAGTTTGTTCTGTATAGCGTTTCTTTTCTTTTAATATAAGTCCCATTTTACAGGTGCAATGCCCAAAAGCTCGCTAATGGTACAAAGCTCATATTTTTCTTGCAAAGCAGGCAAAAGCTCTTTGAATACCTGTAAATCTTTTTTATTGCCGTGTAACAGCACAATGGATCCGTTTTGTATTTGTGCAAGCATCTGCTCAGGCTTATCCAGCACCACATCCCAATATACAATGTGTTGGTAGCCTGCTTTTTGTGCAGCACTGTTGTAGTTGGCAAGCCCGGGGGCAGTGGTGCCTATGCCGAAGGGAAAGCGTAAAAGGTTGGGTTTGTATCTGAATCCAAGCACCTTGTCAAGCCTTGTTTGAAATGCTTGCAAGTCTTCTGCTATTTTACTTTCGCTCCAAGTTTGCATATTTTTATGGTTGTTGCTGTGGTTGCCAATTTCGTGGCCGTCTGCAAGCAATGCCATAATCTGTGCCTCGTCATCATCGCCGTGCAAAGTTCTGCCAATAATAAAGAAGGTAAGTTTAACGTTGGCTTGCTTTGCAGTATCTAAAAAGCCCTGTACAATGCTTTTGTCAAAACAATCGTCCACACTGATGGCAATTTTAGCAGTGTTTCTGTTGCCGTGCTTGTAAAATTGTAGTTCTTCTGCTTGTGCGCCAAACAGGCCAAAACAGAGTATAGCCAGAAATAATGCGAGTTTTTTCATGTGTGTTCCTTTTGCTTTGCATTGAATTTGAACTATCTATATGATAAAATAAATACATTACAAATGCAAGGAGCAGCTATGCAAGAAACCGTGCAAAATAAAATACAAGCCGCATTAGATGGTGCCGGCGTGATTGGCTTAGCAGAGTTTTTGCTTAGCTTTAAACCAAAGGAACAAGCCGATATTTTGCATAATCTGGATGCAGATACAAGGGCAGGCGTTTTTGCTTGCCTAAGTAAAGAGGTGCAACTGCAATGTAAGGCATACTTGCACCCTGCAGACTTACTGAACATTGTACAACATTTGCCGGCAGATGATGCCTCTGTCTTTCTGTCTGCCTTGCCCATTTGGGAAGCCAACGCTTTTTTACAAAAATTAAACAAAATTACGCGAGAGCAGATTTCCTCCCGTATGTTGCTGGATATGCAGAGCGTTGGCGCATATATGCGCATGGAATTCATACAGCTGAGCCCAACACAAAGTGTGGAGGAAGCATTGGCTATGGCGAGCAATAATAAAAAACATATGCCCATATATACTTGCTATGTTTGTGAAGGCAATACTTTGGTGGGCGTGGTAAGCTTAAAAGATCTGCTTTGCGCCGATACAAAATGCACAGTAGCAGCCATTATGCGCAAAAAGTTTTTTTACTTGCAAGTGCATGAATCGTGGGAACGAGCCATACAGCTGTTTCAAAACTACGGTATGCTCACTTTACCTGTGGTAGATAAAGAGCTGCGAATTTTAGGTGTTTTGCGTTTTGCAGAAGCGCTGAAAGCCATGCAAAACATAGAAAAATCTCACATGCATAAAATGGCAGGCATTGTGCCAAGCCATAGCAGCTATACCAGTAAATCCGTGTGGGAGCATGGTAAGCATAGAATTTTGGGTTTACTGCTAATGCTCATACTTTCCGGTATATCGGGGCTTATTTTATATACCTATCGCGCTCCACTTTTAAAAGAACATATTTTACTTGCTTTTGTTCCTCTGCTATTGCTTGCGGCAAGCAGTGCTTCTTTGCAGAGTGGTACATTGCTCTTGCGTGCTTTTGCTACAGGGGAATTGCGCTTTTGGGAATGGCCGAAAGCCTTATTTACAGAGCTGCGTGTAAGTGCCTTGCTTGGTGCTGTGTTGGCGGGCTTATTATCTTTATTTTTATTTTTGCATACCCATTCCATTGCACTTGCCTTGCTGGCAGGCGCAAGCTACCTGTTGTGTGTAGTGCTTTGTGCTGTTGCTACCAGCTTACTTACTTGCTTGCTTTATAGAAGAAAAATAGACAGTTACTATTTACCCCTACCTTTTTTAAGTATATGTTGTTACCCCATAGCATTATTGCTATATTTATATATTGCAGGCCTATTGTTAGGCTAATAGGAGGTTATTATGAAAAAAATCAACAGTGCAAATGCACCCGCAGCCATCGGCCCTTACAGCCAAGCCATTGAAGCCAATGGTTTTGTATATGTTTCCGGCCAATTACCCATCGTAAACGGTGAATTAAAAACAGATGTTGCTGAAGCTACTCATGCAAGTTTGGGCAATATTCAACATATTTTGGCAGAAGCTGGCCTAACTATGAAAGATGTGGTAAAGGTAGAAATCTTCCTTGCCGACATGAATGATTTTGCTATCGTAAATGAAGTGTATGCCCAATACTTTGCAGAACCATTCCCGGCACGTGCTTGTGTGCAAGTGGCAAGGTTGCCTAAAGATGCTTGTGTTGAAATTCAATGCATTGCTGTTAAATAAATATTTCCCCCTTCTTAAGCGAAGGGGATTTTTTATTATAGTTGCAATATGCGTGGAAAGCTTATACATTATGTTTGTTTTGTGAATAAATGGCAATATGCACGCAATGTATTGAAAAAAGGAAAATATGTGTTTCTATTGGTATTGGGTGAGGCTGCATAATTATAAGAACAGTCATTTTTTTATAAAATTATAAGGAGAAAATACAGCACACAATAAAAAGTAATAAAAAATTTTGTATTATGCTTGACAAGCGGTAAAAGCTATGTTATATTATTTAGGTACTTTACGACGCGGAGTAGAGCAGCTGGTAGCTCGTCGGGCTCATAACCCGGAGGCCGGAGGTTCAAGTCCTCCCTCCGCAACCATTTTGGCGGCATAGCTCAGCTGGCTAGAGCATTCGGTTCATACCCGGAGGGTCATAAGTTCGAATCTTATTGCCGCCACCATTTTCTGCACACAATGTGTGCTTTTTTTGTGCTTATAATATTGCTTCAGTTGATGGGCAGACGGCTTTTTTGCAGTTGTATGGCAAACTGTAAAATAATAAATGATATTTTTCGTTGGTAGAGAAAACTTTGTTATGGAAGCTTGTTGTTTATTAAAGAGGCAAACCGTGCAAAAGAATATAAAAATAAATTGTAAGGGTATCTGCATTTGTTGTTACCATTGCAGAACAACGCCGATACTTTGATTTTTAAATTGCCGGAACGCTTCCTTTTGCGTTGAAGTGTGAAGACATTATATTGGCGGGTTTTATCTGTTTTTGAAGTATGCTATACTAAAAGCAGAAACGAGGGGTATTTATGATTTTTTTAGAATGTGATTATAATAACGGCGCTCATAGCAAGGTAATGGAAGCGCTACTTTGTGCCAATACCCAAAACCATGCCACCTATGGCTATGATGTGCACTCCCAAAACGCACAGCAAATCATACGAGATCTTTGCCAAAAGCAAGACCTGCAAGCGTATTTCTTAGCAGGGGGCACACAGGTAAATCGTACCTTTATTCGTTCTTGTTTGCGTGTTTACGAGGGCGTACTTTCTACCAAGGAAGGGCATATTGCTACTCATGAAACCGGTGCCATAGAGTCAGACGGTCATAAGGTGCTTTGTGTACCCGGTGGGCAGGGTGCTATGGCAGGCAAGGTAGATATGCAAAGCTTGCAAACGTTTTTGCAAGGGGAACTTTACGACCCCGCTAACGAACATGTGGTAAAGCCCGGCATGCTTTACATTTCTCAGCCTACCGAAACAGGCACCATGTATAGCGAGCAAGAGCTCAAGAATTTGCGTGCCTTGTGTGATGCCCATGGCTTGCTGCTTTATTGCGATGGTGCAAGGCTTGCCAGTGCCATAGCGCACTATGGAAAAAGCATGTGGCAAACCTTGGCGCAAACTTGTGATGCATTTTACATTGGTGGTACAAAGTGTGGTGCACTCTTTGGCGAAGCCTTGGTTATCTGCAACCCTGCCTTAAACCAAGGCTTAAAGCACGTTATAAAACAAAGCGGTGCACTCATGGCCAAAGGCTATGTGATTGCTGCCCAATTTGAAGCCCTGTTGCAAAACGATCTGTACCAAGAAATTGGTGCGCATAACAATGCACTGGCTAAACAAATTGCCATTGCTTTGCAAAATAAAGGTTATGAACTTACTGCCATCAACGACTCTAACCAAGTATTTGCCATATTGCCACAAGCGCATATAGCAGTACTGAGCGAACATTGTAAATGCATGCCCATTGCCAAACTGCCAAACCAAATGCAAGAAGTGCGTTTTGTTACATCTCACCAAAACACACAGGCAGAGATAGATACCCTTTTGCAAGTAATTGCGCAATTATAAATTAGGAGATTTTGCCTATGTATATTGAACATATTGCTATGTATGTGCAAGATATGGAGGGCAAAGCAGTATACAAAGAATACATTTTTCGTGCGGCAATACCATAACAAATATTGGCAAATACAAACAGGGCAACCCCTGTTTGTATTTTGTTACATTACTAAAAAATAAAACGAAAACACAGAAAAACAAGTATTTTTTAACATAAAGTATGGAATATGTTTAAGTAAAAGCGGTAATTTATTGTGCTGTTTATTGACAAAAAGCACAGAATTACATATACTATAAATAATTTCTCTTCATTGAAAGGAGTGTACAATATGAAAAAAACAATGTTTAAACTATTTGCCCTGGTGCTTGCAGTATTATTACCACTCAGCGCTATGGCTGGTGTAGAAAATGATTTCAGAAACGCGCAAAAAGAGGCAGGCAAAACGGTGCTGCATCGTGTAGAATTCGTGCCGGATCCTGTTTTGTCTGTGATGGCGGGCCTGGAAGAAGACGTTATTGGCGACCTTGCTAAAGTATTGGCCTTTGAAAACTATTACAAAGGCGAAGGCGAAAACCAATTCAGCGTTTTGCTTAAAAATGAGGCTTTGCTTAACATTGTAAGCGGTAAAGATAAGGAAGGCAATGTGGTTTTTGCAGTGCCGGAATTAGATAACTTTGCCGTGAAAGTACCCGCAATGTACATGCAAAGTCAAGGAGCAAAGTTAAATTGGGAATCCACGCTCAACCCACCAAGCACAGGCAATGCCAAATTAGACGAAGCCGTTGCAAACTTGCTTAAAAAAGCTGTTATTGAAGATGTTACAGAAGCAAATGATGCTTTTGACCAAGCTGCAAAACGTGTTTCCATCACTATGGAAAACGATGACGTAGTTGCTTTTATTGAAGCTGGTGCAGAGAGCATGCCTCAAGAAGCAAAGGAACAAGCGATTAAGCTTTATAAAGAAGGCGCTTTAACGATTGCTATGACCCAAGTTATTCATGCCCAAGAGGACGGTACCGTTGTTGCTATGGATATGAATATGAAAACCACTGCCGACCAAGAAAAAATGAATAAAATTTTGGCTGAAGCAGGCGAAAAAGAAAAGGAAGAAACAGAAAACGCGCTTGCTAAAAATAAAACGGTAGACGTTGTATTCCATTATGCTCGTAAAACAGCAGAAGCTGTAAACCACAATGTAAAACTTTCTGTAAAAGCAGACGATGAAAATGGTGCAGATTACGAAGGCGTTTTGGCAGAAGCAGCCAACGGCTTTACCTTAGAAGGCAAAGGTAATATTACTGCAGAGGGCAACCCTGTAGATATTACTACCCAAGGCAATTTAGAGTGGAAAGAAAACAAGGCGGAAGGCAAAGTAGCTATTGCTTTGCAAAACGCCAAAGATACAGATAATAAAGTTGAAATTACAGCAGGTATTGCTAAAGAATTGGCAGATAATACTTTAACCAGTACATATGATTTAAGCGGCAGTATGCAAGGCAATACCCTGCACGTAGGTGCAGTAAAAATTACAGAAAGCTATGTAGATGCCAAAGAAATTCCAAGTGTGGCAGATCTAAAAGCTTATGATGTAAACGAATTAAACGAAAAAACAGTGCAAGAAATCACCGAAAGAATTGCTACACCGGCGCAAAGTTTAATTTTTAAAGCTTTGGGCAATTTGCCGGAATCTATTGTAAAGCTCATTATGGGTGGCACGGTTGAGTAATAGTTGTACAATAGCATAGAAATGTTTATAATATAAAATGCCTATTATTTTATATTATACATAGAAGCAGGCATATTGCCTGCTTTTTTTAAAAGGAGTCCACATGAACCGGGAAATTTATCAAATACTGTCCTTGGCTGCAAGATATTGGTTTGTGTTTTTGTTATTTGTTATTGTATTGCGTGGTTTTGTGTGGCTTAGGCGAGATGTACGTGCGTGGAAACGCTACCAAAAATCCGTGCCCAGTGCCGGTGTTGTGGGGGAAGCCGTGGTAATATTTGGCAATGAAGCCTTACCACAAGCTACCAAAATTGAAGTGTTGCGAGAGGGCATACTGGGCAAACATAAAGTGTGCGACATTTGTTTGCCCAGCGAAAAAATCAAAAAAAGAAGTCTCTACTTCCGCTTGGATGAAGGCAAAGGCCTATATATATCCTTATTGCAGAATAATTATGTAGCACTTAATAATTTTGTGGTTGATAAAAAGAGCAATGCTGCCTATGTGGTAAATGGCTCTGTTTTGCAAGTAGAGGATATTTTACTTAAATTTTATTTTTACACAGGTTATGGCATACCTACTTTAAGCAATGAAGATATGCAATTTGTAGAACAACAGGCAATACAAACTTTTGTAGCAGGCAATTCTTATGCCGGTTTAAATGCGCAAGTTGTTTTACAACAAGACCCAAAAGCATTGCCTTACCAAAGCCAGTTTGAGGAGGGCGAATATGGAAATTAGTAACCCAAAAATCAAACGCAGTTTAGAAAGTGGTGTGCGTAGGCTTAATGCTGCCATTATATTGTTTTTTATTACCGGTTTTTTGCTTGTGGCATTACAGCCTGTGCAAAATTGGAGCTACCAACGCATACTGCCCGTGCTTGTTATTCCGCTATTGCTGTATGTAAATCTTAATGTAGTTCCCAAAATTTTCCCGGTGGATAGATTACTGATTGCCATTGTAAACTTTTTGTGCGCCTTGGGCGTGTTGATACTTTATAGTACCAATGCAGAACGGGGCATTACCCAGGCGGTTTATTATGGTTTAGGTACAGTGTTTATGCTGTTTTGCATATTGCTTGTGCGCTATGTGCAAAATTGGGATTGGTTTGCCTTCCCTGTGCTGGTATTCAGCCTTGCGTTTTTGCTTGCGCCCATATTGTTTGGCAGGGAAATCAATGGTGCAAAAAACTGGATTCATATTGCAAGGGTATCCATACAACCCAGCGAATTTGTAAAAATTAGTATTATTGTCATCAGCGCCTACTACATGGCACGCTGTAAAAACTTGGTTTGGATGCTTTTTTTAGCACTTTCCATGGCCATACTTATGTTGCAAAAAGACCTTGGCGCAGTGCTGCTTTACTACACCACCGTGATACTTATGTATTTTGTAGCCAATGGCAGTTTACGCATTATACTTGCAAGTATGCTGGCAGGCGCAGGCTCTGCCGTGTTTGCCTACTATCGTTTTGCGCATATACAAAAGCGTGTGCGCATTTGGCAAAACCCATGGGTAGATTATGAAAACGCAGGTTACCAGCTGGTGCAATCCTTGGTTGCCATTGCGTCCGGTGGTTTATTCGGTATGGGGCTTGGGCTTGGCAACCCTTCTGTGATTCCCATCTACTATACCGATTTTATTTTTTCTGTAATTGCAGAGCAGTTTGGTATACTTTTTGCCGCCTTGGTGCTGGCACTGTATGCTTTACTGGCATTGCGCGGTGCTTTTATTGCACGCAGTGCACAAACAAGGTTTCACGCTTTGCTTGCCATAGGCTGTACAGTTTTGCTTTGCTTTCAAACCTTTGTGATTATCGGGGGGGTAATGAAGCTTATCCCTCTTACCGGTGTAACCATGCCGTTTGTAAGCTATGGGGGGTCTTCCTTGCTTGCATCCATGGGCATTGCCGGTTTATTACAGGGTGTTACTTGTGTAAATCGAGATAAACTCAACGACGATGCCCTGCTTACTAAATTAGACCATCAAGGAGTAAGCCAATGAAAGAATTGCGTTTCAGGGTAAGAATCATAAGTATCCTACTCTTGTTTTTGCTCGTGGTGTTGGCACTCTATGCATCTTACAGTGTAAAAATTTATGGCACGCGTTGGTTTGGCAATGGCAGAAATGTGCGTGTGCTGGCAGATAAAGATAAAGTGCTGCCGGGCAAAATTTATGATGTAAACGGCAAATTGCTGCGTTATACCGATGGCAATGGCGAGCGCAAAAGCACAGGCTCAATCCTTGAACAAAGTGCACTTGTGCATGTGCTGGGGGATTCTCAAAACCAAGTTTCCAACGGTGTAGAAAAATTCCAGGCTCGTTATCTCTATGGTTATGATGCCGGTTTTGGCGATTTGCTGTATAGTTTTGTACGTGGCCAAAAACGTGTGGGGGATAATATTACCCTCACTATAGATAGCGCTTTGCAAACCAAAATTGTGGAACAGTTTCAAAATCATGCAAACTTGCGTGGCAAAAATGGCGCGGCCGTTGTAATGAACTATAAAACAGGGGAAGTGTTGGCACTGGTGAGTGTGCCGGTGTTTGACCCCCATCATATTCCGGAAAGTGCCTTTACAGACGAGCGTAACCCTTTCTTTAACCGTGCCACACAAAGTGTGTTACCCCCGGGCTCTACCTTTAAAATGCTCACTATGGCTGCCGCTTTGCAAGATAACCCAAAACTTTGGGAAGAAGACTTTATCTGCAATGGCGCCTTTTTGGCAGACCAGCTTACGATTAAAGATTATGGTGGTGCAGTGCATGATACCATTTCCTTGCAACGTGCTTTTGAAGTGAGTTGCAACAATGTGTTTGCACAAATCAGCGTAAACTTAGGCACACAAAAAATGAAAAACTATGCCGAGCAATTTGGCTTTAACGATAATTTTTTGTTTGGCGATATTGTGGTAGAAAACAGCTCCTTCCCTTTGGCAGAAAACACCTTTCAACTAGCAACCAGTGGTATAGGGCAAAGTAAGCTGCTTTCCACTCCCATGCACATGTGTATGGTTGCCGCCGGCATTGCCAACGATGGCGTTATGATGGAACCCTTGCTGCTCAAAAAAGTGCAAAGCAATAACGGCACGGTTCGCTTTACCATGGAGCCTACGGTATATCGTAGTGCAGTACCACCGGATGTTGCCCGGAAATTACAAACAGCTATGCTTGGTGTAGTAAGCCGTGGCACAGGTACAAGGGCGGCTATTTCCGGCTACAAGGTGGCTGGTAAAACAGGTTCTGCCGAAAGCGTGGAAAACGGTAAACCCGTAACCCATGCATGGTTTACCGGCTTTATTACTAACCCCGATAAACCCTATGCTGTGTGCGTGTTTGTAGAAAACGGTGGCACAGGTGGTAGGGTAGCGGCCCCCCTTGCCCATACAATATTTCAAGAATTAAGTAGGAGCCATTATGAATAATACCATTTTGTTGGTAGACGGAAGCAGCCTTTTATACAGAGCTTTCTTTGCCATACCGCCTCTAAGCTACAATGGAGTAGCACTCAATGCCATACATGGTTTTTACAGCATGTTGCTTTCTGCCATAGGTGAGCACAAGCCAAGCAGTGTGTTTGTTATGTTTGACGAAAGCAAACCCACCTTTCGCCATATAGATTATGCAGAATATAAAGCAGGCCGTCCACCTATGCCGGATGATTTGCGTAGCCAGTTTACACTTATACGTGAATTCTTAGCAGCTTGTGGTATTCCCGCCATTTCACAGCCCGGTTTTGAAGCAGACGATCTTTTGGGCACCGCTGCAAAGCTTGCCGAAAAAGAGGGAGTGCAAAGCATTATTCTTACAGGGGATAGAGATGCCTTGCAGCTTGCTACAGAGCATATCAGCATTTTAATTACCAAAAAAGGTGTGAGCGAAAGCCTGCTCTTAGACCCACAAGGTGTAAAAGACAGCTATGGTGTATACCCTGCCCAAGTGATAGACCTCAAAGGCCTCATGGGTGATAAGAGCGACAATATTCCCGGTGTACCCGGTGTGGGCGAAAAAACAGCCCTTAAATTATTGGATGAATATGGCAGCATAGAGCAAGTGCTGGCGCATGGCGAGGAAATCAAGGGTAAACTGGGTGAAAAAATAAGAGAAAACAGTCAACTGGCATTGTTCTCTAAAAAGCTTGCTACCATTGTGTGCAATGCACCGTTGGAGATAGACTTGTATAGCAACAATGTACTTGGTATGCAAAGTGGCTTGCCTATGTTGGCAAAATATCGTTTTAACCGTATCAGCGCACTCATCAAAGCCCTGTTTGAAGAAGGGGGTGCCTATGCCGGCAAAAGCAAAGTGGCAGAGCCAAAAGTAGCAATAGAAGTAGAAACCCCTACTATACAAAACAATAACGAAGACGCTTGGCATCTGGTGCACAAAAGCCTTATGCAAAAGCAAATTGCGCCTTTGCAGTTTGCAGAGCAAACCAATACTATTATTTGCGATACAGCAGAAGCTATACAAGCTTTGCCCTTGCAAGATGTACATACTTTGGCACTGTTTCATACCGCCCAAAGCATAGAGCTTTATACCAATACAGGCGTATTAGTGCAAATTCCCTTACTTGTGGAC
>JAEWXD010000018.1 GCA_023396045.1 Bacillota bacterium | reverse complement strand
TGCAACTCTAAAATATGGGTTGTGGTTTTTTCGTTTTGCACTTGATTATATGCACCAAAGCCTACAAATTTACCAAGCAAATGTTGAACCGAGGATATTTGTTTAGAAAAATATGATTTTGCCGTATGCATTGCAAGCACCGGTTCGTACATGGCGTATAGGGAATCAAAAGAATCTCCTTGCAAATAAAGTTCTGCAAACTTTTTGGCAGTTTCTTCATCATGCACATAGAAACCAAGGTCTTGCACCGGGGCATTTTGCTCCGGTGCTTCTTCCTCTTCTTCCTCTTCCTCAGCTTGCAAAGCAAGTTCCAGTTCTTCTTCTGCAGATTCTGCCAAAGCAGATATTTGCATAGAAAACATACAAATAAGTACTAATAACAAGCATAGTATTCTTTTTAACATTTTACTCTCCTATTCTGGAATGGTTTTTAAAAAATCTACCAGAGTTTGTAATTTTTGCAAAGAACGCTCCGCTATTTTTTCATAACGTTCTTGTTTATTTCTAATTTTTTTACCCTCTAAACCATCCAACAATCCAAAAGCCGCATTCATAGGTTGAAATTTAGAATTGGGTGCAGCAACATAATTGGCCATAGCAGAAATGGCATGCGTATTACCAAGTTCCGGCATAGTAAAACCTTTGAGTTCGCAAACACGATGCAACGCACAAAGCAAACCGCTACCTGCACTTTCTACATAACCTTCTACACCCGTAATTTGCCCTGCAAAAGATAAATTAGGTTGTGCAATTACTTGATAGGTATTGTTTAAAAAGCCCGGGCTATTTAAAAAAGTATTGCGATGCATTACACCAAAGCGAGCAAATTCTGCATTTTCCAAGCCCGGAATCATAGAGAATATGCGTTTTTGTTCGCTCCATTTAAGCCTGGTTTGGAAACCTACTAAATTATACAATGATCCCTGTTCGTTTTCGCTACGCAACTGCACAACGCCATAAGGGGTTTTGCCTGTGTTAGGGTCTTCCAAGCCTACGGGCTTGAGCGGCCCAAAGGCAAGGGTTTCTACTCCACGTTTTGCCATGCTTTCTACAGGCATACAACCTTCAAACACTTTCTTTTCTTCAAATCCATGTACTTCTGCTGTTTGTGCATTTTGTAAAGCTTCTACAAACGCATAATACTGCTCCCTATCCAATGGGCAGTTAATATAGTCGCTACCTCTATTATACCTTGAAGCTCGAAAAGCTTTTGTAAAATCTATAGATTCAGCTGTAACAATTGGTGCAGCGGCATCATAAAAAGACAATGTAGAAAGGCCCGGTAATTTTGCAATGTTCTCACTCAAAGCATCTGAAGTAAGTGGACCTGTAGCAATGATAGTAATTTCTTTATCTGGAATTTCTGTTATTTCTTTACAGATTACTTGTATAAGTGGATGGTTATTAATTTTATTTGTAATGTAATCTGAAAATAAATTTCTATCTACTGCCAAGGCGCCGCCTGCAGGTACACGGGTGGCATCGGCGGCTTCCATAATCAGCGAGCCAAGCTTACGCATTTCTTCTTTTAAAAGGCCAACTGCATTGCTAAGCCTATCACTGCGTAAAGAATTAGAGCAAACAAGCTCAGCAAAACCTTCTTGGTGATGGGCAGCTGTATACTTATGGGGTTTCATTTCGTATAAATTTACGGCAATGCCAAAACGAGCCAATTGCCATGCTGCTTCACAGCCTGCAAGGCCTGCGCCGATTACGTTTACTCTATTCATTCATTTCCTCAACTTTATGGTTGCATTGTTTATTGCTGCACAAATATATTTTCTTTGATTTATTTGGTTTTTCAACCATATAGCTTCCACATTTTTCACATAGTTTATTGGTAGGTTTATCCCAACTTGTAAAGTTACAATCGGGATAGTTTTCACAACCATAAAAAACTCTTTTTCTTTTTTTGCTAACTTTTTTTAGCAACCTACCCCCACAATCCGGGCAAGTTACATCTATAAATTCTAAAATTGGTTTGGTATTGGTACACTCCGGAAAACCTGGGCAAGCTAAGAACCTGCCAAATTTACCCATTTTATATACCATCATTCTACCACATTTATCACATTCTACATCACTTACTTCATCTTTCACTTCAATTTTGGCAATGGCTTTATCTGCTTGTTTTAATTCTTCACTAAAATGAGGATAGAAGCCTTGCAGTGTTTTCTTCCATGCTAAATTTCCTTCTGCCACACTATCGAGTTGATTTTCCATAGCAGCAGTAAAGTCGTAGTCTATAATATCTTTAAAATTTTCTGCTAAAATATCGCTTACTAAAACACCAAGATCACTTGCATAGAGTTTTTTACCTTCTTTAGAAATATAGCCTCTTGCAATAACGGTGCTAATCGTTGGTGCATAAGTAGATGGGCGACCTATGCCTTTATCCTCCAATTCTTTTACCAAAGACGCTTCTGTGTAATGTGCTTTGGGTTGGGTAAAGTTTTGCTTTTTATCTACAAACTGTACTTTTAAAACTTCTGATTTTTCAAAATCTTCTTTTATTTTTTCTGCTTTTTTGTCTGTTTCATCTAAATTATACAGTTTTTGAAAACCGTCAAATTGCATTTTTTCATAACCAATGTTGAGTTTTACCCCATCTCCACCAATGGCAATGTTTTTTACATCATACACAGCAGGTGCCATCTGAGAGGCGATAAAACGAGAAAAAATAAGTGAGTACAGCCTTAGCTGGTCTTTGTTTAAATATTTGGCAATACTTTCAGGTGTGTTTTCTAAATAGGTTGGACGAATGGCTTCATGTGCATCTTGCGCATTGTTTCTGCCTTTATACACATTGGCGGTGGTTGGCAAATAAGCATCGCCATATTCATTTTTTATATAAATTCTTGCTGCATCTAAAGCTTCTGTACTTACACGCACAGAGTCTGTACGAATATAAGTTACCAAACCTACCGTACCTTTTTTGCCAAGATTTATACCTTCATACAGTTGTTGCACCACTTGCATGGTTTTGGCAGTTGAGAAATTGAGTTTACTAACAGCCGCTTGTTGCAAAGTAGAGGTAATAAAGGGAGGCGCAGCTGTTCTTTTTTTTGTACTGGTTTTTATATCCTCTACTACAAGGTGTGCATTTTGAATACGCTTTTCTGCTTGTTCGGCTTGGGCTTGTGTGGTGATATTGGCTTTTGCACCATCAATAGAAACCAATTTTGCAACAGCTTTGCTTTTGGCATTGCTAAGAGTAACATAAATTTCCCAATATTCTTCAGGAATAAAGGATTCTATTTCACGTTCTCTATCTACCACAAGTTTGGTGGCAACGCTTTGCACTCTACCGGCAGATAGACCTTTTTTTACCTTTGCCCAAAGCAAAGGGCTGATTCCATAACCCACAAGCCTATCCAACGCACGCCTTGCTTGTTGTGCATCTACCTTGTGCATATCAATCAGCCTTGGAGATTTGATAGCATGTTTAACCGTTTCTTTGGTAATTTCATTAAACTCTACCCTACATTTAGAGTTGGGATCTATATTTAATAAATTTGCCAAATGCCAAGAAATAGCCTCCCCTTCACGATCCGGGTCAGTTGCCAGATAAATTTCATCCGCACTCTTGGCTTCTTTACGAATTTGTGCCATTAATGGCCCTTTACCACGAATGGTGATATATTTCATATCAAAATCATTCTGGGTATCTATACCCAGTTGAGATTTTGGCAAATCTCTCACATGACCTTGGGATGCAATCACTTTGTAGTTTTTGCCCAAAAAATTGGAGATGGTTTTTGCCTTTGATGGAGATTCTACGATTACTAATTTTTTATTTGCCATGCAAATACTTCCTTTTACTTTAACTGATAAATGTTGCCGCCGGTATTTTGAATATAATCCATAATTTCCAAATATCCTACGGCCACTTGCACCATATCCGGTGGTTGTTTACATATGTAAACCAGTTCATCAAAACTACGCTCACTTTGTTTTAAAACTCTATACACTTCCAACTGCAAACCAGAAAGTTCGTTTTCTATGTTGGTTGCATATATTTCTTGCACTTGCAGTTGCGGCTCTTTTATATTAAGCTCTTCCAAAGCTTGTGCAAAATCATAATAACACTTTGCCTGCCCCAGCGCAATGAGTGAATTGGGCCCCTCGCTTAATAAATTGTAAATATTTCCCGGTACAGCATATACACTTTTGCCCAATTCTATTGCTTTTTCTACCGTGAGCATGCCTCCGCTTTTGCTTGCCCCTTCCACAAAAAACACCATTTGAGAAAGTGCTGCAATAATGCGATTACGAAACGGAAAGTGATAAGAAAGCGGTGGAGTATATGGGCTATACTCGCTCATAATCAAGCCCCCATTATTTAAAATTTGTTGTTTCAGTTTTGCATTGCTCTGCGGGTAGTTTATAGCAAAACCGCAACCACAAACAGCACATGTTGTACCATATTCGCTTGCCGCCTCATGAGCACAAGTATCTATACCCATGGCAAAACCACTCACTACATTTATATTTTGTTTGGCAAAATTTTGCGCCAATTCTTTAGCAACCTTTTGGCCATAAAAACTTGGTTTTCTTGTGCCCACAACAGCGATACAGTTTTTTTGCAAACAATCTACATTGCCTTTATAAAATAAAGCATACGGTGCATCTGCAAGTTCGCGCAATCTTTGTGGATAAGCTGCGTCTTGCTTAGTAAGAAGCTCCACTCCAAGGTTTTTCATTTGTTGTAAAACGATAGGTAACTCTTCTAAACTTTGCCGCAAGAGTTGTGCTTGTTTAGGGGTACAATTTTGCTCGAACACAAGGCTATTGTTGTTAAGCAGAGCCTCTGCACTTCCATAAACAGAAAGCAAATGTTCTACTGTTTTTGGGCTAAGCTTTGCATGGGCAAGCCATATAAGCCCCTGTTGTTCTTGTGTCATAGTACCTCCAAGTTAATATATACTATATGGAATTGGTTCTGTGCCACGCCACCAAGTAGCCATGGTAACCGGTTTTAAGTTGATAAGACTAATAATGCTGTTTTCTAAAAGAAAATAATAAAAATCCCTACCGAAAACATCTTTGCGCACATTGGCGGTACTGGTATCCTCCACGTAGAGCAAAGAAACAGTTACCCCACCATCCGGCGGAAATGTTTTTAGTTTGTTTTCATGTATATAGTTTAGATACCAATCGTGATAAAAAGGATTATTACCACAGTGTATTACCAAGGGATAATCTAAAAAGGCTTGCATTTGTGCATGCTCTGTAAGACCATAATCACGCAATGTACCAATATACATCATCACATGGTGTGTACCTTTGCGAATAATAAACAAATCTCCCACTTGCAGAATATTTTTATATTCTGTTGGTTTCATATCCCCGATTTGCAAACAGTTAGGATTGCTAAAAATAGTAGCAAGCGGCGGATGTTCCGGTAAGCCTTGCATTCTATATGCCCAACGTGTATAGCCTTTACAATCAAAACCATAAAAATACATTCTGTCTGCTTTGTAAAACGCACTTTCTTGCTGTGGATAGCGTTGACGCAAAATAAGATTTTCGTTCACACCGGCAAAATAATAAGGTACGCCACCTTTGTATTGTGCTGTAAGCAAGCTATCTGTTTTTTCATTATATAAACGAATTAGTGTATGGTTTTCCGGCAATTGCGAAAGAGCTGCTTCCAAAACATCACACGACTGTAATTCCGCAAATGCCGTTTGCAAAAAACATAGTATACAAATACATATGCAAAATGTTTTATTTTTCATTTAAGCTTTCCAAATAAGTTTGCCTGCCTATGGTATATAAGTCATTGCCTTGGCAATCTACAGCAACGACGAGCGGTAAATCTTCTACTACCAAACGTTTTACAGACTCTGGACCTAAATCGTCATAAGCTACTACTTCCAGTTCCTTCACGCACATAGCACCAAGGGCTGCACCACCACCGAGGGCTGCAAAATATACTGAGCCATGTTCTACAATAGCGCGCATGGTTTCTTCGTTTCTATTACCTTTACCTATGGTAGCACAGAGCCCATATTCCAACATCATGGGTGTGAATTGGTCCATTCTGGCAGAAGTGGTTGGCCCAATGGCGCCCACCACTTTTTGTGGAGGTGTTGGAGATGGGCCGGCATAGTATACAATTTGACCACGCAAATCAACGGGAAGTTCTTCCCCATTTTGCAAAGCAGTGCGAAACCTTGCGTGAGCAGCATCTCTTGCTGTATAGATAGTACCTGAAAGCAAAACAGAATCGCCTGCTCTAAGGCTTTGTAAAATTTCCTTGCTTAAAGGCGTTTGTATTTTGATATTTTGCATAAATACTCCTTATAACACAACTTCTGCATGCCTTGTAACATGGCAACCAATATTTACTGCCACCGGCAAACTGGTAATGTGGGTAGGATAACTTAATATTTTTACAGCTAATGCCGTGGTTCTACCACCAAAGCCTTGTGGACCAATGCCGGTTTGATTTACAGCATTAAGAATAATTTGTTCCTGTTGTGCATAAAAAGGGTTTGGGTTTGGCGTGTCTACATTCATTAGCAAGGCTTGTTTAGAGAGCATAGCACATTTTTCAAAACTACCACCTATGCCTACACCGATAATCATAGGTGGGCATGGCCTTGCGCCAGCTTTAAATACGGTTTCTAAAACAAATTGTTTTACCCCTTCCATACCTTCGGAAGGAGTAAGTATTTTAGAGGCACTCATGTTTTCGCTACCAAAACCTTTAGCGATTAAACTGATTTTTATTGTATTGCCCGGCACTATAGAATAATGTATTACAGCGGGTGTATTGTCTTGGGTATTGATTCTATCAATAGGGTCTTTCACTACAGATTTACGCAAATAGCCATCTGTATAGCCTTTGGCAACCCCTTTATTAATGGCGGTTTCTAAATCTTCCCCCACGATATGCAAATCTTGCCCCAACTCTACAAAGGCAATAATCATACCTGTATCTTGGCAGATAGGCATATTGTTTTCAGCTGCAACTTTGGTATTTTCTTGCAACTGCAACAAAATATTTTTTGCAGGCGCAAAGCTTTCGCTTTCAGTAAATTGCAGCATTCTGTTTGTCACATCTTTTGGCAAATGGATATTGATATCAATACACATATCTGCTACAGCTTTTATAATTTGGTCTGTATGTAATTCGCGCACGTTCATAGTGGCCCCCTTAAAAATTGCATTACTTCATTATATACATAATTTTTATAAAATTGCAAGCAAGTGGCCTATAGGAGTATTTTGACAAAATAAAAGCCCTTTACAGGGCATTTATATATTATACAAGCATGGATTGTAAGAACCAAATTTGCTTGTTATAAAATTCAATTTGGCCTTCAAACAAAGCCACTGCAGAGAACCACCCTTCTGCATCGCTTGCATTACGAAGGGAACTCGCTTCATTGCGTAATGCAACCAAATCGTCCAATGTAATTTGCAGTGCTTCACTTACTTCAAAGTTTTTAGGTTCAATTTCTTGTATTGTAGCGTTGCTAAGGTAGTCGTTCATTCTGCTAAGTGGTGTTTGCTTGTTCATTTTAATGTGTTCTGCAACGGCATCATAGTATTCAAATAATTGATTGTATACCATTTCAGTAAATTCATGGGCTGGTACAAATTGTAGGCCTTTTACATTCCAATGCAGGTTGTGCAATTTTATGTTCATTACAGCTAAGTTAGATAGATATTGGTTAAATTCTTTTAATAGTTTCATTTTCATTTCCTCCGAAAAAGTATTTAACAATATTGATTATTGTTATTAATATTATCAACGTAAAACCAAATGTTGAAACATCCTTTTTTTAATTTAAAAAACAGGCTCCAAAATGAAGTCTGTTTTTTATTAACCTTTTACAGCACCGGCTGTTAAACCACCAATAAACTGTTTGCTCATGGTAACATACAAAATCATAACCGGAAGTGCAGAAAGAGTAAGTGTAGCAAGTAACTTAGGCCAGTCTGTAGAATATTGCCCTTGTAGTTTGGTTATAGCAAGCAAGAGTGTTTTGTTATTTTCATCCGTAATAAAGATAAGTGGAAACCAAAGATCATTCCAAAGTGGAACCAAATTATAAATGGCAACGGTAGCCATGGCAGGCCCAATTAAAGGCATAACCACTTTGCGATAGATTTTGAAACGACTTGCGCCGTCTACAAAGGCAGCTTCATATAGCTCTTTTGGTAAACCACGAATAAATTCTGTAAGAATAAATATGGCAGTAGGTATGCCTAAAGCAACATATATAGGCGGTAAAGACCAAATTTTATTAAGCAAGCCAAGCGTTTTCATCATTTCCAACAAACGAATGGATGCAATTTTAATTGGTAACATCATACCAATAATAATGATGCCGTAGATAACTTTGGGAAGCAAACCGTTCCAATGTGCCAAGGCGTAAGCACAAAGGGTGCCTAACAAAATAATCAGTGCCAAAGATAGTATTACAACGAGCAAGCTATTGCCAAAATAACGAAAAAACTGGCTGTTGTCAAATACATACTTATAGTTATCCAGTGTCCATTGTGTAGGTAAACCAAAGGGGTTTTTGTAGATATGCGCCTTTAATTTAAAGGAGTTTACCAGCATCATATATACCGGAAATAAAGATACCAAACACCAAATAACCATCACGATATGGGAGGG
The DNA here is from genome assembly GCA_023396045.1 of Bacillota bacterium. Classification (GTDB taxonomy): domain Bacteria; phylum Bacillota; class Clostridia; order Christensenellales; family Aristaeellaceae; genus JAAZPT01. The sequence continues at coordinate 48,923 of JAEWXD010000018.1, read as the reverse complement.
TACATGCATATTTTCGGCTTTTAAAGATTTTAATTTTTTCTCTTTCATTTGCTTACTCCTTCCCCATGGTGGATTTCATAGTAGGTATTACACCCACAATCAACATTAAGAATACACTGGTAGAAATGGCCGCACCCAAGCCAGGTTCCGGAATACCCAGTGGATGCCCCCCGGCAATACCCGCTCTATAGAACAATGTGCCAATTAAATCTGTAGCATATTGAGGCGGCCCTTCCGGCCCTTGCATGGCAAATACAATGTCAAAAGCGTTAAAGTTACTTACAAAAGTTAGAATGGCTATCATACCAACAGCAGGCATAATGAGGGGTAATTTGATATACCAAAATTGTTTCCAAGAATTGGCACCTTCAATAGCAGATGCTTCCATTAAATCCTCACTAATACCTTGAATGGCTGCAACAAACATCATGGTTGGAATACCCATCCACTGCCAACAAGAAATAAGCGAAACAATAGGTAATGCTGTTTCTGCTAAGCCGAGCCAAGGTTTTACCAAACCACCCAAGCCTATAGCTGTTAAAGTTGGTTTTACCCAAACAGGGTTTAACATTAATTTAAACAAATAACCGGTTACCAAAATGGCTATAGTACAAGGTAAAAAGATAATGGTTTGGTAAATGTTTCTGCCACGCATGGTTCTGTTTGTGAGTACCACCGCAAACACCATACCCAACACATTTTGAATAAGCATATGGAAAGCAAAGAATATCCATGTATTGCCAAACGCATTCCAGAATCTGCCGGAAATTTTAGGGTCTGTAAACAGAGTAATATAGTTTTGAAAACCAACAAAAGTGCGGTTTTGATAAATACCCTCATATAAGCTTAAACGCACAGAATCAATCAGCGGGTAAGCCATAAAGAATAGGTATGCAAATAGAGCCGGTATTACATAGGCCATCCAATAAATACCCGAGGGATTGATAGAGTTACCCCCTTGAAAATATTTTTTCACTCTACAATATACCTCCATAAATTTATTTAACTACATTCAGAGCATTCGTATAGCATCCAAAAAATTGGATGCTTTAGGAATACTCTGAGAAGGAAAAACCTTCCCAGAGCAATAAAAACTATTTAGTTTCTTCTGCTAAAGCTGCTTTTTGTGCTTCTGCAAACACTTTTACAGCTTCTTCAGGAGTGGTTTGACCAAGCCATACTTTGATAAGTTCATCTTGCATTGGTTCATAAGCTTTGATTAATTTAGGCCATACAAAACGTACGTCTGTTACTTTACCTTCGTTTAAAGAAAGAATGCTGTTAGCCAATTCGTTGCTTAATTGAACAGATGGAACGATCATTGGGAAGAAACCTACCGGTAGAGCATCTGCTGCAATTTGTGCTCCTTCCGGACTTGCGATCCATTGTAAGAAAGCTTTTACTTCTTCCGGATGTTTGGTAGCTTTGTTACCTGCGATAGCGAAGTCTGCATGGAAACAAATACCAGGTGTTTTGCCTTCCGGAGCTGGAAGTGCAAATGCGCCATAAGTGGTTAAACCAAATTCTTCACCAATAGAGCCTGCAGACCAAGAACCGTCAATTAGCATTGCGGCTTGTTCTGTAGCAAAGAATGCGTTAGAGTCGTTGTTTTCAATAGCTTCAAAACCTTCCGGTAAGAATGGAGCAAGTTGAGCAAAATCTTTAACAGCTGCTAAGAAAGCTTCATCATCCATAGATTTTTCTAATGTTTCGTAAGGAGCACGACCTTCCGGGCCGGAAATATAGTTGGGTAGCATGCCTAAGAATACACATTCCAATACGTCCCATTTGCTCTTAATACCGTTTGCAAGTGGAGTAATGCCCTTTGCTTTTAATGCTTCACAAACTGCGATAAATTCTTGCCAAGTGGTAGGAACTTTGAGCTCGTTAGCTTCAAAAATACGAGTATTATAGTAAACTACCTGAGAAACAGCACCGAAAGGAACCGCAAACATTTCGCCTGTGCTGGCTTTCCATGCACCCAAAGAGGATTCTGCAAAATTTTCTTTAACGCCAGGAACATCAGTTACATCCATAGCAAAACCGTCTGCAAAAAGTTCTTCACCGGTTTTGTATGAACGGGAATACCACAAGTCAGGACCAGTACCATTGGATAATTGCATACGCAAATTAGCGTTATAAGAAGCAGATGCTGTACCTTCAAACTTGATTTTAACGCCGGTTAATTCAGCATATTTGTCTAACATAGCTTGTACTTTAGCAGTATCGTCAATACGCCAAGAGCCCATGGTAAGACTTACTTCTTCAGCAAAAACAGATGCCATGGAAAGCACCATTGCCAAGCAAAGAAGAATGGAAAATAATTTTTTCATAAAAACCTCCATTTTTTGCATTTGAATGCAAAGATTTAATTATTTTATATAATTTTAGTAAATTTAAACCACATTGTCAATGATTAAATAGTAATACGTTAAATATTTACTGTATTTTTCAAATATTTTTGTTATAATGAAAAACAGAAATAATTAAAAGGGGTTTCTTATGAAATATAGAAGTGTATTTGATATTATTGGGCCAATTATGATTGGGCCTTCTAGTTCGCACACTGCCGGCGTAGTTCGCATTGGAGCAGTTGCAAGAGAGCTATTTAACCATAAAATTGAAAGTGCACGCATTACCTTTTATGGTTCTTTTGCAGAAACCTATCGCGGCCATGCAAGTGATGTTGCCATCGTGGGCGGTTTACTTGGTTTTGCAACCGATGACAAACGCATACAAAACGCCTTGCAACACGCTGAAGAAATGGGTGTTGCCATAAAATTTCTTACCAGCGATGCCCCCTGTGAACACCCCAACACTATAAGAATAGAACTTAGTGGGAACAACAAACACATGTGCATAGTTGGGCAGTCTGTTGGTGGTGGCAGTATTGCCATTACCGAAATCAACGGTTTCCAAATTCATCTTTCTGCAGAATGCCCTACTTTGTTAATAGGTAACAAGGACATGCCCGGCGCAATTGCTGAAGTTAGCCAAATTTTTTACCGTAACAACATCAATATTGCCAATATGGACGTTAGCCGCAACTGCAAAGGCGAAGAAGCACTTATGGTTATTTCCTGTGATTCGAATGTATCTGCAGCGGTATTAAAAGAAATTGCAGCGCTGCCCCAAATTAATTGGATAAAACAAGTTGAGGCCTAATATGTTTAAAAGTATAAGTGATTTAATAAAAACGGCAGAACAAACAAACACCAGTATTGCAGAACTTATGATTGCCCAAGAGCAACAAATGCAAAGCAAAAGCCGAGAAGAAATAGTAGCAACCATGCTTGCAAGTTACCAAGTAATGAAACAAGCCGTTGCAGAAGGAATACAAGGTGTTACCAGCCACTCCAAAATGTGTGGCCATGATGCAAGAAGGCTTTGGGAATATATACAAAAAGGAAAATTTATTACAGATGTTACTTCACTTAAAGCGGCATGCTATGCCATTGCAACCAACGAAGTAAATGCTTCTATGGGGGTAATTTGCGCTACCCCTACAGCCGGTTCTTGTGGCATATTACCAGGTGCCATGGTTGCCCTGCAAGAAAAATATGGCTTTACAGACGAAAAAATTGTAGAAGCTTTATTTGTAGCCGGTATGTTTGGCTTTATTATTGCAAATAATGCATTTATTAGTGGCGCAGCCGGTGGTTGCCAAGCAGAAATTGGCTCCGCCAGTGCCATGACTGCCGCTGCAACTGTATATTTGCTGGGCGGTAGCCCAACACAAAGTGCCAACGCTATGGCCATGGCAATGAAAAACATGTTAGGTCTAACCTGCGACCCATTGGCCGGCCTTGTAGAAGTGCCCTGCATTAAACGAAATGCTGCCGGAGCAGTAAACGCTTTACTTACGGCTGAATTAGCACTTGCCGATATTGAAACCAAAGTACCTTGGGATGAAGTAGTTGCCGCCATGTATGCCATTGGTAAATCCATGCCGGCAAGCTTGCGTGAAACAGCATTGGGCGGCTTGGCTGCTACCCCTACCGGCGACGAATGGAAAAGAATATTATGGAGCAAGTAAAGGGTGTTATTGCAAACTATATTGCAGCACAAGAAGTAGAAAAGCATGAAAAATTGCTTACATTATACCGCTGTATGCAGGAAGTGTTGCCCCAAGCACAGGAACGCATTTCTTGGGCTATGCCTACATTTTGGCAAGGTAAAAACATTATTCATTTTGCTTGTTTTAAAAAGCATATGGGCATATACCCCGGAGCGGAAGCGGTAGAAGTATTTCAAGAACAAATACAAGCACTTGGTTTAAAAAGTAGTAAAGGTGCTATACAAATACCTTTTACTATGGATCTACCCATTGCTTTTATTCAAGAAATTAGCATTTGGTGTTTCAAAAAATATGGAAAATAAAAGCTATACATTTGATACCACTATTCAAAAAGTAGAAGATATAGACGGCGCCTATATAGTATTCCCCTATGATATTCGCAAGGAATTTGGCAAAGGCCGTGTAAAAGTATCTGTATATTTTGACAATGTGTATTATGAAGGTAGCATTGTGAATATGGGTGTAAAAAATGCCGATGGTAGCACCTGCTATATCATTGGTATGCGTAAGGATATTCGCAAAGCACTGCAAAAACAAGCCGGTGATACTGTGCATGTGCTTATAAAAGAAAGAATGTAATATTTTAAAAGCCGAAAGCGTTTGCTCTCGGCTTATTATTATTTATTTTTTTGCAATTGTTTGATGGATAAAGAGATTCGTTTTTTCTTAAGATCTACCCCTATTACGAGTACTTTTACCACATCGCCAATAGAAAGTGCTTCGGATGGATGCTTAATAAATTTATTGGAAATTTCAGAGATATGCACCAAACCGTCTTCGTGCACGCCGATGTCTACAAAGGCGCCAAAGTCTATTACGTTACGAATGGTACCGGTAAGTTCCATACCTACTTTAATATCTTCTAATTTAAGCACATCACTGCGCAGAACCGGTTTTGGCAATTCATCACGCGGGTCTCTACCCGGTTTTAGGATTTCTTTTACGATATCACGCAAGGTTGGCACGCCGATTTCTGCTTTAATGGCAATTTTTTCTTCACCCTGTTGCTTTATAAGCAGCGGCAATGCAGCAATGGCATTGGCTTGCAAGTCATTACTATTAAAGCCACATGCTTCTAATATTTGCATGGCAGCGTCATAGCTTTCCGGATGCACGGCGGTATTATCTAAAATATTTTTACTTTCCGGCACACGCAAGAAGCCGGCGCATTGTTCAAAAGCCTTAGGGCCAAGGCCTTTAACCTTTAATAACTCTTTACGCGTTTTAAAGCTACCGTTTTCTTCCCTATATTTTACAATATTTTTAGTAGTGGTGGCAGAAAGGCCGGAAACATAACTAAGCAAGGATGGAGAAGCTGTATTTAAGTCTACCCCTACATTGTTTACACAATCCTCTACCACGTTGGAAAGGGCTTCCGAGAGTTCCTTTTGAGGCATATCATGTTGGTATTGGCCAACACCGATGGCCTTGGGATCTATTTTTACAAGTTCGGCAAGCGGATCTTGCAAACGCCTTGCAATAGAAACAGCAGACCTAAGGTTAACATCAAATTCCGGGAATTCTTCTGCTGCAATTTTTGAGGCAGAGTAAACAGATGCGCCTGCTTCGTTTACAATTACATAGCTTACACCATTTTTGAGTAACTGAATCATATCCACTACCATTTGTTCGGTTTCTCTGGATGCCGTGCCATTGCCAATGGCAATATGGGACACACTATGTTTTTTAAGCATGAGTGAAAGCTTTTGAATGGCTTCATTTTTGCCTTTCTCGCCAAAAGTTGGATACACCACAGTGGTGTCAAGCACTTTACCGGTAGGGTCTACAACGGCCACTTTACAACCGTTTTTGTAGCCCGGGTCAAGACCCATGGTGGTAAAACCTTTTACCGGTGCTTGCATAAGTAAGTTTTTTAAGTTAATTGAGAAATTATGAATAGCACCTTCGTTGGCCCTATCGGTAAGTTCTGTACGAATGGCGCGTTCTACAGCCGGGTAAAGTAAACGGTCGTAAGAATCGGCAGAGCAAGCGTTCAAAAAGGATACATATGGGCTATTGTTTTTTACAATACGATTTTGCAAAAATTCCAAGCCTACTTCACGATCAAAATCCAAACGGAATTTTAGTATTCCCTCTTTTTCACCACGATTGATGGCCAAAATTTGATGGTTTTGTAAATTGCGTAAATCTTGAGAGAAAGCATAATATTGGGAATATACGCTATCTTCTTCCCCTGTATTCTCCGTTTTTACTGTGCCTTGTCGTTTAATGATCATTTGCAGCACTTTTCTAATTTTGGCATCTTCTGCAATGCGTTCTGCCAAAATATCAGAAGCCCCTTGTAAAGCTTCTTCTACGGTATTCACTTCTTTTTCAGCATTGATGAAGGGCTGTGCCAACACTTCTATATCCATTGTTCCATCTTGTGCAAAAATGGAATCTGCCAATGGCTCTAAGCCTTTTTCTTTGGCAATGGTGGCACGGGTTCTGCGTTTGGCTTTATATGGCAAATACAAGTCTTCCAGTTCAGCCAATGTTTGTGCACTTTGAATATCTTTGGCAAGATCTTCTGTTAATTTGCCTTGTTCTTCTATATTTTTTAGAATATCGCCTTTGCGTTCGTCTAATTTTCTTAAATATTTTAAACGTTCTTCCAATGCACGCAAGGTGGTATCATCAGCAGAACCATGCATTTCTTTTCTATAACGTGCAATAAAGGGAATGGTGCTGCCTTCGTCTAACATTTGCACTACATTTTTTACATACTCTATTTTAATATTTAACTCTTGCGCAATTTGTGCAATAATTTTATCCATAAAAAATCCTCTTTCTACTGTGCTTGCTCAACAATATGCATTATTTTTTGTGCGCGCTTGATAAATTCTTCAAAATCGCCCTTGGCAATTATGTTTTTATCGCTTAAATAATTACTGATACCTGCACCTGCAAAGCCTATTTTCAAAATATCTTGTAAATTATTTTGGTCTATACCTGCATTGGCAATAAATGGAATATGGTTCAGCGGCAAGCAAACGGCCTTTAAATACTCCATCCCCAAAGGCATAGCCGGGAACACTTTTACAAAATCTGCCCCCGCATGATATGCTTGCATGATTTCAGTTGGTGTACAAGCACCGGGGATAGAAACCAAGCCAAGTTCCTTTGTTGCCTTAATAATATTTGCATCTACATTGGGGGATACAATATATTTTGCACCAGCCGTATAAGCAGCTTGCAGCTGCTCTAAGTTTAGCACTGTGCCCGCCCCCACTTGCACACCCTCTATTGTATTTAAAAGTGCAATACCTTCACCGGTTTTTTGTATATGGTTTGGATCTTTTTGGTCAAAGGTAAGTTCTATTAAACGAAGGCCACCTTTTTGCAAAGCTGTTGCCAACGCAAATAAATCCTGCCCATAAATACCCCTTGCAATACTTATCACTTTGTATTTTTTAATGAAAGCTTTGGTTTCCATTCTATAAATCCCTTCATAAAAATCATACAAATTATATCACATTTTTCTTTTTTAAGGAAAAACTTTTTCTTTTTTGCATTGTTTATTTTTTCACAGTATACTATAATATATAGAAAGAATATATTATATAAGGAGCATAATTATGGCTAATCGTATTGTATTAAATCCTATCTCCTACCACGGCGAAGGTGCTTTGAACGTTATTCCGGAAGAACTAAAAGCAAGAAACTTTAAAAAAGTATTTGTTTGCACAGACCCGGACCTTATCAAATTCAATGTAACCAAAAAAGTATTGGATGTTTTAGAGAGTGCCGGCATAGCTTATGAAGTATATAGCAAAGTACAAGCCAACCCAACCATTGAAAACGTACAAACCGGTGTTGCTGCTTTTAAAGCTTCCGGTGCAGACTGTATGATAACTGTTGGTGGCGGCTCTGCTATGGACTGCGGTAAAGCCATTGGTATTATTATTAACAACCCAGAATTTGCAGATGTTCGTTCTTTGGAAGGCTTCTCCCCTACAAAAAACAAAACCGTATTTACCATTGCCGTACCAACCACTGCCGGCACTGCTGCAGAAGTAACCATTAACTATGTAATTACAGACGTAGAAAAGAAACGTAAATTTGTGTGTGTAGACGTAAACGATATCCCTGAAATCGCAGTTGTTGACCCACAAATGATGTGCACAATGCCAAAGAGCCTTGCCGCCTCCACCGGTATGGATGCTTTAACCCATGCAATTGAAGGCTACATTACCAAAGGCGCTTGGGATATGACAGATATGTTCCACTTGCATGCCATTGAATTGATTGCAAAAAACTTACGTGCGGCCGTTGCTGGCGATAAAGCCGGTATGGAAGGCATGGCACTTGCACAATATGTTGCCGGTATGGGTTTCTCTAACGTTGGTTTAGGTATTGTGCACAGCTTAGCACACTGCTTAGGTGCCGTTTACGACACCCCGCACGGTGTAGCAAACGCTATTTTATTACCAACCATTATGGAATACAATGCACAATGCACCGGCGAAAAATACAAATACATTGCAAAAGCCATGGGCGTTGAAGGCGTTGATGCCATGAGTCAAGAAGAATACAGAAAAGCAGCTGTTGATGCTGTACGTACATTGGCCAAAGATGTTGGTATTCCACAAGACTTGAAAGCCATTGTAAAAAAAGAAGACTTGGATTTCTTAGCCGAAAGCGCATTTGCAGATGCATGTCGCCCAGGTAACCCAAGAGATACTTCCGTAGAAGAAATTAAAGAACTTTACTTAAAACTTCTATAATTTAAAAAAGCTCTTTGCTGATTTAGCAAAGGGCTTTTTTAATAGTGATATCGTTTACGCTGGCTTAGTAAATATAATACAGACACCATAAACGTTAATACATCGGTAAGTATAAAGGAATACCATATACCTTCAAAGCCAAAAAGCAAGGGCAATATAAGCACGCTGCCTATACTAAATACCAACGAACGCAAAGTGGAAATAACGGCAGATATTAAGCCGTTGCTCAAAGCTGTGAAAAAAGAAGATACAAAAATATTGAATCCACTTAACAAGCAAGAGAGGGCATATATTCGCATGGCTTTTATGGTAAGATTTAAAAGCTCCTCATCATAACCCACAAAGATTTGCGCAATGCTCTTGGCAAGCACAAAGGATAATACTGTCATAGCAATGCCGGCATAGATATTAAGGCGTATGCTTTTACTGTATACATTGTGCAGTTCTTTGTGGTTCTGTGCCCCATAATGAAAACTGATAATGGGTGCCGAACCTATGGCATAGCCTATAGAAATGGCCGCAAATACAAAACCAACATACATCAAAACACCATAGGATGCAATGCCGTTGGCACCAATATAGTGCAATAATTGATAGTTATACAGCACGCTAATCACAGACCCTGTAATAGAACTAAGCAATTCACTTATGCCATTGGTGCAGGTGTTAATTAGCATTTGCCAGCTTAATTTTGGTTTTACCATTTGCAAACGGCTGGTATTTTTACGTGCAAAATAAAATAAGGGAATAATACCACCTACCGTTTGCCCTAAAGCAGTGGCAAGTGCCGCACCTTCTAAGCCCCAATGCCAAACGGCAATAAAAACATAGTCTAAAACAATATTGGTAACACCGGCTGCCAAGGTGGTATAAAAACCGTACTTTGGTTTTTCTGCCACAACAAAAAACGCCTGGAACAAGTTTTGCATCATAAACATGGGCATAGCAAGAAGCAAATATCTACCATAAATAATGGAGTAGCTATAGATTTCCCCTGTAGCACCAAGCAATGTAGCCAACCAAGGCAAGAGTATTTGCCCCAAAACAGATATAGCAATGCCCACGCCAAATACAGTAATAAGTATAGCGGTAAAAAAGGCTTTGGCATCCTCAGGCCGTTCTTCCCCAAGCAGTTTGCCTATAATGGCTGTAGAACCGGTGCCAAACATAAAGCCCACAGCACCAATAATCATAAGAGGTGGAAAAATAAGCGTAATGGCTGCAAGTGCCATACCGCCCACATAATTAGACACAAAAAAACCGTCTACTATGGTGTAAAGCGAAGTAAATATCATCATATATATAGACGGCAAGGTAAAACGAACTAATTTTGAATATGTAAAATGGCTATCTAATGTAATTTGCATAAAATCTCCTTGTTTAAAAACATATCAACTATATAGGAAATAAAATATTATGTCAAGCATTTTGTATTGAGTAGTACTTTGATTTTTGCTATAATATACATATCTACAATAGTATAAGGAGCGACTACATGAAAAAAATCGGTTTTATAGGCACTGGTATTATGGGCCAAAGCATGGTTAAAAACCTCATGCGTGCCGGCTTTGAACTTTACATATATAGCAGAACCAAAGAAAAAGCTTTAGAGCTAATAAACATGGGTGCTACCTGGTGCAATAGCATTGAAGAGCTTAGTAAAGGAAAAGATGCCATTATAACGATTGTTGGCTACCCCAGCGATGTTGAAAGTGTATACGATACATTATTGCACTATACTGATAAGTCTTGTTATTTGATTGATATGACCACTTCCAGCCCTGCCATAGCTAAAACCATTTATGAAAAAGCCAAGGCAAAGGGTATATATGCCTTAGATGCCCCTGTAAGTGGTGGCAAAACGGGTGCTGCCCATGCCAAGCTTACCATTATGGTTGGCGGTGATAAAGAAGCCTTTGATGCTTGTATGCCTGTGTTTGAAGCCATGGGTACAAGTATTAACCATATTGGTGGTGCAGGTGCTGGCCAAATAACCAAAGCTGCCAACCAAATAGCTATTGCCGGCGCCTTGGCAGGTGTATGCGAAGCTATTACCATTGCCAAAAAAACCGGCTTAGACCCAGAAAAAGTGGTAAATGCCATCTCTGGCGGTGCTGCCGGTTCCTTCCAGTTAACACACAATGCAAAACCTATGTTAAATGATGAAATGGCACCTACCTTTTATTTAAAACACTATGTAAAAGATTTAAAAATTGCACAAAGTACAGCAGAAGACAGCAACGCTACACTACCTGTATTGCAAAAAGTATTACAAATGTTTGCTGAATTAGAAGCAAATGGCGAAGGTGATTATGGCACACAAGCACTCATTCACCACTATAAATAAGGAGAATATGATGTACAAAGAAAAATATCAAGAATGGTTACAAAGCCCAGACTTTGACCAAGAAACCAAAGCAGAACTTTTGGCACTTACAGATGAAAAAGAAATTGAAGACAGATTTTATAGAGAACTTTCTTTTGGTACAGCCGGTATGCGTGGTGTACTCGGTGCCGGTAGAAACCGTATGAACCTATACAATGTGCGCCGTGCAAGCAAAGGTGTTGCTTTGTATTTGCAAAAAGACCCTGCCCTTACTGCACGTGGTGTAGTGATTGCCTATGACAGCCGTAGAAACAGTGAATTATTTGCCAAACAAACTGCCTTAACACTTTGTGCCAACGGTGTAAAAGCCATGCTTTTTGACGCGTTGCGCCCCGTGCCTGTGCTTTCTTATGCACTGCGCCACCTAAATGCTGCTGCAGGTATTGTTATTACTGCAAGCCATAACCCACCACAATACAACGGTTATAAGCTATATGCAGAAGACGGTGCACAAATTGGCCCGGAAATTGCAAATGAAGTAACTGCTCAAATTCAAAAACTCAGTTATGGAGAATGCTTACCTATGAATGAAGAGGAAGCCCTACAAAAAGGCTTGCTGCAAATCATAGGCGCCAAAGAAGTAGACAACGACTATATTGCAATGCTACACACCTTGGTAGTAAACAAAAGCGTACTACAAAAAGAAGGTGAGGGCTTTAAAATTGTATATTCCCCTATACATGGCTCCGGCAATGTACCTGTACGCCGTATTTTAAAAGAAATCGGCATACAAAATGTTGCTGTTGTAAAAGAACAGGAAATGCCCGACCCGAACTTCAGCACGGTAAAAGTTCCAAACCCGGAAGAAGCAGATACCTTTACCATGGCAGTGGCATTGGCAAAAGAAATTGGTGCTGATTGTGCTTTTGCCACCGACCCCGACTGCGACCGTTTGGGTGTAGCCATTAAAGATAAAGATGGCAAGTTCGTGTTACTCAACGGCAACCAAATTGCCTGTATAATGCTCTATTACATACTGAGCACAAAAAAAGAACAAGGTACTTTACCTTGCAATGGAGCCATTGTAAAAAGCATTGTTTCTACCGAACTTGCACGAAAGATTGCAGACAGCTTTGATGTTGACACCTTTGAAACTTTAACCGGCTTTAAATACATAGGTGAAAAAATTCAGCAGTTTGAAGATAGCGGTAGCCACCAATTTGTATTTGGCTTTGAAGAAAGCTATGGTTATTTATCCGGCACTCAAGTACGTGATAAAGATGCTGTAAACGCTTCTATGTTAATTGCAGAAGCTGCCTGCGCCTATAAGGCAAAAGGCTTGGGCTTATATGATGCCTTACAAGAAATCTATGCAAAGTATGGCTACTATAAAGACAGCGTTATAAGTATTACCCTACCCGGTAAAGACGGCAGTGAAAAAATGGCTGCTTTAATGGCAACATTGCACTCCAGCTTCCCTACTGAAATTGCAGGCTTAAAAGTGTTGGCTGTGCGTGATTATTTAAGTGGCAACCGCACAGAACTTGCAAGTGGTGCTGTAAAAACCATGGGCTTGCCAGAAAGCGATGTACTGTATTATGAATTAGAAAAAGGCAACTGGCTATGTATTCGCCCCAGTGGTACAGAACCAAAAATTAAAGTTTACTTAAATGCAAATGAATCAAATGAAGCAAAAGCAGATGCATTAATTGCAAAATTAGCAGAAGCAAGCAAAGAACTGTTAAGTTAATTGTTTACAATTTGGTAGTACGCTACCGTTTCAACCCCTCCTTGCGTGTGGTATAATATAAATATCACATAACAGGAGGATTTTTTATGAAAAAATTACTTTCACTACTACTTACATTCGCATTATTATTTACTATAAATATCATGGCAATGGCAGAAAACACAAGTGAATTACAAAGCTTTACCTTAGAAGAACTTGCCCAATACAATGGTAAAGATGGCGCCAAAGCCTATGTTGCTGTAAATGGTATTGTATATGATGTTACTGATTCTAAAGCTTGGAGCAACGGTGCGCACAATAGTGTGCAAGCAGGTACAGATGTTACCGAATGGATTGGCAAAGCTCCGCATAGCGAAGACGTATTAAAGCCATTGCCTGTTGTTGGTAAAATTGTTGAAAAAACAGACGAAAGTGCAACCGCTGAAAAAAAGGAAACCTTTAACCTATATACGGGTGTTACAGCTTTACAACAAAGGCCATTTGAGTTTAACCCCTACAAAGGTAAAAATTTAGTTGTTAGTTTTTGGACTACCTGGTGCCCCCACTGCACCACAGAAATACCGGATTTTGCGAAATTTAAACAAGAACATATGGACGATGTAAGCATTTTAATGGTGCATGTTCCGGATAGATCTGAAATTACGGACGCACAAAAAATGTTTGATGAAAAAGGCTATACTGACCTTTTGGCCTTAGAAAATGATGACTTTACCTATGCCGGTGCATTTGGTGTGCAAGGCTACCCTACCAACCTTGTATTTGATAAGGAAGGCAATTTGGTATACTATGGCCATGCATTAAGCTATGATAATTTAAACGAGATTTTTACAAAAGCGAACTTATTTTAATCTGTTTTAGGAGATACTCACTATGATATTAGAAGCAATGGCACAAACTTTGCCCGGTTTACAACAGGCCGCGGCACTGGTACAAGCACCGTTGCTAAGTGCAAACCCAATTCCATTGTTGCTAAACGGTTTACTGGCTTTTTTATCCCCTTGTATATTACCTATGTTGCCTGTATATGTAGCCTATATGATTGGTGATACAAGTGATGGAAAAATCAGCAGACAAAGTATTGCAAAACTATGCGGTTTAACTTTTGGATTTATATTGGTATTTACAGCTTTAGGGGCTTTGGGCGGCTTGGCCGGTGGTGCACTTTCTTCACAAAATATCGGTGGATTTTCTGTGCGCCAAATATTAGATATTATAGGAAATTTACTGATTATTGTATTTGGTTTATTAATGGCAGGCTTTATAAAGGGAATTGCCTTTACCCTATATAAAGGTGATGCCAGCCAATATGCAAAAGGCGGATTTTGGAATAGTGTAGCTTTTGGTGCAATACTGGTGCTCACATGGGCACCTTGCTTAACCCCTACCTTAGGCTTGGCACTCACCGCCGCCACGCAAAGTGCAACAGCAGGATTTGGCGTTTATGCCCTTGCCATGTATGCACTTGGCTTAAGCATACCTTTTATAGTGCTATTATTGCTTTACCAAAAGCTGCAAACAGCACTTGGTTTTATTAAAAGCAATGCACATTTAATACGCAAAATTGCAGGTATAGCTATGATAGTACTTGGCTTATACCGACTATTTACACTGCTATAACATAATACAGCCTACCTTAGCAGGCTGTATTTTATTGCAAAGCTTTATAAACTGTATTACAATATTTTAGAATACAGCTTCTATAATTGCAGAAGGGAAAAGGTGAAGCTTTGACTCAAAAATTACCATTGCCTATATTTTATGCTTATATGGGTTTAACTATATTTGCAGCAAACTTAGTACACCCTGTAACGCCTAAGTTTTTTGCCAATTTACAATACCCAGACTATATGTTTGGGCTTGCTTTTGCACTGATGAGCTTTGGATCATTTGCATTAAGCCCTATGTGGAGTAAACTTGCTCACAGACATGGCTATGCAAAAATTATGGGAATGTGCGTAAGCTTATACGGCATAGGGCAATTGATGTTTGCCCTTTCTGCTACCATGGCTTTTACTGCATTTGCAAGACTATTTGCGGGTGCTTTTTCTGCCGGCATGAACATTGGTTCCATGTTGTTTTTAAGCAATTCTTATGGTGAAAAAGGCAAGGGGGAACGCATTGCGTTGGGCACAGCGATACAGGTATCCAGCGGTGCTATTGGTTATTTTGCAGGTGGCTATATAGGTAACAATAATCCGTTGCTTGCATTTTATTTACAAGTAGCCATGTGCATAGCCATAGGTGTATCCTTATTGCTGTTTGTAAAAGACAATATACATGCGGAACAAGACTCACTTGTGTGGCAAGATATTAACCCATTCAAAGCCTTCGGGGATGTACGTAAAATAATGAATAAAAAACTATTGTATTTTTATATATTAACTGCGTGCGCCTGCTTTGCCTTTGTTTCTTTCGAAACCACTTTTAATTATTTTATTAAGAAAATTTATAATTTAGACCCTATTTACAATGGTGTTATTAAAGGTTCGATCGGTTTGTTAGGTTTATTTCTTAATTTAACATTAACCCGTTACATTGCAACACACTTTAGCCCAAGAAATTCTGTGCGTGTATTTTTAAGCATTATACCGTTTATTATACTTAGTTTAATGCTTGCAGAAAATGTTGCCTTATTTATCGGTAGCGCACTGCTTTACTATGCAATAGATACTGTGCAAAAACCCATTATGCAAACCATAGGTACAGAAAACCCTATTATCTATGGTGGTTATAACTCCATGTTTGCCTTAGGTATGGTAAGTGGTAGTTTTAGTGCAGGCTATTTATTTTCCATACATCCCAAGCTTCCGTTTTATGCAAGCTTTGTATTTATTTGCATAGCACTTGCTGTTAGTTTTACTTATGCCAAAGAATGTAAAAATGCCACAAATACGGTTACTATATAGCTCGCAAAAAGAGCGTCCATGAGAATGCTCTTTTTGTTTTATGCAATTATTCTTTATCGGTATAATAGCAAGCTACAATTTCACCTATATAAAAGCGGTGCAAATTGCCATCAGGATAGTTTCTGCTGCGAGTTGCTTTTTCAATACTTTCATCCACCATATCGGCAAAGCTGATCACTTTACATTCCAAATGCAGTTCACATTCTTTTACAATTGGAACATTTACAACTTGGGATTTTTGGCTGCTAAGCCCATGATTTAGCCATTTATTTGTGTCTCTGCCACTTTTAGTGCCTGCAAACTTCAATTGCTCTTTCATATCATGTAATGGTATACTAATAGTAAAGTAAGGGTTTTGGTTTAACAGACTGTAAGTATATCTACTTTCTCTCACAGGCACTAAAAAACAATCCTTACTATGCATTACTTGCAAACCGCCCCAACCTATGGTCATGGTATTATTTACACTGCCATTGCCAGTAGTTAAAAAGAAGCCTTTAGGAATTTGCTCAAACACAATGTTTGCAATTTCCTTTACTTCTACTTTTTTCATAAAATCACCTCTATTTTTAGTATAACATAAGGAGAAAAAAATGTATTTATTTGATTGGACTTTTATTATTTTAATACCCGGGATTTTACTGGCGCTCTATGCCCAAAGTAAAGTAAAAAGTGCATTTCACAAAGGCAGCCAAGTGCGTTCCAGAAATGGTATTAACGCCACCCAAGTAGCACAGGCAATGTTGCGCAACCATGTACCCTATCCCGTAAGTGTAAGCAGAGTAAACGGTATGTTAAGCGACCACTATAACCCACAAAGTAAAAGTTTGGCACTGTCTGACAGTGTATATAACCATGATAGTTTAGCAGCCATTGGTGTTGCAGCACACGAAGCCGGCCATGCCATACAACATGCCAATCACTATGCGCCTTTACAATTGCGCTCTGCACTCGTGCCGGTGGTGCAAATCAGTTCCTCGCTTTCCCCAATAATTATTATGGCAGGCTTTCTATTTAGTTTTAAGGGGCTTATTAATATTGGTATTATATTTTTTGCACTTACTGTTTTATTTTCTTTGATTACCTTACCGGTAGAGTTCAATGCAACAAAAAGAGCCAAAGAAATTTTAATACAAGATGGCTATATTGCACAAGATGAATTACGTATTGTAAACGCTGTGCTGGATGCCGCTGCCCTTACCTATGTGGCAGCGCTTCTCAACGGTTTATTACAACTATTAAGACTTATTTTAATATCAAGAAGGTATGATGATTAAACAAAGTATTTCTGTAAGAGATTTGGTTGCTTTTCATTTTTACAGCGAAGATATCAGCAGTAAAAACGCAATACAGAGCATGAATGATGGTGCACAAGGCCACCGTGCAAGGCAAGCAAATCTAAAAGACCCCTACGAAAGTGAAGTATTTATAAAAAGCATTTTTATAGGTGAAAATTATGAAATACAAATACAAGGCCGTATGGATATATTCTGCGGCTCTTTTTCTATACCCTATATTGAAGAATTAAAACTTTCAAATAGCAAAAACTTACTAGAAAAGCCTATTGCTGCCCATTTACACCAACTATACATCTATGCCGGTATGCTTTTTTTTAATGACGAAAACATACAAGAAGCAGAAATCGCTCTTTGCTATATAGACATAGAAGGCAATATACTCAAAGAATTTAAAGAACAAATAAGCAGACAAGCCGGTTTAGATTTGCTTTGGGGACTATTAAACCCCTATATCCAGCATTGTATTGACGAAGAAGCACATGCCCAAAAACGAAACGAAAGTATTGCAGATGTAAAGTTCCCCTTTGCACAATTTAGGAGTGGGCAAAGAGAGATGGCAGTGCAAGTATATACTGCTATAAAACAAAAGAAAAAATTATATGCATCACTCCCTACCGGCACAGGCAAAACTATTGCTACCTTGTTCCCTGCCATTAAAGCCATGAAAGAAGGGCTTAGTAATAAAATACTCTATTTAACAGCACGTACAGCGGCACGGCAAAGCCCGCTCAATGCCGTAAAAATGTTGGTAGACCAAGGGCTTGCCATTCGCGCCTTAGTAATTACAGCCAAAGAAAAAGCTTGTATAAATAGCGTCGTAGACTGTAACCCGGAAGCTTGCCGTTTTGCAAAAGGCCACTTTGTGCGAGAAAAAACCGCCATAGAGGATATTAAACAATATTCCCTATGGAGTTTTGCACTGGTTCGAGAAATTGCCACAAAGCATAGCATTTGCCCTTTTGAGTTCAGTTTAAGCCTATATTATTTGGCGGATATTGTAATTTGTGATTACAACTATGTGTTTGACCCCTTTGTAATGCTCATTCGTGCCAACGATGAGGCCAGCCAAAACACCATTTTAATTGACGAAGCACACCACTTAATCAGCCGTTTACGAGAAAGCCTGAGCGCAGAACTTTCTACCAAAGTTTTAAAGGAACAAAGGCTTGCCATTAAAAACAGCATAGATAGCAAATGTGCGTTGTACAAAGGCATTAGCCTACTTATCAAAGCATTGCAAGAGTTGGAAAACGATGAAGAACATAGCGTTATAGAGGATATACCTGAAGACATTGCCTATATTTGTGAAACCATCAAATACTATTGTGTGGATTTTTTTGCAGAAGACAATGCCAAGTTAAAGCAAGAACTCATGCCCGTAGTGTTAGAATTATATAAAAGTATGGCACGCTTTTTATATGCGTATAGCAACAAAAAGCATGGCTATAAAGCCATTGTAGAAAGTTATGCAAGTAGGCAAAGCCTTTGTTTATACTGTATAGACCCAAGGTTTAGAATACTGGAATGTGTGCATGATATGGCTGGCAGTGTATATTTTTCTGCAACACTCACACCTTTGCCACAGATGAAGCTTTTGCTTGGCGGTAACGAACAAGACGCTATATTTGCACTGCCCTCCCCTTTCCCAAAAGAAAATATTTTAGTGTGTAATAAAAGCATAAGTACTTATTATACAGATAGAGCTGCAACTGCTCTTGAAATTGCAGAAACCATTTGTGAGGTAATTCAAAGCAAAACCGGCAACTACATTGCCTACTTCCCCAGTTATGAATACTTGGATTTAGTGCGTGAAGAAATAGAACTCTTATATAACGGCGAACTCTTGGTACAAGGCAGAAACCTAAATGATGAAGAAAAAGAAGACTTTATTCAAAGCTTTGTAGAAAAAAACAATTTGTTGGGGCTTTGTGTATTGGGCGGTTCTTTTTCAGAAGGGATTGATTTGCCCGGCAAACAACTAATTGGCGTGTTTGTTGTTGGTGTTGGGCTTTCTGTGCCAGACTTTAAAACAGACCTTCTTAAAGAGTATTTTGAAGAAAAATATGGTAACGGCTATGCCTATGCCTATCAATACCCTGCTATGCACAGGGTATTACAAGCCTGTGGTAGAGTAATACGCAGCGAAACCGATAGAGGAATTATCATTTTATTTGACAAGCGATATGCTTGGTTTGGCTACAGAAATCTATTGCCAGAACATTGGGATATACAGAAACAAAACATATTAAAAAAAGTAAAAGAATTTTACCAATAGCTTTTGTGTAATTTTTACCAAATATTGTGCACAACAAGCCAAAGGTCTAAGTTTCTTTTACTTTTTATTCAAATTATGGTAACATAAAACTTGTAAAAGCATATAAAAAGGAGAATATTATGCCTACAACTCAATTTGATGTAGAATCCATCAAACAATCAATTATAGGAAAAATACAGCGTTACAACGGTATTACTCTTGAAGAAGCCAGCCCCCAACAAATTTATAAAGCGGTTGCTACTACTTTGCGTGACCAAGTAATGCAAAAATGGGTAAAAGCAAAAAAAGCATATAAGGCCAACCCAAAACGCAAACTATACTACATGTCTGTAGAATTTTTGGTTGGTAGATCCATGCTTTCCAACATGATCAACTTAGTACATAAAGACGAATATATGCAAGCCTTACAAGAATTGCATATAGATGTAGATGCACTTTTAAACGAAGAACCGGAACCAGGCCTTGGCAATGGCGGCTTAGGCCGTTTGGCTGCTGCTTTTTTGGATAGTTTATCTACCTTAGATTTACCAGCTACAGGTAGCACCATACGTTATGAATATGGCTTGTTCAGGCAAAAGATTGTAGAAGGCCAACAAGTAGAAATTCCAGATAACTGGTTAGAATACGGCAATGTTTGGGAAGTACCCTCTCCGGAGGATTCCTTAGATATTCACTTTGGTGGCACTGTGCAACAATACCAAGAACATGGTAGAACCAAGTTTAGAACCGAAGGCGGCTATATTATAAAGGCAGTACCGTATGATATGCCTATTGTTGGTTACGATACAGACAACGTAAACTTTTTAAGAATGTGGTCTGCAAGAAGCAGCTCTACACTTAATCTGCGTAAATTTGGCGATGGCGCACACCAGGAAGCATTGTCCGACTTACAGCCTGCAGAAGTGATTAGTAAAGTATTATATCCTGAAGACAACCACTATGAAGGCAAAATGCTACGTTTAAAACAGCATTACTTCCTTGCAAGCGCTACTGTACAACACGCTATTCGTAGCTTTAAAAAACGCCACGGCAATGATTTAAGCAAAATGCCGGAATACGTTGCCTTCCATATCAACGACACCCACCCGGGCCTTGCCATTCCGGAATTGTTACGCATATTGCTTGACGATTATAATTTTGATTGGGATGCTGCCATGAAGGTTGTAAAGGGTTGTATGGCTTATACCAACCACACCATATTGAGCGAAGCCTTAGAAAAATGGCCTTGTGATATGATGAAATCACTCTTACCTAGAATTTACATGTTGCTTGAAGAAATTAACAGAAGACTTTGTGAGCAACTATATAATAAATTTCCTGGCGATTGGGATAGAATTGCCCACATGGCTGTTATTGCTTACGATAGTGTACATATGGCAAACCTTTGCGTAGCTTTAAGCTATTCTGTAAACGGTGTTAGTCAATTACACGGTGAAATTTTAAAAACATCTTTATTTAACGATTACTATAAGGTATTTCCAGAACGTTTTTCTGCCATTACCAATGGTATTACACACAGGCGTTGGTTGCTTTCCGCAAACCCTCAGCTTGCCAATTTAATTGAAGAAAGCATAGGTGCCGGTTTTAAAAAAGATGCCTTGGAACTTAAAAAATTAGAAGCCTTTGTAGATGACAAAGCCTTCCAAAAAGCATTCTTTGATATTAAACAAAGCAATAAAGAACGTTTGGCTAAGCACCTGCTTGAAAAACAAGGCGTTGTGCTGGACACCCATTCCATATTTGACGTACAAGCCAAACGCTTACATGAATACAAACGCCAATTGCTCAATGCGTTACATATTTTGGTATTGTATAACCGTATTGCAGATAACCCTAACTTCAGCATGCCACCACGCACCTTCTTCTTTGGCGCAAAGGCAAGCCCAAGTTACTATAAGGCAAAACAGATTATTCGCTTTATCAATGCCATTGCAGAACTCATAGACAAACACCCGCGTGCCAAGACCATGCTTAAGGTTGTGTTTGTAGAAAACTATAACGTTTCTATGGCGGAAGTATTGATCCCTGCTGCCGATGTGAGTGAACAACTATCTACCGCCAGCAAAGAAGCCAGTGGTACAGGCAACATGAAGTTCATGATGAACGGCGCCATTACCTTAGGCACTATGGACGGTGCCAATGTGGAAATCTATGACGCTGTTGGTGATGATAATATCTATATTTTTGGTATGCGTAGCAATAAAGTATTGGATATGTATAGAGAAAACAACTATAACCCAATGCAAATTTTTGAAAGCAATGCCGAAATTCGTAAAGCACTCTCTCAAATGATTGGTGGTGATTTGATTCCCAATCATCCTGCTGTTTTACAAGACCTATATCACTCTCTATTGGTTGGTGATTATGGTGCTATGGCAGACAGCTACTTTGTGCTTAAAGACTTTGGTAGCTATGCCATGGCCAACCGCCGTTTAATGGACGATTACCAAAACCGTGAAAAATGGGTGCGCAGTGCCATTATCAACGTAGCAAATAGTGGTATTTTCAGCATAGACAATACCATTAAAAACTACAACGAACAAATTTGGAAACTAAACCCTATTGATTTATAATACTTTGTATTGATTTGATTATTTGCAGCAGCAAGGGTTTACCTTGCTGCTACAAATATGTTTAAAATTGATATAAGCTTGCACACGACTGTTTCAACGCAATAGCAAACTGCAAGCACAGAAAGGAGCATATATGGCAAACTATGCTGTATTTATTGACTTAGAAAACTGTGGTGCCAAAGTAGAAACTTTGCAAACCATATTGCGTACTGTAAAAACACGAGGCAACATACTGGTTGCCAAAGTATACGGTTACACCGAAAATTTTAGTGCTTTAAAAGAAATTTTATTAAGCAACATGTTCTCTGTAGTGCCCAGCATTCGCCATGGCATTGCACAAAAAAACAATGCCGATATTCAATTGGTAGTAGATGCGCTGGAAATTGCCTATACCAACACATTGGTAGATAGCTTTTGTATTGTAAGCGGCGATAGCGACTATATTCCATTGGTGGCAAGATTACGCACCATGGGCAAGCATATTATGGGTCTGAGCCGCAGTGATGCTGCAAGCTCTATATTACTCAATGCCTGCAATGAATTTTTATTTTTAGAAAGCGTAAGCAGCAGAACCCCCGCTAACAAAACGCGCAAAACCAATGACAGTGTAATGACAGAAGAAGAAGTGCTCAAAGAAATTGTGAATATTTTAGAGCAATCTTCTGAAGACAAGGTATTTGCCAGCGAATTAAAAGCCATTTTAATGCGTTTACGCCCCGATTTTTCTGAAAAACGATATGGTGTAAATACCTTTGGTAGATTTTTAAGTAAATTGGAAGGCAAATACGGTCAATTTAAAGTAATACAAGAAAACTTAAATATCAGTGTTGCTTTAGCAGACAAAGACAAAGAAAAGAAAGACGAAAGCAAACAAAAAATTACCTTGGAAAACTGGCATACCATATTTAGAGAAAAGCTGTTGGCATATAAAGAGAACGGTTTTGAGCGCATTAACCCAAGTATCTTAAAAGCAGATATTTTAGAAGGTTATCCGGAATTTAACGAAAGAACCATTGGCTTTAAACGCTTTAGCGATGTAATGAAGCAACTGGAAACAGATAAATTGGTACGCGTAGAGTTAGACGCCTCCGGCACAATGTTGGTAAATATATTATGATAAACAATTTTGGTTATATAAAAGTAAAAGCAGTTTCGCCCAGAGTATATTTGGGTGATATACAAAAAAATGCGGATACAATACTTTCCATAATTCAAAGCAGTGAGGAGCAAGCTCTTGTATTTCCTGCGCTTGCTTTAAGTGGTGCAAGTTTAGAAGACTTGTATTTTCAACCGGTTCTGCACAAAGCTTGCCTATTGCAGTTAGAGCGTATATGTAAAGAAAGTGCTCATAAAAACGCATTGATTGTAATAGGTTTACCACTGGCTGTACAAAACCGGGTGTATGAAGCTGCGGCCTGTATTTACCAAGGCAAAGTGCAATGCTTTGTTGCCAAAACCAAACTAACTGCTCAAAGTGCAAGAACATTCACCCCCTTAACAGAAGCATGCAGCGTACACTTTGCAGGTGAGAGCATTGCAGTACTGCCCTACGCCAGCATTTCCATTGCAAACTATTCTGTATTGGTAAGCTTAGATGTAGAACATTTATACAGAGTACCTGCCCAATTGGTTCTTTTACCCATGGCAGACCCTTGCTATACCGGTGC
Organism: Bacillota bacterium; assembly: GCA_023396045.1. Classification (GTDB taxonomy): domain Bacteria; phylum Bacillota; class Clostridia; order Christensenellales; family Aristaeellaceae; genus JAAZPT01. Next base: position 25,323 of record JAEWXD010000018.1, on the reverse strand, counting down.
ACAAAAAGACTCTTTAACCACCTTGGGCTACCTAAGCAAAAGCAATACTTGCGCCATTGCCTATGCCAATGCAGGCTTTGGCGAAAGCAGCAGTTACCAACTATTTAACGGTTTTTGTGCCATTGTGGAAAACGGCGAAATTTTGGCAAAAAACAATGCTTTTGCCATGGAAAGTACACATATTGTAAGTGAAATTGACTTGGAAGCCATGCAATTCATGCAACGCAAAGCAAAATTATGCTCCTGCCCTTGTGATGTAGCGTTGCCTATGGAGCTTGCAAAAACAACGCAATTGCTGAGAAAATATACTACTATGCCATATTTGCAAAATGCAGACGATGTTGAAGAAATACTACAAATGCAAATGCAAGCACTCATTACCAGATTAAAAGCCATACATTGCGATAAAGTGGTGATTGGTCTTTCCGGTGGCTTGGATTCTGCCGTATGCTTACTTGCAACCTATCTTGCGTTTCAAAAAATGGATTTACCTACACAAAATATTCATGTGATTAGTATGCCCGGTTTTGGAACGGGTAGAACTACAAAGAGCAATGCCGACATGTTGATGGATATGCTTGCTATTCATGGGCAAACCATTTCTATTGTGGACAGTGTAAATCAACACTTTAAAGATATTGAACACGATAGCAACAAGCATGATGTTACTTATGAAAATGCCCAAGCAAGAGAACGCACCCAAATATTAATGGATATTGCCAATAAAATTGGTGGCATTGTGTTGGGTACGGGCGATATGAGCGAAATTGCACTTGGTTTTTGTACCTACAACGGCGACCATATGAGTATGTATAATATGAATGCAGGTATTGTAAAAACGGTACTCCGACCTTTGCTGGTACATATGGCACAAAAAATAAGTACAAAACTAACCGAAGTATGCAAACGCATAGTAAACACCCCTGTTTCACCTGAACTTTTACCAAACGCAGAAGCAGAGCTTAGCCAAGCCACAGAAGCCATTTTGGGCAGTTATGAATTGCATGATTTTTACTTATACCATTTTATGCAGCATGGTTATAGCAAAGAAAAAATGCAGTTTGTAGCAGAACAAAGCTTTGATAACTTTAGCAAGCAAGAGATTGCAAGAAGCTTAGACATTTTTTGTAGACGATTTTTTAGCCAGCAGTTTAAGCGCAATTGCAGTACAGATGGTATTGGTGTTGCAGAATTTAGCCTTAGCCCACACAAAGCCTTTGTGATGCCAAGTGATGTAATAAATACCCTTTGGAAATAGTACATATAACCTTGCCAAAAGCAAGGTTATATGTTTATTGATACGTTTTTTAGCTATTTACAAGCCTGTTTTCTTATTGTATAATACTATTTAGCGATGATGGGAACGTATATACAAACCCTGCCTTAGCGAATTGGGAAATGGTGAAAGCCCAATGGCAAAATGTATATAGTATCAGCCCGGAGCGTGCAGTTGCCGTAAGTCTACGTTACAGACAGCATTTAGCACAGAGTGGGCGCTTGCGCCAATTTGGGTGGTACCGCGGTATAATATCGTCCCAAAAAAGCTGGGCTTTTTTTATTACAAAAAGCCAAAAATCACAGGAGGAAATATGTACAAAAAAGTTTCTACGGATATGAATTTTGTAGCCAGAGAAAAAGAAGTTTTGGCTTTTTGGCAAGAAAATAATATCTTTCAAAAAAGCTTTGCACACCGCAAAGGCGCAGAAAAATTTACATTTTACGATGGCCCACCTACAGCAAACGGCAAACCGCACATTGGCCATATGCTTACACGTGCCATTAAGGACTTAATTCCACGTTATCGTACCATGAAGGGCTACGATGTACTGCGCAAAGCCGGTTGGGACACCCACGGCCTACCGGTAGAACTGGAAGTAGAAAAGAAGTTGGGCCTTGACAGCAAATCCCAAATTGAAGAATATGGCATTGAACCATTTATTGAAGAATGTAAAAAAAGCGTTTGGAAATATTTGGGTGAATGGAAGGAAATGAGCGACCGTATCGGCTACTGGTGCGATATGGATAAGCCCTATGTTACCTACCATAATGATTATATTGAAAGTGTTTGGTGGGCACTGAAAAAAATCAGCGATAAAGGCTTGCTATACAAAGGCCACAAGGTAGTACCTTTCTGCCCACGTTGTGGTACAGCGCTTTCCAGCCATGAAGTAGCACAAGGTTATAAAGAAGTAACCGAACGCAGTGCCATCGTTCGCTTTAAAGTAAAAAATGAAGATAACTTGTATATCTTAGCATGGACCACTACCCCATGGACTTTGCCCAGCAACGTTGCATTGGTAGTGAATGCAAAAGAAAATTATGTAGAAGTAGAACACGATGGCGAACGTTTTATTTTTGCAGAAGCTTTAACCGAAAGCTTATTTGGCGAATGTGCACACCACTTAGAAGTATTGCGTACTGTAAAAGGTGCAGAACTTTGCGGTATGGAATATGAACCACTTTTCCCGCTTGCAACATTACCAAGAGAAAAAGCCTGGTATGTTGTTTCTGACGACTATGTAACCCTTACCGATGGTACCGGTGTAGTACACACTGCCCCAGCCTTTGGTGAAGACGATGCCAGAGTTGGTAGAGATAACAACTTGCCATTTGTGCAGTTGGTAAATACCGAAGGTAAATTTATTGAAGGCACAAAATGGGCCGGTACCTTTGTAAAAGATGCAGACGAACCCATTTTAAAAGAATTGGAAGAACGCAAACTTTTATTTAGCGCGCCTAAATTTACACACAATTATCCATTCTGCTGGCGCTGTGATACACCACTGCTCTACTATGCACGTGGCACTTGGTTTATCCGTATGACAGAAGTAAAGGACAAATTGGTAAAAAACAACCTTTCTGTAAACTGGATGCCAGAACACATCAAAGAAGGCCGTATGGGTAACTTCTTAGAAAATGTAGTAGACTGGGGCCTTTCTCGCGAACGTTATTGGGGTACACCACTACCTGTATGGATGTGTGAAGATGGCCATGTGCACGTAATTGGCAGCAAACAAGAATTAAGAGAAATGGCTACCCATGAAGTAGATGAAAATATCGAATTGCACCGCCCATACATTGACAGGGTAGAAATCAAATGCCCTCACTGTGGCAAACCAATGAAGCGTGTGCCGGAAGTAATTGACTGCTGGGCAGACTCCGGCTCCATGCCTTATGCACAATGGCACTACCCCTTTGAAAACAAAGAAGAGTTTGAAGCAAGATACCCTGCCAACTTTATCAGCGAAGCTATAGACCAAACCCGTGGTTGGTTCTACACCATGCTTGCACTTTCTACCCTATTGTTTGACGATGTACCATCCTTCAAAAACTGTATTGTTTTAGGCCACGTACAAGATGAAAACGGCAGAAAAATGAGTAAGCACCTTGGCAATGTAGTAGACCCATGGTCTGTGCTTGAAAAACAAGGTGCAGACTGTGTGCGTTGGTATTTCTATAGTGTTGGCCAACCATGGCTCCCCATTCGTTTTAGCGACACTGCTATTAGCGATAGCCAAAGAAAATTCATGGGTACATTACAAAATGTATACGCTTTCTTTGTACTCTATGCCAATATTGATCAATTTAACCCCATGGAACATCCATTGGAAAAAGCACAGTTGAGCCTAATGGACAAATGGATTTTGAGCCGCTTGCACCAATTGATTCAAAGTGTAGATAATTGCTTAGAAAACTACCAAATTTTAGAAAGCACCAAGCTATTGACTGCGTTTGTAGACGATTTAAGCAACTGGTATATTCGTCGTAGCCGTGAACGTTTCTGGGGCAAGGGTACCGGCAAAGATATGGGCGCCGATAAGGAAGCTGCATTTATTACTTTATATGAAGTATTACAAAACCTTTCTAAACTCATTGCTCCGTTTGTACCATTTATGGCTGAAGAAATCTATCAAAACTTAGTGAAGTCTGTGGACAGCAATGCACCAGAAAGTGTACATTTATGCGACTTCCCAGTGGTAAACCAAAGCTACATTGATGCAAACCTAAATAGCAATATGGACGCTTTGATAAAAACTGTTGCTTTGGCACGTACCTGCCGTAGTGCAAGCAACATAAAGGTTCGCCAGCCCTTACAAAGTATGTTTGTAAGTGGTACACAATTCCCGGAAGAATATTGTGAGCTATTGAAAGATGAAATCAACGTAAAACAGGTGGAATTCATTAGCGACAGCAGCGAATATACAAGCTATCAATTAAAACCACAAATGCGCACCATTGGACCTAAATACGGCAAACTACTCGGCAAAATCAGCCAAGCTTTAGCAGCTATGGACGGCAATGCTGTAGTAAGTGCATTTAAGCGTGGCGAAACAATCCGTTTTGAAGTAGACAGTACTGAAGTAATATTGGAAAAAGACGATGTATTAACCAATGCTGTGCAAAAAGCCGGCTTTACTGCAGAATCTGAAAACGGCATTACCGTAGTTTTAGACACCAACTTAAACGAAACTTTGATTGCCGAAGGATATGCCAGAGAGATTATCAGCAAAATTCAAACTATGCGTAAAGATGCAGACTTTGATGTAACCGATAGAATTACCGTAAAATACTTTTGCAATGAAAAACTTGCTAAAGTATTCCAAAGCTTTGATGAACAAATTCGCCTTGGAGTGCTTGCAAAAGACCTTATAAAAATAGAACAAAGCCCTGTGCTTTGCGATGAAGAAATGTTACAAGCAGATGGCGGTTTCTATAAATCTTGGAGCATCAACGACGAAGAAGCCGTACTATTTGTACAAAACTAAAACACATTAAATAAGCCAAGATATCTTGGCTTGTTTTTTATTATTTTGTTAACTTTTTAGAACATTTATTATAAATTATTGTTGACAGTGTAATAATTTTGTAATATAATGTGTTTGATAAATTAGCAAATCTATAGGTTGGAGAGGTAATTGTTATGATAGGTAACAACAAAACCATAAATAAACTGTATTATAAGGCACTTAGTATATTGCTCTGTTTTGTGTTGTTTGCAAGCTTTTTGCCACAAAATGCAAAAGCGAGCGCTGTGCAAAACTATGCCCTTGGCATAGTAAACAAAGGTGGCTTAAATGTTAGAAATAGCGTAGGTGGTAAAACCATACAGCAATTAAACAGAGGAGAAGTAGTGCAGATTTTGCAAACACTAACCGACAATGCAAACGTGCCTTGGTACGCTGTTTATATTGGTTCTAACCAACTTACCGGTTATGTACAGGCAAGCTATATCACACTCATGAACCAAGCGGATGCCAGTAAATATGTTACAAGCCACAGCAATGCCATCTCTACCAACTCCATATCCATGACTGTAGGCAACGGCCGAGAAACAATATTAGGTTATCTTGTTACCACTGTTTCCGGTATTAACTTGCGCGATAAAGCCGATGGCGGCAAAATCGCAAAAGTGAATAAAAACGAAGAATATGCCTTCACGCAAAAAACACAAAAAGGAAATTACACTTGGTATAGAATTTACCATGCCGTTCATGGCTATTCTTACTTACGCGGGGACACTGTACGCGAAACCAGCATAACCAGTACAGCACCTATTTCCCCCGGCAATACAATTACCCAACCCCAACAAACTCCAAGTGCTTTTGGTTCTATTACACTGGTAATAGATAAAGTAAATATCCGTAAAACTGCAGAATTACATGGAACACGTATTGGCAGAGTTGGCTTAGGTGCAACTTATGCCGTACTTGAACAACCTACACAAAACGATGGTTACACATGGTACAAAATTACTGCAAATACTATTACCGGCTATGTACGTAGTGATATGCTTCGCTTTAACAATGATGCAAATCCACAAGCCGGACTTACAACCCCAACACCAGTAAATCCCAATACCAATATAACTACCCAAGGCTTTGGCTATGTAATAACCACCATTCCTGCAGCCAGCTTACGCAGTGGCCCTAACGGTACAGTGTTAATTTCTTTAAGCCAAAACCAAACCCACGCAGTTATTGCGCCGGCAATTATAAGCAGTGGTTATACTTGGTATCCAATTAACGTGAATGGTATATCCGGTTACTTGCGTAGTGATTCTGTAAACTACTATACAGGCAATGCAACACCTCTTTACCCTACACCTGTTCCCAATACACCAAATACATTTGTACCGCAACAAAATAGCAATGTATTAATAACAATTGTAGACAAAGTAAATTTACGTGTATCTCCACAAACCGGTACAAAGGCTGCATATAATGTGCCCCTTGGTACAACTTTCCCTTATATCAGAACTGCCGTTGTTGATGGTAGAGAATGGTATAAAATTGCATACCAAGCCACTGAGCTTTGGGTAATGGGCAAAACCGTTCGTATATTAGGTGCAAACGAAACACCAAACTTACCTTTACCAAGCGTTACCACAGCTCCCAATCAGAACCCTAACGGTTATATTGTAACTGTAAAAGGTGCTGTAAACTTTAGAGAGAGTGCCGGCGGTAAAACCATTACATCTATCCCTAACCGTGGCACAATATTAGAATACTTTGGTACTTCTGTTTCCAGAAACTATACATGGTATAAAGTAAAATACAACAACCAATTTGGTTTTGTGCGTGGTGATACTGTAAAAATCAGTGATAACAAGGGTAATATTTTAGACAATAACAATACAAATCCTAATAATCCCGGTAACAGTAATAATATCAACAACAAACCAAATACAACCCCAAATTCCAGCCAAACCATTGGTAATTTCCAATTGTTTAGACCTGTTGTAAAGAGCGACTGGAACACCGGTGAAATGAATGCCTTATGGCCACGTGGTTCAAGTTTCCAAGTAATGGACGTAATAACCGGTAAATCTTTCATGATGTATAGATGGGCTGGTGGTAGCCACGTAGATGGTGAACCACTTACTAAACGTGATACACAAATACTATGTGAAATTTACGGTGTAAAACGTGCTTCTGATATTGCAAAAACCAAGTCTTGGAGAAGACCGATGTGGGTGAGCATCAACGGCAAAACCTATGCTGCTTCACTATACGGTATACCTCACAACCCTGCCGGCAACACCATCAAAGACAATGACTATGATGGCCAAATGTGTTTACACTTTACCAACAGTAGAGTACATAGAACCAATATAGTAGATAAAGACCACGCAAAAGCAATACAAGATGCTGTAAACAAAGGTCAATAAAAATATACCCCAATCCTACGATTGGGGTTTTTATTAGGAATTATGATACAAGAATATACAAATATAGGTTACAACCCTCACATTCACTTACAATGCCTTGTAGAACAAGATCATACCAGTGTTGAAAAAGTATGTAGAAACCAATTGCATATCAGTTATGAAATGCTAAAGCGTGCTAAATTTGAAGGGCAAATATTATGCAATGGTACATTGGCTTTTACCAACCATATATGCATGCAAGGAGATACCATAGAAGTACTTTTACCAGAAGATAAACACTACCCTTGCCGTAGCCTTGCTATGCCACTGGATGTTATTTATGAAGATGAACAAATTTTGCTATTAAACAAGCCTGCCCCACTTCCTACCGTACTTGGATTAAATGACACCTGCAACACCTTGCCCAATGCTCTGATGCATTATTTTAAAGAGCCCGATCACTTTATATATAGGCCACTCAACCGTTTAGACTGTGGCACCAGCGGCCTAATGCTCATTGCCAAAAACGCTTATATACAAAGTTATTTACAAAGCAAGCTGCATACCGATGAATTTTATAGAGAGTATTGTGCCTTGGTGGAAAACTTTAACATGGAAGAAGAAGGCCAAATTAACCTGCCTATTGCAAGGTTAACAACCAACACCTGGGGTATTCATGAAAGTGGCAAAGAATCCAAAACCAATTATTCCCTGCTACAAAAAAATAGTAAATATGCCTTTTGCAAAGTAAATTTGCTTACCGGCAGAACGCACCAAATACGTTTGCATTTTTCCTACCATGGCTCTCCTGTAGCAGGTGATTATGTGTATGGCACAGAGCACCCCTTGCTACCTAAGCGTTTTGCCTTGCATTCCCATAAAATCAGGGTAAAGTTACCCTATAAAAATGAAACCAGCGAATTTACAGCACCCATACCCGAAGTATTTCAAACAATATACAAAAATGGCGATTGATACCAATCGCCATTTTAATCACCATATTTTATTTAACCAAACGTTCTACCAGTTCTCTATATTGTTCTTCTATATCGCCCAGACCCCAACGGAACCGATCCATATCCATAGATTCATCTGTTTCTGCATCCCATAAGCGAGTATTATCTGTACTGATATCATCTGCCAAAAGAATTTGGTTATGATGCTTTCCAAACTCTACGGTAAAATCTACCAAAGAGATTTTCTCTTTATTTAAAAAGCCCTGCAATAAAGTGTTGATTTTAAGTGCTTGCGCAATCATAAAATCAATTTCTTCTTCGGTGGCCCACTCAAAAGCAAGTACATGACTTTTATTGATAATAGGGTTATGCAATACACTATCATGCAAGCAAAGCTCTACAATAGGGCGAGAGAATTTGGTGCCCAATGGTATAGAAAGACGCTGTGCAAAGTTTCCTGCAGCACGATTGCGCACCTTTATAAGTATGGGAATAATATCTAACTTTTTAACCAGAATACTGGTTTCATCCAATGTTTTAATATAGTGGGTAGCAATATTATTTTGCTCAAGCATTGTATAAATGGTACTGGTAACGGCAGCATTTACCTTACCTTTTCCCTCTATTCTACCACGTTTTAAACCGTTGCAAGCCAAAGCCTGGTCTATAAACTGAATTACAATTTCTTCCGGGTTTTCGGTAGCGTAAACAAATTTGCTTTTACCTTTTTTAATGAGCTCCACTTTCCATACTTCCTTTACAAAAGATAATATAGTATAGCATTTTCAGTTTCTTTTATCAAGTTAATACTACAGAAACTTACCAGCAAAAATAAAGTATTTAGATTTTTTTCATTTTAAGTCTTGACAGAAAATTTTTTTCATACTATACTTTTCTATATCACATGTATGGCAAAAGTAGAAAGGAGAACGAAGCATGCAGAAACAAGCTAACAAAAATGCAATGATGATGTTGATGTGCGCAAGTTCTTCTGCGTACTGTTTGTCTTGCATTGAATAAGCAATTCGTATTCAAAGCCTGCTTGCAAACTGTATGCAAGCAGGCTTTTTATTATACTAAGGAGATACCCATGGCAGAAGTGCAAATTAAAATTCAAAATGTAAGCAAAGCTTACCAAATTCCAGGTGGTACAGTGCAAGCTTTACAGCATATCAACTTAGAAATACACAAAGGCGATATTTTTGGCATTATTGGTATGAGCGGCGCAGGCAAAAGCACATTGATTCGTTGTATCAACAGATTGGATACCCCTACCGATGGAGAAATATTTTATAAAGGCAAAAATATTTTAAGCATGAACCCGGTGCAGCTGTCCAAAACACGCAAAAAGATGGCTATGATATTTCAATCCTTTAATTTACTGATGCAACGTACTGTAGCCGCCAATGTACGCTACCCATTAGAGCTTGCAGGTATACCCAAAGACAAAGCCAATCAACGCGTACAGGAATTGTTAAAAATAGTTGGTTTAGAAAGCAAAGCCAATGTATACCCTGCCCAACTTTCCGGCGGGCAAAAACAAAGAGTAGCCATTGCAAGAGCCTTGGCTTGTGATCCTGAAGTGTTGCTTTGTGATGAAGCTACCAGTGCCTTAGACCCCATGACAACACAATCCATACTGGAATTGTTAAGGGATATCAATGAACGCTTGGGCATTACGATTATTATTATTACACATGAGATGGCTGTCATTCGCCAAATATGCAATAAAGTTGCAATACTTGATAACGGTAGCCTTGTAGAACACGGCAATGTAGATAGCGTGTTTGTAAACACCAAGAGCAAAGCAGGTAGACGCTTGTTTGGTATTGTAAGTGATGAACAAACCATTCACCCTACCGATGAACCTTATCTGCGCATTGTATTTGACGGCGAGAAAAGCACTAATGAGCCAATTATATCCAAAGTATCGCGTGAAATTGGTATAGATATTAACATTTTAGCAGCAGATGTAAAACGCCTCAATAAAAAAGTATATGGGCAATTGCTGTTTGATAAACCAAAGGATTTGCTTGTGTACAAACAGTTGATTGAATATTTTGAAACATTGCATATCCATGTAGAGGAGGTACAACCATAATGAGTTTGGATAAAATGTGGCCATTGCTATGGCAAGGCACTTTAGAAACCTTATATATGACACTTGTTGCAACAGTACTTGCATATATTGTGGCTGTACCACTGGGCGTATTGCTTGTAATATCTCGCAAAAATGGAATTAAGCCCATGCCTGTGCTAAACACCGTGCTTGGTGCTGTAATTAATTTTTTAAGATCCATACCATTTATTATTCTAATGGTAATGTTAATACCTATTACTCGTTTTATTACTGGTAAGGGCACAGGTACAGCAGAGTCTGTTATATTTCCACTTTTTATCAGCGCATTCCCCTTTGTAACGCGTTTAATAGAAAGTTCCTTAGAAGAAATAGACGGTGGCATTATAGAGGCCGCCCAAAGCATGGGCAGTACATTGTGGCAAATCATATTCAAAGTAATGTTACCGGAAGCACTTCCTTCCCTGCTTACAGGGGCGACCATTGCCATAACTACCATACTTGGCTATACAGCTATGGCAAGCACCGTTGGTGGCGGTGGTCTTGGCTCCGTTGCTATTGTAAAAGGTGTAAGCCAACGTAAGTATGACATTATGTATGCTGCCAGCATTATGCTTGTAGTAATGGTACAACTACTAACCGTACTTGGCACCAAAATCACCCGCCTAATAGACCATAGGCAAAAATAATTTCACTTCTAAAGCCATTGGCTTTTGAATACAAAAAAAGGAGAAAATTACCATGAAAAAATTGACCGCATTGGCGCTTATCGCCATTTTATCCCTCACCTGCGTGAGTGCATTGGCACAGCAAAAAATCACCATAGGTGCTACCCCTCTACCCCACGCTTTGATTTTGGAATTTATCAAAGAAGACTTTGAAGCCTTAGGTTATAGCTTGGATATTCAAGTAGGCAGTGATTATTTTGTATTTAACCCTGCTACTGCAGAAAGAGATACAGACGCAAACTATTTCCAACACCAACCTTTTTTAACTTCCAGCTACAATAACGAAGCACCTGCAGACAAACAATTGGTGGCAGTCTTTGGTGTACACTATGAACCACTTGGTTTGTTCCCCGGTAAAGTAAAGAGCTTGGAAGAAGTAAAAGAGGGTAGTGAAATTGTAATACCCAACGACCCATCCAACCAAACCCGTGCATTGCTTTTATTACAACAAGTTGGCTGGATTACCTTACCGGAAAACGCATTTGAAAACGGTGCAAGCATTGACAATATAGTAGAAAACAAACACAACTTAAAAATTACAGAAGTTGCAGCCGACCTATTGCCAAGCGCCATCGCCGATGCCGACTTTGGTGTAATTAACGGTAACTATGCTATTGCAGCAGGCTTTGCAAGTGCTGCAGAAGCTTTGGCAGCAGAAGCAGCAGATAGTGATGCAGGTAAAATTTACACCAACATTGTTGCTGTTCGTGCAGAAGATAAAGATGCCCAATGGGTAAAAGATTTACAAAGCGTATTACAAACCGAAAAAGTAAAAGAATATATTCAAAACGAAGTGGAATTTGCGGGTGCCGTAAAACCAAGCTTTTAGCACAAAATGCCATGTGTATACATGGCATTTTATTTTTCATTTTGCTGAAAAAATCTTCCATTAACAGCACCGTTTTTACGCTGTTTACAACACTATAATTGATAAAAAACACTAAAAATGCTATACTGTTCTAGTTAAATCCTAACAATAAAGGAGAATAGAATGTTCAATTTAATTAAAAGAATGCTTGGTATCAGCAATGATGCAGAAGTAGCAAAACTACAGAAAATTGCAAACCAAGTGCTTGCCTTGGAAGATACATATAAAAATTTAAGTGATGTAGAATTAACATCCCAAACCACAATATTAAAAGAGCGTTTACAAAAAGGTGAAACTAAAGATCAGATTTTACCTGATGCTTTTGCTGTTGCACGTGAAGCTGCCTGGAGAGCCATTGGTATGCGCCCTTACCCTGTGCAAATTATTGGTGGTATTGCTTTGCATCAAGGTAGAATTGCAGAAATGCGCACAGGTGAAGGTAAAACCTTGGTTGCCACTATGCCCGCCTATTTAAATGCACTCAGCGGCAAAGGTGTACACGTAGTTACCGTAAACGACTACTTAGCCAAACGCGATAGTGAGTGGATGGGTAAAGTATACCGTTTCTTAGGTTTAAGTGTTGGTTGCATTACCAATGAATTAAACAATGAACAACGCCGATATGCATACCATTGTGATATTACCTATGGCACAAACAATGAGTTTGGTTTTGACTATTTAAGAGATAATATGTTGATGTCTGCACAAGAAATGGTGCAGAGAGATCACCATTTTGCCATTGTAGACGAAGTGGATTCCATTTTAATAGACGAAGCCAGAACCCCTTTGATCATTAGTGGTGCTGCTGAAAAATCTTCTGACTTATATGCAAAGGCGGATGCTTTTGTAGTACGATTAACACGTTCTACTTACGACCCAACCCAAGAAACCAGTAGCCGTTTCAACTTAGAAGATCGCCCTGCTCCAGATGGCGACTTTGTAGTAGACGAAAAGCAAAAATCCATTACCCTTACCGAACAAGGTGTGCACAAGGCTGAAAAACACTTTGGTGTGTCCAACCTGAACGATTTAGAAAACACAACGCTCAACCATCACATTTTACAGGCACTCAAAGCCAATGTAATGATGAAACGCGATGTAGATTATGTTGTAAAAAACGGCGAAGTTATTATTGTAGATGAATTTACCGGCCGTTTAATGGTTGGTAGACGTTATAGCGACGGCTTGCACCAAGCCATTGAAGCAAAAGAAAGAGTTAAGGTTGCCCGTGAAAGCAAAACCCTTGCCACCATTACCTTCCAAAATTACTTTAGATTATACGAAAAACTAAGTGGTATGACCGGTACTGCTAAAACTGAAGAAGATGAATTTCAAAACATTTATAATTTAGATGTTGTGGTTATTCCTACCAACAAAACCAGTATACGCAAAGACTTAAACGATGTTATATATAAAAATAAAAAAGCAAAATTTTTAAATGTTATAGAGAGTATTGTAGAACACCATGCCACCGGCCAACCTGTATTGGTAGGTACCGTAAATGTAGAAACCAGTGAAATGTTGAGTGAATTGCTCAAACGTCGCGGGGTTGCACATGAAGTTTTAAATGCAAAACACCATGAAAGAGAAGCTTTGATTGTAGCGCAAGCTGGTCACATTGGTGCAGTAACCATTGCAACCAACATGGCTGGCCGTGGTACAGATATTTTATTGGGCGGTAACCCCGACTTCCTTGCACGCAAAGAAATGCAAAAGCAGGGCTTTGCCGAAGAAGTGATAGAAGAAGCCACCGGCCATAACGAACATGTAGCAGAAAATGTGTTGGAAGCAAGAAAAGTATATAAAGAGCTGTTCAGTAACTTTAAACAAGAAACCGATAAAGAACATGAAAAGGTAATGGCCTTAGGCGGTTTACACATTATCGGTACAGAGAAGCATGAAAGCCGCCGTATAGATAACCAGTTGCGCGGCCGTGCCGGTAGACAAGGCGACCCGGGCAGCACACAGTTCTTCCTTAGCTTAGAGGATGACTTAATGCGCCTATTTGGTAGCGATAGAATTAAAGTAATTGTTGATAAAGTAGGCCTTGCAGATGATGAACCGTTAACAGCAGGCGTATTAACCAAACAAATTGAAAGTGCCCAGCGCAACATTGAAAGCAGGCACTTCCAAGCCAGAAAGAGTGTGTTGCAGTTTGACGATGTTATGAACCAACAACGTTCCTTAATTTACAAACAACGCCAACAAGTATTGCATGGCGATGATATGCGTGAAACCGTAATGGGTATGATTAAGGCACTGATTGACGAAACATGTGATAGAACCTGCTCCGGCGAAGTATATGATTGGGACCTTGCCAGCCTTGCAGAATATGTAGAACACCTTTGCATACTTCCCGGCACTATTGAAGCCAAAAAAGCTGAAATGGAAACTTGGGAATTAGATGACCTGAAAAATTGGCTGTTGCAAGAAGCAAACACACTCTACAAAGAACGAGAAGCATTGTTTGCTACACACCAAGTGGATATCAGAGAAGCAGAGCGTATTATTATTCTTAATGCTGTAAACAACCGCTGGATGGATCATATTGATGCAATGGATCAATTGCGTGAAGGTATCAGCCTACGCGCCTATGCCCAACACGACCCTATTACAGAGTACCGCCTTGAAAGCTACGATATGTTTGACGAAATGGTGCGCCTCATTCGTGAAGACACTGTAAAGCGCATGTACCAAGCCAAGTTTGTACAGCCCAAGCGTGAAGATGCACGCCCCCTAAATATACAAACCAAAAAGGCAGACACTGTACAAAATAGCCCTGCAGGCGCAAAACTTGCCTCTGGGCAAACGGGCATGAACCAACTTTGCCCCTGTGGTAGCGGTAAAAAATATAAGCATTGCTGCGGAAAGAAGTTCTAAATGTTAGATATTGCTAATAGCTTACAAAATATACAAACACTAAAAGATAAAATGGCACTTGCTTGCAAAGCGCTACATTTAGAGCATCTACAAGAAGAACTTGCTGAACTGCAAGCCGAAATGAACAGCCCTGCGTTTTGGAATAATATTGATCGCTCTACCGTAGTAAACAAGCGCATTAGTGCCATAGAAAATAAATGCAAGCATGTAAGTGAATTACATGCTGGTATTGAGAATGTAGAAGCCATGCTCCATTTGCTCAACGAAGAAAACGATGAGGATATTGCAGAGGAATGCGGCAAGGAATTAGAGCTCTTAAGCGAACGTATAGAAGAATTAGAGCTTGAAACCCTTTTGCGTGGTGAATACGATAACAACAACGCCATACTCTCTTTACATGCAGGTGCTGGCGGCACAGAAGCACAAGACTGGTGCTCTATGCTGTACCGTATGTATACCCGTTACTGCGAGCGTTTTGGTTTTCAACTTAAAATATTGGATTATTTGGATGGCGATGAAGCCGGCATCAAAAGCGTGACATTTCAAGTAACAGGTGAAAATGCTTATGGATTTTTACGCAGTGAAAAAGGGGTGCACCGTTTGGTGCGCATCAGCCCCTTTGATACCAATGCCAAGCGCCACACCAGTTTTACGTCTTTGGATGTAAGCCCAATGATAGAAAGTAGTGACTTTCAACTGAATATGGAAGAAGTGCGTATAGATACCTACCGTGCCAGTGGTGCCGGTGGCCAGCACGTAAACAAAACAGAATCTGCTGTACGTATGACGCATATTCCAACCGGTATTGTAGTGCAATGCCAAAACGAGCGTAGCCAAATTCAAAACCGTGAGGTTTGTATCAATATGCTCAAAAGCCGTTTAATTGAATTACAAGAGCGTGAAAAAGAAGATAAAATGGCTGAAATTAAAGGTGAAATGAAGAAAATAGAATGGGGCAGCCAAATTCGCAGCTATGTTTTCCAACCCTATACCATGGTGAAGGATCACCGTACAGGCTATGAATCTGCCAACATCAGCGATGTAATGGATGGAAAAATAGACGGTTTTATCCATGCCTATTTAAGGATGCAATAATGAAATATATCAAAGTGCGTGGTGCACGAGAAAACAATTTAAAAAATATAGATATTGATATTCCGAGAGATCAATTTGTAGTAATTACCGGCTTAAGTGGCAGTGGCAAAAGCTCCTTAGCTTTTGAAACCATTTATGCAGAAGGCCAAAGGCGCTATGTAGAAAGCCTTAGCTCCTATGCAAGGCAATTTTTAGGCCAAGCAGAAAAACCGGATGTGGATAGTATAGAGGGGTTAAGCCCCGCCATTGCCATAGACCAAAAAACCACAAGCAAAAACCCTCGTTCTACCGTGGGTACAGTAACCGAGATTTACGATTACTTGCGTTTGCTATATGCAAGGGTTGGGCATGCGCACTGCCCTAACTGTGGCAAAGAAATTACAAAACAAAGTATAGACCAAATAATAGACAAATTGTTGCAGTTGGGCTTAGAATCCAAGTGCCAAATCTTAGCACCCATAGTGCGTGGTAAAAAAGGCCAACATAGTAAACTATTAGAAAAAGCCAAAAAAAACGGTTTTGCCAGAGTGCGTGTAGATGGTGAAGTTTATGATTTGGAAGAAGTGCCAGAACTGAACAAAACCCAAAAGCACAGCATTGAAATTGTGGTAGACCGTTTGGTAATTCACAATGACGCCAAAGGTTTACGCCGTTTAAGTGATAGTATAGAAACCGCCAGTGAGCAAAGTGAAGGTCTTGTTATTGCCGATCTATTTGAAAAAGGTGAGCATTTATTCTCCCAAAACTTTGCTTGCGCAGATTGTAATATTGCCATAGAAGAAATATCCCCTAGGTTTTTTTCGTTCAATGCCCCCTATGGTGCGTGCCCTACTTGCAGCGGTTTAGGTTTTACACAAACCATAAGCAAAGAAACCGTAATGCCTGACCCCAGCCTTTCCATTATGGAAGGCGGCTTAAATGTACATGGTTGGAACGTTAAAGATCCCGGAAGCATTGCCTATACTTTTTATGAGTATATCAGCAAGCGATACAATTTTTCCTTAGATACACCGTTGCAGGACTTAGATGACAATATCATTGATGTTTTGCTCTATGGTATGAAGGACGAAAAAATCAAAGTTCCCTACCAATCTCCTTTGGGTATAAAATATTACGAAACCAGCTATGAGGGCATTATTCCTCTATTGCAACGCAGGTATAACGAAAGCGTATCAGACGGGGCAAAAGAAAAATATCAAGAGTATTTTACAGAAGAGCCCTGCCCCACTTGCCATGGTAAAAGGCTAAAGCCGGAAGCTTTGGCTGTAAAGGTTGGTGGTATAAATATCATTGAGCTTTGTGAAATGAATATTCGCGACTGCCGTGCCTTCTTAAACAATGTGCAATTTACAGAACGTGAACAAGCCATAGGCGAACAAATCTTAAAAGAAATTGATTCTCGCCTTGCATTTTTAGACAATGTAGGCCTCAACTATTTAAGCTTAGCACGCGCTGCAGCTACACTCAGTGGTGGTGAGGCACAAAGAATTCGCCTTGCCACCCAGATTGGCAGTAGGCTTACCGGCATTGTATATATATTAGACGAACCTTCCATCGGCTTGCACCAAAGAGATAACGATAAACTAATCAAAACTTTGTTTTCTTTGCGCGACTTAGGCAATTCCCTCATTGTTGTTGAGCATGATGAAGATACCATGCGTGCAGCAGACTATATAATAGACATTGGCCCTGCCGCCGGTGTACACGGTGGCGAGGTTATTGCCTGTGGCACTGCTGAAGAATTGGCACAAAATCCCAATTCCCCTACGGGCGCATTTTTAAGTGGTAGAGAACAAATTTTAGTACCTTTGAAACGAAGAAAGCCAACAGGCTATTTACGCATTAAAGGTGCCCAAGAAAACAACCTAAAAAAAATCAATGCGAATATTCCTTTGGGGCTTATGTGTTGTGTTACCGGTGTTTCCGGCAGTGGTAAATCCAGCCTCATTAAAGAAGTGTTATGCAAGCATTTAAGTAAACAACTCAACCATGCAAGAAACAAGGCTGCCAAGTTTGATAGCATGGAAGGCATAGAGCAGCTGGATAAAATTATCATAATAGACCAAAGCCCTATTGGCAGAACCCCAAAGAGTAACCCTGCCACCTATACCGGTGTGTTTGACTTAATACGCCAATTATTTGCCAGTACCAACGATGCAAAAGCCCGTGGCTATAAAGAAGGGCGATTCTCTTTTAACGTAAAAGGCGGTCGTTGTGAAGCCTGCAATGGCGATGGTGTTACCAAAATAGAAATGCACTTTTTAAGTGATATCTATGTAAAATGTGATGTATGTAAGGGTAAAAAGTACAACAGAGAAACATTAGAAGTAAAATACAATGGCAAAAGTATATTTGATATTTTAGATATGACCATTGAAGATGCTTGCACTTTCTTTGAAAACCACCCTCGCATTTATAACAAACTGGCAACTTTAATGGATGTAGGCTTGGGCTACTTAAAGTTAGGGCAAAGTTCCCCTACATTAAGTGGTGGTGAAGCCCAACGCATTAAACTTGCTACAGAATTAAGCAGAAAGCCAACCGGAAAAACCATATATGTATTAGATGAACCAACCACCGGCCTACATTCTGCAGATGTAAAACGTTTAATTTCTGTATTGCAACGCTTGGTGAGCGCCGGCAATAGTATGGTTGTTATTGAACACAACTTAGATGTAATTAAAACAGCAGACTATATTATAGACATGGGACCTGAAGGTGGCGACGGCGGTGGTCAAATTATCGCCACCGGCACCCCAGAAGAAGTAGCAAATATTGACAAGAGCTATACTGGTCAATATTTATATAAAATATTACATAAAGGAGAACACTAATATGAACAAAGAATATTTGGTAAGTGTATTAAAAAACTTATTAGAAATTCACAGCCCTCTTGGCTACCATGAGGAGATTGTTCCATTTGTAGAAAAAGAATTGCGCGCTATGGGCTATGAACCCAAACGCTTTACACGCGGGGGCTTATCTGTAACATTGGGCGAAGGCAAACACGTTGCCATTAGCTGCCATTTAGATGAAATTGGCTTAGGTGTACGTAACATTAAAGAAAACGGCAGAATGAAGCTTTGCCCTATTGGTGGGCTATATGCCAAAACGCTCAATGAAAGTGATGCTGAACTTGTTACCTTAGACGGCAGAAAATATACCGGCACTGTAAGGCACGAGGTTGCTTCTGTACATATTTCCGAACGCGATGAATACAGCACAACACTTGACTTATATACCAATATGGAATTCATTTTAGATGAGCTGGTAAGCAGTAAAAAAGAAGTGGAGGCACTGGGTATTCGCCCCGGCGACTTCCTATTGCTTGACCCACGCACTAAATTTACAGAAAACGGTTTTATTAAAAGCAGATTTATTGACGATAAAGCAAGCGTAGCTGTTGTATTGGCTGCATTAAAGCATATTGCAGAAAACAATATTAAGCTCAATAAAAAAATTACAGTACAATTCTCTGTATATGAAGAAAACGGTACTGGTGGCGCAACCGGCTTGCCACGTGATGTAGAAGAAATGTTGGCTATAGATATTGGCTGTGTTGCACCTGATACCAGCGCAGATGAAACCAAAGTTTCTATTATTGCCAAAGATAGCAGAAGCCACTACTCTCGTGAAATGATTCAAAAATTAATTTCTTTATCTGAAAAGAATAACATTGAATACACTGTAGATGTAAACTACCCACACTATGGAAGCGATACCGGCTCTGCCATTGTTGCCGGTCATGATATTTTATTTGGTTTGTGTGGCCCCGGCACCTATGCAAGCCATGGCTATGAAAGAACCCATATGCGTTCCTTGGAAAACACATATAAATTGGTTTTAGCCTACATGGCAGAATAATTACAATAAAAAAGGCACTGCGTGCCTTTTTTATTGTAATTATATACTTTGTTTAGCGATGGTATAACAGTAGCCTAAGCATAAGAAAAATATTGCGTTTGATATACTTACAGAATATAACAATACGGATTCCATTAACGAACAAATAAGCAATGCCACAAGTAATACAAATATAAAAGAGAACCCTTTATTTGCCATGCATTTCTTAAAATTGCGAAGTATAGTAATAAAACTCTGCACTATGGTTATTACAAATAACAATAGAGAAACTACACCACCAATCAATAAAATCTCGAGCCAAGCATTGTGTGCACTAGATATTTCAAAAAACAAATAATCTTTAAAGAAGCCATATAAGCCATCTGTTAAAGTGCCGGTAAGCAATGCCATTGGTTTTGCAGCAAAAGCTTGAATAATTGCTTTCCAAATATCTATACGATTAGAAAAACTACTAAGCCCTTCTGTAAACGAACGCAACTCTATACTTTTAGCATGTTCTGCGCAAGCAGTAATTGTTACTATAACAAAGGAAAAAACAAGGGGTAACCATATTGCCGTATGCAAATGTTTTTTAATATTTTTATGCTGTATTAGCCAAATAATGCACCATAGAAAAGCAGATACCAACCCAGCCAGCATAACCGTGCGCGACTGTGTAAAAAACAAAGCAAGTGCAAAAAGCATTACCATAGGTATGTGTAACAACAAATATTTTCGTGCACTATTGGCTTGTACAAAGAAAGTAAAATACAGGCAAATAAGCAGTAACATAGCCGATCCGTTAGGATGCATGAATACATATAAACGGCTGTAATACGATTGATAGCCCAAACTAATGCCTTGTAGACCAAAAACATCAGCATAAAACTGTTGGTTAATAAATAGCCAAACACTAAAAGCAACTACCGGAACCATAGAATAGATTGCCCATTTAGCAATACATAAAAACTCTTTATGCATTGCTAAAGCATGGTTTGTATTTCTATGAAAAATATAAATCAAAATAAGTAGATGTACCAATACATCATAAGTGGCAGCGGTGGATGCTCCCCTAAAAAATATATGGTAAATACTCAATGCAAAGTATACTATAGGCACAGCCACTAATGCTTTGGGTGTTGCCTGCCCTATATGATGTATATTGTACTTATAAAGAATAATAGCTGCATATGGATATATAATACTTGGAAATACAAATGCATCTACTATAGGTACAAGCCTAAAAATGCTACACAATAAAAATACACATATAAAGCAAGTTCTACTAAATAATATATCAATACATATATTTTTACAATTCTTCATATTATACCCTATTGATGCCTACACTTTTGCTAACCGGATGCACGAATATTATGCCCTTACCTTCTAATTCAATATCCAATTTATTGCGAATAGAATCCACAATGGCATCTACATGGTCCGTGCTGGCAATGGTAAGCACAATATCTTTTTCCGGTTCAATTTCTATAGCAAATACCTTTTGTACTTGGTGCTCACCTGCACCTCTGCCCTCAATGATAGTACCACCACTTGCACCGGCTAAGCCGGCAGCCTCTACCACTGCATGACCAAGACCCCTGTCTACTACGGTATAAATTGCTTGCAGCATTGTATTCTCCTCAATTTTATTGTTTATATATTTTGTTCTTTTCACGCCTACTACTTCAACCAAGGGTTCTATATAGGCAATGCCCGTATTACGTTGGTTTAATTTTAATTCTTTTTCTAACACCTGTAGCACTTCTTCCGCCACGGCTTTTTGTGCCAATAGCCAAACAATTTCTTTTCTTGTTTCATTTAAACCGAGCAATTCCATAAATTTATTATAAAATGTGCCTTTGCCCAACAATATGGTGCCACCGTGTATGCCATGTTGGCTTGCAATATGTGCCACACGTGAGCCTTGCCCAAATGGTACAATCACACATAATTTTGCTATTTCAAGTTGTTCTATATTCATATTTCTACCTCAGAAATGCCTAAAAATCTTCTTCTACTGCAAATTTAGCGGCTTTTCTTTCACGCATTTTAAATAATATACCCAAAATTTGCAGTGCAATGATGGGCGTCATTGCCACCAATGCAATAACACCAAAGCCGTCCAATAAAACATCCGCACTGTGATGATTATTGGCAGCCCCCTGAATAAATGCCAGTACAAAAGTTGCCGTCATTGGACCAGAAGCTACCCCGCCACTATCAAAAGCAATACCTACAAATAAATTTGGTGCAAAACGGCTTAAAATCATCGCAAGAATATAACCCGGTAAAATAATATGCCAGAATTGTAAACCGGGAACAATAATACGAAGCATGGCCAGCACTATTGCCACACCTACCCCCAAAGCCAAAGAGACCATAATGCCCCTGGCTTTTACGTGAGCACTGGTTACTTCTTCAATTTGCCTTGTTAAAATATGCACAGCAGGTTCTGCTAAAATGGTTACAACACCCAGTAAAAAAGAAATCACAATCAGCAATATATTTCTTTCTGCAGAAGCAAGGCTTGCCCCCATCATCATTCCGGCTTGCATAAAACCCTGGTTAACACCAAGCAAAAATAATACAAGCCCAATGGTTGAAAAAAATATACCAACAAAAATTCTATAGTAGTTCATTGCATCCAGATGAAAGCTGATTCTATTGCCCACCCAGAATACAATTAAAATGGGCAACAACACGATAATAACTTCCCATAACTGTGGTAAAAAATTCTGTGCAAAAGGTGCAAAAACACCGTTTGTCTGAGTAAACTCTATCGTGCCACCTAAGTTACCGGTATCGTTCAAGACGCCCATAATAAGCACTGCCAAAATAGCACCAATAGATGCAACACCTACAAGGCCAAAACTGTCGTTTTCTTTCTTTTCACTGGTTTTTTCTATACGGCTGGAACCACTTGCCAATGCCAATATAAACGGAACAGCGAGCGCACCCGTAGTTGCTCCGGATGCATCAAAAGATATAGCTAAAAAGTCAGTATCACTAAAGATTGAAAGTATGAGTACTATGCCATAAAAACATATAAATAATTTGCGCAAGGAGATAGAATACACGATACGCATTAAGCCAACGCTTAACATAATACCGGTGCCCAACGAAACAGCTGCTACAATTAAAAAACTTTGAATGGCACTTGCCGTTACTGTGTCTACTTGATTAGCCAAAATAAGTAAAGATGGCTCTGCCAGTGTAATAATAATACCAAGCAAAAGGCCGGCTAAGCAAAGCACCCAAACACGATTGCTTTTGGTTAGATGCGTGCCAAGCAAATTACCTATGGGGGTAATACCAATATCAACACCCAAGATAAATACAGTAAGACCAAAAGTAACAAACACAGCACCTATGATAAAGCGCCACAGGATATCTGTACTAAGGGGGCTAACAAACAAATGCATAAAAAGCACTATTACTACAATTGGAAGTACTGAATAAAGCGTTTCTTTTAATTTATCTATCAATATTCGCAATGCTTTTCCTCCTTATTTATTACTTTATATTTACTACTATCTTACTATGAAAAGCCTGATAATACAAGGTTACTCTTTTAGGTACTTTGCAGCATCCTTTAAGAAACCGATGACAATAAGCAATATTACAATGCCAATTGGAAAAGCAGCTATAATGCTTACCGATTGTAAATTATACATAGAGCTTTCTGAAAAAACCAAGGCAATAGGCAACACAATAAGCAGTATGCACCACATGAATTGTATTGCTTTGTGCGGCTCTTTACCGTTTGGCAAACGGTGATAACTATACCACGATGCAGTAAGTGCAATAGAGTCAAAAGAAGTTGCATAAAATGCAAGCATGGTAAGAAATAATACAAAGATAACAAAAGGTGCATATGGCAAAGCATGAAAAATTTGAAAAATGACTGCATAGATATCCTGCTGTTGTACATATTGTCCAACAAAATCTACAATGCCCTGGCTTTGCATGCCATGGGCAAAATTACCCAGCACAATAAAACTCAGTAAGGTAGAGCCTACACCAAACAAATATCCACCCAAAATAACTTGACGCACGGTTCTGCCTTTAGAAATAGAGCCAATAAAGAAGGGGGCTGCCACACACCAAACCATCCAATAGGCCCAATAGTATATGGTCCAGTTTTGAGGGAAGGAGTGCATTCTTGCCGGGTCTGTATAGGTGGAAAGTTGCAAAAAGTTTTGCACTAAGTTGCCTAAGGATTGCAAACCGTTTTCTAATATATAAATGGTTTTGCCACCGGCCAAAAATACATAGAGCAACAAACCGAAGAATAAATAAATGCAAAGTTTTGCCAGTATTCCTATGCCTTTAAAGCCATGCAATAAGGAATAGGTATACACAACACAGGTAAGCAACAAAATAACAATGGTAATGCTTGTACGGCTCATACTAATGGAGAAAATTTCACCTATAATAGTGGCCATTAAAGGCGTTGCCACACTAAAAGTAGTAGCCGTACCGGCAAGCAATGCGAATACAGCAAATAGATCTATCATTCTACCGATAATACCATCAGTATATTTATCAAGCACCGGCCTACAGGCCTCTGAATATTTTTGCCTATCACGCTTGCGCACATGAAGCATAAACCCAAAGGAAACGGCAAGCACCAGATAAAAGGCCCAAGGAATAAAACTCCAATGAAACAAAGGGAATACATTTTCCCAAGCGATGCTTTTATCCAGGGATTGCACATAAGAATCTGTTGCATACAGTAGCCATTCCGAAGGGGAGTAGAACAATATATCTGCAGCTAAGCCACAAGTAAACATCATACTGCCCCACATAAAAAAGCTGTATTTCGGTTTTTCATCTTTATTGCCCAACACAATATTTCCATATTTAGAAAAAGCCAAAAATATGGAAACAATAAAAATACCTAAACCTATTATTAAGTAGTAGACGCCCAATGTATCCCCAAAGAAGAAACGAATTTTAGATAAAATTTCATTGCTTTTGGCAGGGAATATAAAAAACACAAGACTAAGAGCAACAATACTAAACAGCGGGATAAGGCTTATGAGCCAATCTACTTTTTTATTTTTCATATTCCACCTCATAGCTGGCATCTATGGAACAAAGTTCTGCAAAATTATCCACTTCTACAATATCACTATATTGCATAGGATACACCCCCAAATTATACTCTGCAAAGTGTTCAAACATTACAACATCATCCCAATAAATTTGAGTATTTTTCTTTTGTAAAAACTCTTCTTCTAAATGTTGTTTTAACTTTGCACCATCTTCAGCACTCCAACGAGAGATACTATACAATTGCCAACCGCCACAACCGCCGTTGCGATTACAGGAAACCACCCTGTCGTTTTTTACCTGCATAAGCCATTCATTTGTTATGCCATCAGTATATACAGCATTATAGCCGGATTTTTCATAATATGGGTTTAAAATATCTGTATTATAAATCATTTGATCTGCATCGGTGATAAAGGCATTGCACAAATGATCCCTGGCTACAAATAACGAGGATATATTATTACAAGTTTCATAATAGGGGTTTTCTATAAGCTGTACTCCTTCGTATTGCAAGGGCAAGTCTTTAAATTTTTCTTTTAAATAGCCAACCACAACATAAATTTCATATACTCCATTTTTGTGTAAGGCTTGTATTACATGGTCTATAAAGCGCTTACCATGAATGGATATGAGCGGCTTTGGTGTTTGCAATGTAAGCGGCTTCATAC
>JAEWXD010000017.1 GCA_023396045.1 Bacillota bacterium | reverse complement strand
CTCTTACTATCCCCATAGGCGATAGATGTATCATAATCAATATCATCATTGTTTAAATATTCATAGATTCTGATTATTTTTTCTTTTCCCTTGCAATTTTTAGATAGTTTTCCGTTTGTAAATTTTGTGCAAATCACATCATGCACATGCAAATAATCCTTAACATATTGCATATATGCATCACAAGAGGCACTTACAATAAGCACGGTATAGCCTTTGTCTAGCAAATGTAAAATTTCTTGTTTGGCTTGCGGAAAGTAAGGCAAACCTGCCACAAAAGCTTGGTTTACTTCTACAGGAATAGTGGTGTTATTTAAAAAAGCAAAACTATGTTCCTTAGCACTTTGAGCTGAAACAATATGTAATGCATAACACATACCCCAAAACAATGCATTCAAAAGTGTAAAAATAGAAATGTAACCTTTTTTATATAAAAAAACAAGGTAGAGTATTTGTGAATCTTTGGAAATAATGGTCTTATCAAAGTCCATAAAGGCATATTTTTGCATAAATCTCCTTTACCATTCCTTAAAAAAATGGTATAATATTTAACGTATTTTAAAAATAAGTAGTAGTGAGGTGAGGCAATGAAAATAGCGTTTATATCCGACTTGCATGGCAACTATACAGCCACGCAGGCTTTAGAAAAAGCTTTACAAAACCACGATGTAGACCAAGTGATTTGCCTTGGCGATATTGTGGGCAAAGGCCCAAATTCCCACTTAACAATGGACTGGGCACTTGCCAATTGTAATATTGTGCTTGGCGGAAATTGGGACTATGGCTTGGCCTCCAAAAAATATCCTCGTGATGCGTTTTATTGGGAACAGCTTGGCGAAGAACGCTTGCAAAAGCTTGCCCAATTACCACCAGAGCATTGCATAGAATATGCCGGCAATCATATACGCTGCATACATGGCAGGCCCATTATGGAGGAACTATTGCACAGCACTGCTGACAGCGAAGCATTTGAAGCCCTGCTAAACAATGGTAAACAGCACTTTAATGTACTCATATATGGCGATATGCACAGGCAGTTGGTGCGCACTGTAAACGGTGCCCATATCATCAATAGCGGTAGTGTAGGCAACGCACTTGGCCTTGGTCGTGTATGCTATGCCATACTGGAGCTTTGGGAAAGTGGAGCTTATAGTATACAACTTTGCAGCCATCCCTACAATAGAGAACTTGCAGTGGAAGAAGCAAAAGCGCAACTCGCATTGCCCTACTTAGAAGAATATATCAATGAAATAGAAAATGCGAAGTATGTACGCCGCATATTCACATTGTAGCATAAAACAAAGGAGAAGATAATGAACACATATACAAACACTGTATTAAGTGGCTTAAAGCAAAGATACCCCCACGAAAAAGAATTCTTACAAGCAGCCACAGAAATTTTAGAATCTTTAGATTGTGTAATTGAAAAACACCCGGAATACGAAAAAGTCGGCTTACTGGAACGCTATATTGAACCAGAACGCTGCATACTATTTCGTGTACCATGGGTAGACGATAGTGGCAAAGTGCAGGTAAACCGTGGTTACCGTGTACAATTTAACAGTGCCATTGGCCCATACAAGGGTGGCTTACGGTTTCACCCAAGCGTAAACCTTTCTATTATTAAATTTTTAGGTTTTGAACAAATATTAAAAAACAGCTTAACCGGGCTACCCATTGGTGGTGGTAAAGGTGGTAGCGACTTTAACCCACGAGGCAAGAGCGATACCGAAATTATGCATTTTTGCCAAAGCTTTATTACAGAGCTTTATAAATATATCGGTGCAGACAGCGATGTGCCTGCCGGCGATATTGGTGTAGGTGCAAGAGAAATTGGCTATATGTACGGCCAATACAAACGCATTACCAACCTATATGAAGGTGTGCTTACCGGCAAAGGTTTAAGCTACGGTGGTTCTTTAGGTAGAAAAGAAGCTACCGGCTATGGCTTATGCTACTTTGTAGAAGAAATGCTTGCCCACCATGGCAAAAGCTTCAAAGGTACCACTTGTATTGTTAGCGGTTCCGGCAATGTTGCCATTTATGCAACAGAAAAAGCTATGGCATTGGGTGCCAAAGTAGTAGCCATGAGTGATTCTGACGGTTATATTTATGATGCCAACGGTATAAACTTAGATATTGTAAAACAAATTAAAGAAGTAGAACGCAAGCGTATCTCCACCTATGTAGAGCATGTTCCAAGCGCAAGCTATACAGCCGGTTGCAGTGGTATATTTAATATCCCATGTGATATTTGCTTGCCTTGCGCTACACAAAATGAAATTGATAAAGACAGCGCACTCACCTTACAAAAGAATGGTTGCTTTGCTGTTGGTGAAGGCGCTAACATGCCCTCTACCCCGGAAGCCATTGCCGTATTCCAAGAAAACGGAATTTTATTTGCGCCTGCCAAAGCTGCCAATGCCGGCGGTGTGGCTGTAAGTGCCTTAGAAATGAGCCAAAACAGCATGCGCCTTGCTTGGACTGCCCAAGAAGTAGACGAAAAATTAAAAGATATTATGGTAAATATTTTTGCCAAGGTAAATAGTGCTTGCCAAGAATATGGCTATGGTAGCAACTATGTAGCAGGGGCCAATATTGCCGGTTTTAAAAAAGTAGCCGAAGCCATGATGGCACAAGGTGCTGTATAAGGTTTATGAAAGTGCAAGTTTCTAAAGATCGGCTGCTGAAATATGCCTTGGTTTTTATTGCTTTTTGGATTATAATGTTGGGCACACAAGCCTTGGGCAAACAAAAGCTTATCAGTAATGTACAATTGGTAAGTTTGCAAACCATTCCTTTATTTGTATTATGTGTTACATTATTTTACAAAGAACTTCAAGAAGACTGGCATGCTTTGCAGGTGCAAGTGCGCTTAAGCAAGCTCCTTTTTCGCTCGCTATTACTGATTGTATTGGTGGCTGTGTTGCGTGCGGGGTTATTGTTTTTATTTCAGCCCTTGCTCAATGTGGAGACCTTGGGCGAAAACCAAAAGAATTTATTTGAACTGCAAAAACAAATACCCACCTTATTATACTTGTTTGCAAGTGTGATTTATGCGCCCTTTGTAGAGGAAATTGTATTTCGTGTAGCCATATTAAAATGGATACCCATGCAACCAAAGTGGCTGTATGCGTTGTTTTTCTGGCTATCTGCCGGTTTATTCACTTGGGTCCATATGTTTGCTTTGCAGGATATTTTGTTGTACTTGCCCATTGCTTTGGTGTTGTGCTATCGCTACACCAAGTATAAGCAAAATTTCTGGGCAAGCTACCTGCTGCACTTGGTAAACAATACCATTGCCGTAGGTGCAGGTTTGCTATTACCTACTGACCCAAGCGCTTTGTTTGAGGGTTTAATAAAATTGTTTTAAAAAAATACCAAGCTTACATGTAATGAGCTTGGTATTTTTTATTATATTTATTACCATTGTAAAATAATTGGACTTACTTCTAATATAAATTTATCTGTTGGAAAAGAAATATCTGTATAATATTCATAGAGTTCAATGTTTATACCCTCTATACTCATAGAATGAAATGTATCCTTATTACCAAATACTTCATAAGCTGCACAAAGCCTATGCTTATTAACATTTTCATCTACATTGCCAAGTTCTAATATATCATAAGGTTTTAAAGCATCTATGCCTACGCCGTTTAAATATTCTACTATTTTAGAAGCCGTTTTTATTTTACCCAAATAGTTTAAACAAATTCTGCATTTACATTTCCCTATATCTAACCCTTTATAATATTCCCTTGTTTTTTTCTATATTCATTAGAAAAGCTCCTCTTTGTATAATTTTTTGATTAATCTGGGATGCAATCCCAGATTAGTCGGATTTATATTCTTAAATAAGCTATTTAGATTCTTTATATACAAACATAATTTCTTGCAATTCTTTACCACCTATATTGATGTTCGTAATATGATGTGTTTCCACAAAGCCATTCATTTTGTAAAATTCTTTGGCTCTACGGTTCTCATTTAATACCCAAAGCAATATTTTGTTATACCCTTGATTATTCAATTCTACAATTACTTGACGTAATAGCTGAGAACCGTATCCTTTGCCTATATATGCAGGGAGCAAATAAATAGAAATGATTTCACCGTAACTATCGTATTCAGAAAAGCGAGATTTACAAAAACTACTTGTACCAATATATTTTCCATTTTCAATACATACCAAAGTATTCCATGAAGGCGAATCTATAACGTTAGCCCACCTGCCTTTTTCAATACTGTTTAGAAAATCATTTGGAATTATATTTTTATAAGCGTATTTCCAGCTTTCTTCATAAATACTGCTGATTTCCATTCTATCATCTGTTTTATGAATATACCTAATTTCCATAAATATTCTCCCTCCATTATTTTACAGTTTTATTACCGTTAAATATGCTATAATACCCTTAAAGGAGGTTATGGCTATGATACCCAACGATACTGTAATGCTGTATGGTTATATCAACATGAAATTGCGTGATTTTTACAGCAATTTAGAAATGCTATGCGAAGACTTAGAGCTTGATGAAACGGAACTGATAGAGCGCTTAGGTGATGCCGGCTATTGCTACGATGAAGAAGTAAACCGTTTTGTGCCACTATAACTTTGTTATAGGGCTTTTTTTATGCAATAAAGCGAATATAGCTTCTATCATCAAAGCTTTGCCAATTTGGGTTCAAAGCTTTGCATTGCAAATTGCTATACATACACAAGGGGTCTGTTTGCAATACTTTTTGCAAATAGTCTTCGCTTTGAGCCAAACTGCCAAACAGTTTTGGGTAGCCGTCGCTGGCGAGCACAATGCTTTGGCCTTTTTGCACGGGAATTACAGTTGGCTTTATGTTATCCATTCCATTCAACACAGTGTAAGAAAGTTGTGTGTTTTGATTTGCAAGCTTATGTTGCAAGCACAATAAGGGCAGTATGCGTTCTCTACCAATATCCACATGTTGTAAATTTTGTTTGCCAATGTACAGATAGTGCCATAGCACATCTGCCCGTATTTGAGCAAAAACATCATCTATCACTTTAGTAAAACTAAAGTTTTTGCCATCTATTTGGCACAGGCAATCGCCCATAGCCCAAATTTCTTGGTGCTCTACACTGTATAATATGCAAACGGCTTGCGGCTTTGCGTTTTGCAATTCTTCTTGTGTGCATGCACAAGCCAATGCATTCTGCAAATATGCGGCGCATTGCAATGCATTACAACTTGGCATAGTGTATAATGCTTGCAGCAATGCTTTTTTTGCAAAAACTCCAGGGCTAAAACCATGTATTTGGCAACTGGTTTTATCGGTTACACCATCTATAACTGCAATATAACGAGAGGAAATAAAAATTCCATCCTCACATAAAATTTCTTGCCCGCGTTTACCAACACATGTGTACTCTATTATTTCCATTATATATACTCTTTATCTGCTAATTTTGTAATAAAATAGTAGTTGCATTTCCATAATTTCTATTATATAATATTTTTAATAAAAAATATATGGAGGTTATTATGAAAAAATTATTTTCTATCGTATTAGCTTTACTATTTGTATTTAGCCTTGCCAGCACTGTGATGGCAGAAAACGCAGGCACAGTAGTAATATACTCCCCACATGATGCAGACCCCCTGCGCGCCGGTGTTGCATTGTTTGAAGCAAAATACCCAAACATCAAAGTAGAAATCGTTGCCGCAGGTACCGGTGAATTATGCAACCGTATCGCCGCTGAAAGTGCAGCCCCTATTGCAGACGTACTTTGGGGTGGCGGTGCAGACTCCTTGGCTGCATTTAAAGAATACTTTGCCCCATTTGTAAGCGAACATGACGAATTTATTGCAGAAGCCTATAAAGATGCAGACGACAAATGGATCGGTGAAAGCCCACTACCTATGGTAATGTTCTTTAACAAAGATGTACTTGAAAAAGAAGGCCTACCAACACCGGAAAAATGGGAAGACCTGTTGGCGCCTGAATTCAAAGGTAAAATTGCTTACTGCTTGCCAAGCAAAAGCGGCTCTGCTTACACACAACTTTGCACCTTCTTATTTGGCCATGGCGGTAAAGAAGAAGGTTGGAAATTTGTAGAAGATTTCTACAAAAACTTAGACGGCAAAATTTTAGACTCCTCCAGCAAATGCCACAAAATGGTTGCTGACGGCGAATATGCCGTTGGTATTACTTTAGAAAAAGCAGCTGTAAAATACAAAGAAAAAGAGAACTTAGGCTTTGTATACCCAACAGATGGAACAAGCGCAGTGCCGGACGGTGTAGCTTTGGTAAAAGGCGCACCAAATGAAGAAAACGCAAAATTGTTTATTAACTTCATTCTTTCCAAAGAAGCACAGGAAGAACAAAGCACAAACTGGGGTAGACGCCCTGTTCGTAGCGATGTAGCTGTTAGCGAAGGTATGGCAGAATTGAAAGATATTCCATTGGTAGAATATGACTTTACATGGGCCGCCAATGAAAAAGAAATGATTATCGGCAAATTCAACGATATCATGGTTGACTAAACATTTACAAAAAGCGTGTTCCCGCCAGAGAGAACACGCTTTTTATTTTAGAAAGGAAAATATATAACATGAGTCATGCAGTAATTATCAAGGAAGCCCTAAAACGTTATGGCAACTTTGTGGCATTAAAAGGCGTTAGCCTACACATAGAACCCGGCAGCTTTTTTACATTACTTGGCCCTTCCGGCTGTGGTAAAACCACATTGCTTAGAATGATTGCCGGTTTTAACAGTGTAGACGGGGGCACTATTTCTTTTGATGAAAAAGTAATTAACGACTTGCCTGCCCATAAACGAGATATTGGCATGGTGTTTCAAAATTATGCTATCTTCCCCCATTTAACAGTAGAACAAAACGTTGCCTACGGCTTAAAAGCACGTGGTATTACAGGCAAAGAGATGAATGACAGGGTAGAAAAAGCCTTAGATTTAGTGCAAATTTTACCTTTACGCCACAGAAAACCAAACGAGCTAAGCGGTGGCCAACAACAACGTGTAGCCCTTGCGCGTGCCTTTGTTATTGAACCCAGCGTGCTTTTAATGGACGAACCCCTTTCTAACTTAGATGCAAAATTGCGTGTACAAATGCGTACCACTATAAAAAAATTACAACGCAATTTAGGCATTACCACCGTATATGTAACCCACGACCAAGAAGAGGCGCTTGCTATTTCTGATGTAATTGCCGTAATGAAAGACGGCTTGATTATGCAAGTGGGCAGCCCGGAAGAAATTTACAAACGCCCACAAAATACTTTTGTTGCTAACTTTATAGGCATCTCCAACTTCTTACCTTGCGAAGTAATAGAAGCAAGCAATGGTAACTGCAAAATTTCTGTGAACGGCTACTCCTTTGAACGCGCGCTTGCTACAAACTATACAGGCGAAGCCATACTTTCGGCAAGGCCGGAACAATTAAAGTTTGCAAGCGAAGGCTTAGAAGGCGAAATTGCATTTAGTACCTTCCTTGGTGACTTTGTAGAATATGAAGTACGCCTTGCCAACGGCCAAAGCTTGCAAGTGAATGAATATACCAAGGATAACTCCACCGTATTGCCGGAAGGCACAAAAGTACATGTAAACTTTGACCACCTTGCTGTTGGTGTGTACAACAAAGAAACAGAGGAGGCAATTACATGGTAAATAAGAAATGGAAACTGGATTTTTGGTTTTGGGTAAAGCTATTTGTAGTGGTATTTATGGCTTTATTCTTAATCTATCCGTTTTTCCGTTTGCTGAGCAGAAGTTTTTTTAGCAGTAAAGTAGACGGATTCACCTTAGAAAACTACATTCGATTTTTTAGTAAAAAGTATTACTATGGTGCTTTGGGGCGCAGCTTATTTGTATCCTTAAGCACACTTGTTACCACTTTAATTGTAGGTGTACCCATGGCTTATGCCATGACACGCTATAATATATTGGGTAAGAGCTTTTTGCACATCTTGATTATTATGGGCTTAATGAGCCCTCCGTTCATTGGTGCATACAGCTGGATTACATTGTTCGGCCGTGCCGGATTTATAACCAAACTGTTTGCAGACATGGGTATACATTTGCCAAGCATTTATGGCAGAGCCGGTATTATTATTGTATTTACGTTCAAGCTCTTCCCTTATGTATATCTATATACCTCTGGCGCTATGAGTAGTATAGACTCCAGTATGGAGGAAGCTGCTGAAAATTTGGGCAGCAACCCATTGCGCAGACTCCTTACGGTTACTTTGCCGGTCATTTTCCCTTCTATTGCCGCCGGTGCCATTATGGTATTTATGACCAGCCTTGCAGACTTTGGTACACCTATGCTCATTGGTGAAGGCTATATGGTACTCCCTGTACTTGTATACAACGAATACATGAGCGAAATTGGTGGCAACGCCCATTTGGCAAGCACGCTTTCTGTAGTGATTGTACTTTGCTCTACCACTGTATTGTTATTGCAGAAATATTTGGTGTCCCGCAAAAACTATATTATGAGTGCTATGCGCCCACCAAAAGTAATACAATTACACGGTTTGAAACGCTTACTTGTTTCTTTGCCTGTAATGTTGGTATGCTTCATTGGTGTTATTCCACAAATTGTAGTTTTGGTTTCCAGTTTTATTAAAACAGACTTCACCGGCTTTATTGGTGGCTTTAGTGTAGAAAGTTATATTAATATCTTTAGCAGACTTTGGACCAACATTCGCAATACCTTTGTATTTAGTAGTTCTGCCATACTATTCATTATTATCATAGGTATGTTGATAAGCTACATTATTGTACGCCACAAAGGGTTTACATCGCAGCTGATGGATATACTGATTATGTTCCCCTTTGTTATCCCCGGTGCTGTGCTTGGTATTAGCTTAATTGTTGCCTTTAACAAGCCCCCCGTAATTTTAACCGGTAGTGCCTTGATTATGATTGTAGCCTACATTGTACGTAAGCTACCCTATACCATACGGTCCGGCAGTGCAATATTGCACCAAATTGACCCCAGTGTAGACGAAGCTTCCATTAGTTTGGGTGTAAGCCCTATGAAAACCTTTGCACAAGTTACAGCAAGGCTGATGGCCCCCGGTATATTGAGTGGTGCTATTTTGAGTTGGATTACCTGCATCAACGAGCTAAGTTCCTCTGTAATGCTATACAGTGGTAAAACCAGCACCATTGCCGTTGCCATTTACACAGAAGTTGTACGCAATAGTTTCGGTACAGCTGCGGCACTTGCCTCTATACTTACTGTTAGTACTATTGTTTCTCTACTCATTTTCTTAAAGGTGAGCAAAGGGAAGGTGTCTATTGTATGATACAATTTGGAACCGGTGGCTGGCGCGCCATTATTGGTGAAGAATTCACCAAAGAAAATATTAAAAAACTCATTGGCGCATTGTGTTTAAAAATCAAAGCCGAAGGCAAAACAGACAAGCCTGTTGTGGCTGGCTATGATAGGCGTTTTTTAAGCAAAGAAGCTATGCAATGGGCAGCAGAGGAATTGGTAGAAAACGGAATAGATGTGCATATTGTAAACAGAAGTTCCCCTACACCGATGATTATGCACTATGTAATGCAAAAAGAATTGCACTACGGTATTATGATTACTGCAAGCCATAACCCTGCCATATTCAATGGAATAAAGGTATTTACCTATGGCGGCAGAGATGCCAATGAAGAATGCACCCAAGATATAGAGCGCTATTTACCGCAAGTTGGCGACCGTTGGGACGATAGTGTAAAGGGCCACATGCCGCCTATAAAATTTACTGAATATGTAGAAGCAGGCAAAATTACATTTGTAAACCCACTCAACCAATATTTAGATTCCATTATTGATTGTTTGAATATACAGGCCATACGCAACAGCGATTTACGCGTAGCCATAGACCCTATGTTTGGAGTAAGTTTAGCTTCACTCAACACCATACTTTCTATTGCAAGATGCACCATTGAAACCATAAACAGCGAACACGACACCTTATTTGGTGGCAAAATGCCAACCCCAACAGAAGCAAGCTTGCGCAGGCTACAAACCTATGTGCTTGACCGTTACTGTGATATAGGTGTAGCCACCGATGGCGATGCTGATAGGTTAGGTGTAGTTGACGATAAAGGTAGGTATTTGCATGCCAACGATATACTCACCATACTTTACTACTACTTATTACACTACAAGCATAAATTAGGGCCTGTGGTGCGTAATATTGCAACCACGCACCGTTTGGATCTGCTTGCTGCAAAATATGGCCAAAAGTGCTATGAAGTGCCAGTAGGATTTAAACACATTTCTTCTAAAATGGATGAAGTGAATGCTGTGATCGGCGGTGAAAGCTCTGGCGGTTTAACCGTAACCGGCCATATACACGGCAAAGATGGTATTTATGCAGCAAGCCTACTGATTGAAATGCTGGCGGTAAGTGGCAAAAAATTATCTGCCATAATGGATGAAATTGAGGCAGAGTTTGGCAAATTCTATATGGTAGAAGATGACCAAAGCTTTACACAAGAGCATAAACAAGAAATAATGCACTTGCTACTGGTAGAAAAGAAGTTACCTGCCTTCTCTATCCCTGTAGAAAAGGTGAGTTATTTAGACGGCTGTAAAGTGTACTTTCAAAATGGTGGTTGGGTAATTGCTCGTTTTTCCGGTACAGAGCCTTTGTTAAGGGTATTCTGCGAAATGCAAGACAAAACCTTAGCCACCCAAATTTGCAAAGAAATGAAAGAGTTTTTGCAATAATATACTACTACATCTATAAAAACCTAACCACCGGCAAAAGCCGGTGGTTTATTGTATGCAAAAAACTATTGCATCTAAAGATACAGTAACCTTTGCTATCATTTTAATATTTTCAAAAAATAATCTATTTTTCTACTCTGCGTTTTTGGTTGCCACCATAACAAATATTGCGTCAAATACACCCAATAAACCGATATACAACATTGCTTAAGAAGAGTCGCCGGTTTTTTGATATTTATCTTTTATGATTGTTTTTATAATTGGTGTAGCTTTCAATTTGTTTTACAGCCACTTCAATAGAGGCAGCTATTTGCATTGCTGTTCATTTAAAAAACATATAATTACTAACATATATTTATAATGCAATCATATAGCCGAATCATTCAAATTCTACAAACCGTATTTCTCATATAATGAAAAGGAACTATCAACAACTATAAAAGCAAAATAATGACGATTAACAGACAAGAGGCAAAACAATGTTTTTACAGTCTTTTCATATTTATTTTAAATATTTTAGAAAATATTCTATAAAAAATTTCCCCTTTGCTGCCAGTAGCAAAGGGGATATAAAATTTATAAAAATTTCGGATTATTTATTTGCTTGATATTTTTTATTATACAAAGCAAGAGCGCATGGCACTACTGCATAGCCAACGATCATGGAAATAACAGCAAGTACATTTACGCTACCATCACTCAATGTAAATTGGCCTACCCAGTTGAATTTAGCAAGTAGTAAAACAGTTAACAAAAGTGCAACAACCGGAATAATTACATCTGTAAAGAAATTCTTTTTAGCAGTTGCAACAATTTCTTGTTTTTGTTTGCCATAGAAGAAAGTAATAAGTGCTAATGGTACTACTACAAATTGCGCAAACCTTGCAATGGAGCTTATAATCATGATAGAACCCATGTTATATTTAAATGCAATTGGTAAAACAATGGCAATAACTGCAGTTACAACAGTTGCAAGAACAGGGAAACCGTTTGCAGATCTTTTGGCCAAAGCTTGTGGAACTTGATTTTGTTTAGCCATAGCTTCTAAAATTCTTGGGGTATGGAAGCTTGCAGCTACGTTAATACCAAACATAGAAATCAAAGAACCGTATAAAATAACAGCTTTGATAATTGGGTTGTTAAATACTGCAACAAGTGCTACAACTTCTTTGGTTTGTACAATAGCTACCGGATCTATCATCATAGCAACAACTACAATACCAATGTAAATAAATGCAATAATTAAGATAGCAAAAGGAATGGCAATTGGCAAGTTCTTTTCCGGTTTTTCCATATCTTCAGAACCGGAAGCAACGCTTTCAAAGCCAGTAAACGCATAGAAAGCAGCTATTACAGCCATAACAAAAGAAGAAGTGTTAAGACCTGCATATACATCTGCAGAAATAGTATCAATTTGGCTAAAATTGTTTTGGCCGGCAAATAATACAATTAAGAAACCGGCAACAATAGCAGTAACCAAAGCAAGTAATTTAGCAATGGTAGAAAGATTGCTTACAAAGGCAAGGAATTTTGTACCAAAAATGTTGATGATAAATAATATACCCATCAAAACAATAAAGCCAATGGTAATAGAAGTTAAGTTACCACTATCTTTACCCATGATGTTAAGTACCGTTTTAACAACACCGGTAGCCATAACGCCCCAAGCGATAGATGCAGAGAAGTATCTTGTAATACCGATGTAAGAACCGAGTCCATCACCAAAAGCGGCTTTGGTATATGCATAAGCAGCGCCACCCTTGCTAACATACTTTGCTGCAGCTGCAAAAGTAATGGCAAGTACAGCTGCAAATACAGCTGCGCATAAATATACAACCGGTGCATATTTACCGGACTTAGCTACAACAGAACCTGGAGAAAGGAAGATACCAGATCCAATAATAGAGTTAATGGTCAACAATACGATGGACCAAAAACCTAACTTTTTGCTTGCGTTTTCCATAAATAGAAAATCTCCTTCATAATATGTTTATAAATACGCTTATTGAGCGTGATCTATCAAGGTTTTAAATAAAAGATTCATTTTTTCTTCTGTACGGTGTAGCATTTCCGGATGCCATTGCACAGCTACAATAAATGTATCGCCTTCTGCTTCGATGGCTTCTATCACTTTATCTGAAGCTATTGCAGATACTTTAAAGCCCTTTGGTACATCTTTAATAATTTGATGATGGAAAGAGTTTACCATTACCACATCTTCATTAAACATGGCGTGCAGCTTAGTGCCTTTTACGATATCTACAGTATGTGTAGCAACAGACGGATTGTTTACCTGGTCGTGCTTAATAAAAGATTCTTTATATGCAGAAAGATCTTGATACAAAGTGCCGCCATGGTACACATTTAATATTTGGAACCCCCTGCAAATACCCAAAATAGGGATGTTTTTTTGTTTGGCAAAGTCTATGAGTTTATAATCAAAATAATCTCTTTCGGGAAGAATGCCACCAAGCCCACGATGAGGTTGCTCGTTATATAGCAGTGGATTTACATCCTGACCGCCACTTAAAATTAAAGCATCTATATTTTCAATTTGCTGTTTAATCACTTCATCATCTGCGTTCATAGGAATGATGTAAGGAATGCCACCATTTTTAATAACCGATTGTACATAATCTTCGTTTACATAGCTACGTCTATAGCCTGCAAAATTACCACTTCCATCAATAATAATGGAGCCACTGATTCCGATAACTGGTTTTCTCATATTAAACCCTTTCTACTTTTGTATCATCATATGTAAAACTTCCACATCGGTTTGTTTCATACCCTCTTTAGCAACAAACCCTATGTTTCTAATTGTTTCTTCAATACATGGCTTTAAAAGCCCATCACCAGGTAGAAAATTCTTATTATATTTTGCCATGCAAAAGCCAGTAATGCCGGCATCTACTGCAATTGCAATTTTTGCTGCACAGGAGGCTTTTGCCCCATCGCATATCATACCGGATGCGATCATTAAAGCATTGCCTACGGTTTTTTCTATAATATCGTAACTTTGAGTTTCTATGTAAGCAATACCTGCGCCGGCTGCAACACCTGCTGACGTAACACCACAGAAAGCGGAAAGCCTTCCAATATATCTTTTGATATGTAGGGCTATAAGGTTTGAAACAAGCAATGCTCTATAAAGAACTTCTTTATCTACTTTTCTGTCTTTTGCGTATTCAATTACAGGCACGCTACAGGTAATGCCTTGGTTGCCAGAGCCTGCATTGATTACAACAGGCAGGCAGCAACCGCACATACGCGCATCAGAACCGGCTGCGGCTTTTGCTTTTGCTCTTGTACGTAATGAGGTATCTTCCTCAAGGAGCATTTTACCTATGGCCGATCCCCATTTACCTGTAAGACCTTCTTCTGAAATGGCAGAGTTACATTTGATTTGATTGTCTAACATTTCCTGTACTTCAGAAATATCTACCGTTTGAGCATAGTTAAATATACTTTTTAAGCAAAGGCCGTCGTACAGATCGCTCACAGGGCCATCGGTATAGCAATCGTCCTGAATGTTTACTTCATCATTCCTGCAAATTTTTACAATATTGGTATGCTTGTTTTTAATTTCTACTTCTACATGGTTATTGTTGGCGTCAAATAGTTCTATTTCAATATCCAAGTTTTCTACATCTTCTTTAAGAAGTACTCGAATTACCTTGTCATCTATCATTTTTTGAGCTAAGGTGATTTGTTCTTCTGTAACTTTAGAGAGTACTTCTAGACCAAGCGTACTGATTCCCCCTGTAATACCTATAGCAGCGGCAGATTCTACGCCCTTCATGCCATTGGTGTTGGGAACAGTAACAGCCTTCACGTTTTTAATAATGTTACCCGAACATTTTACATTCACTTTAGCCGGCATAGCGCCCAAAACTTCGCGCGCTTTGGCTGCTGCCAATGCTAAAGCAATGGGTTCTGTACAACCTAATGCATTGATAAGCTCCCCTTTTAATAATTCGGTATATCTTTCCATGTTACCTCCACGATGACAATATCATTTATTTTTGTGAATTTTGGAGTTAGAATACGATTATATAACAAAATACACTTAAACTCAATAATAAAATAGCAAAGTTTGTTACATTTGTAAAGATGAAAACAAAAAGTGTATATTAATTTTACATTAAACTCAAATATGATTTTTAACTATCTTCTCAAAATTTCTTATATGCCGGTATAGCCTGCCTTTTCAGGCATTTCCGGCATTTTGTGTATCGGGAGATACTCACATATTTTCTTAAATCCGCTTGTGTTTTTGCTTTGAAAGGTAGTAAAGAAGTAGTAAAACATCTCTTTTCCCTTAAGCCGCCAGTCTGAAAAATTCCGCCTGTGCGCTGTCAAAGGTGGCGTGTGCGTAATAGTTCAGGGTCATGGTAATGTTAGCGTGTCCCATAAGATACTGTAAGGCTTTCGGATTCATTCCCGCATTTGCCATATTAGTACAGAATGTGTGCCGCAGGGTATGGGGCGTTATTACCGCCGGCAAAGCTTCCTCATGGCTCTTATTGTACTTTTCTACCAGCCTGCGAAACATAGCATTATAGTTAGTACAAGCCTGTGGTGTTCCACTCCTTGTAAGAAATAGAAAGCCTGTATAACCGTCAACCGTAAAATCACTGCTTTTCCTGTTTTGCATCACTCTCTGTAAGGCTTCAAGTACACGGTCGCTCATTGGAATTTTACGAATACCGTTGTCCGTTTTCGGAGTTTCAATGCGGTAGGACTTTTTACCGGAGTATTGAAGCTGATGATCTACATTGATTGTCCGATTCTCAAAATCAATATCTCTGTCCGTTAATCCGCAAAACTCGGAGATGCGAAGCCCCGTTCCAAGCAAAATGATAAGCTCGTCATAATACTTGTAATAGACCTTATCGCTTTTCACAAAGGAAAGCAGGCTTTCTTCCTGATTAGGTGAAAGAGGTACTTTCGGCTCGGTGTCATCCTCAATAACTGTATTGATAGGAAAGTCAAAGGGATTTTTCCTGATACAGTCA
This sequence comes from Bacillota bacterium, assembly GCA_023396045.1. Lineage (GTDB taxonomy): Bacteria > Bacillota > Clostridia > Christensenellales > Aristaeellaceae > JAAZPT01. The sequence goes on along the minus strand of JAEWXD010000017.1, from coordinate 2,621 downwards.
TCTTGAATAGCGGTGTAAAAAGCTGCCTTTAGAGAACGCTTATGATTGCTGATGGTTTTGAAAGAGTAGCCTTTTTCTTTCATTCGTAAAGCCCATTCCTTTGCATCAGACATTTTCACATTCTCAATGCTGCAGGCTCCAATCGTATCTTCCTCAAGTATTCTCATGAGTTGCTTTCGACCTTGCTTTGTACCGTACCTTACATTTGCATGATTTCGTATGTGCTTTTCATAAAGCTGGCAGACGGTCATTTTCTTTCCCACAGGGTCAATCCCGTCATCAAGGTCTTTTTGTATCTCCTTGACTTTTTCACGCAGGGATTTATCCTCACGCTTTCCCTTCGGGGTCTTGTCCGTAGGAACTAATTTCCACGCGTACACAAACTGCGGTTTTCCAAAAGTATCTGTATATTTGTAAGCATATCTCCCGTCTTTTCTCTGGCTCTCACCTGACCGCAAAACTCGGTTTTTGCTGTCCCGTCTTTTTTCTGACATTTTATGCTCCTTTCCAAGACGGAAAGAGCCTTGATATGCTATATCTATTATACCATCGTCAAGGCCCGATCTCCATTAGATTGTGTCAACCGTATCAATCATTTTTTCAAACTGCTTGCGTTTGATCTGAATACGGTTGCCGTTTAATATAACCCAATTTGCAATAGGATTTTCTTCGGCTAACTTTCGCAGTTTATTTTCTCCGATGCGAAAATACTTTGCCGCTTCTTCTATGGTAAGGGTATATTTCTCCCAGATAGGGACATCCGTTTGATTCATCTCATCGCCCCCTTTCTCAAAATAGATATAGTAAAAGTGTTGATATTGATATTTTTAAGAAAGGCATCACCGGATGGCTGTTAGCTTTAGCCTCACGGGAGTTTCACCCCTGCATGGATCTCATCCAGCCCTACCCATTGCCTGCGACGCTTCTAACGCTCGGACTGTGGCTGTAAGGGAGTATCATTATATATTTTGTGCCGTCATGGCTTGCAAGGTGCTACGCTTGCTTTGCGGTAGAATATTTCTCGCTCGGCTTTCGTGTAAGAAAGTGTCATGGCGTATTCTCCGCACAGCTAAGGCACAAAAGGAAAGTGTCCGGTTTGCCCTATGATACGCCGCCGTTATCTTGCGGGTATATTTGTCAAAGAACAGGTTCAAGAATTTCTTGCCTTATCTGCGGAAAGGGGAGCGCAGACAGCTACATTCTTAAATCTTAAACATCAGGACAGCCTGAATGAGCTTTGAGCGAAGGCGATCTCGTATATCCTCATCTATGCCCTAATAGGTGTTCCCCCGTTCATCACGGAGATTTCTCATAGAAAGGTGTGCGATATAGCCTGCGTAATGCTGGCAGATGATATTCATTGCCTGCGGCTCTCCTTTGGTTGCGGCTATGATTACCGGATAAGGCAACAAGCCGCGTTCATCGTCGGTTGTTTTACCAGCCTGTGTAGTCATAAGCGTGTTCCTCCAAATAGCGTTTCAGTAGCTCAAATGAGCTGGTTCGTCGATACTGCACTGTGCTTCTCGGAATCTGATAGAGTTCTGCAATTTCCGCATCGCTCATATCAAAGAAGTAGTAGAGCAGGACGGCTCTTCTTTTTTCTTCCGGCAAGCTGTGGATCGCATCGGCAATCGTCTTTGCATCCCATTCTTTCCCGCCTGCGAAAAAGGTTTGTTCTTCTTTATCTTCTGTAAAGAAATCTTCACAGGTATAAAGCTGGTTTTCCTCTTTCGGTGTCAGGTCGGAAAAGCTAATTTCTCGTGCCTGCCGCTTCCTAAGCTCTTTATGGGCATTGATACTTTCGTTTTTCAATGTCCGCTTGCAGAAGCCGTTAAATGCGCAGCGTATCTGCCATTCGGTTCTTTCAGGTTCATCCATGGTATTCACCTCCTTTCGCAGCCGCGAAAGCGGGTAAAATTTCCCCTTTCGTAAACCTTCAACAACGCAGAGCTCAAAACTGCCAAAGAAAAGCGAATATTTTTAGAAAAAAGTTTTTGCAGGCACAAAAAATCCCGACTGCGCAGGGCAGCCGGGATCGGACATGAAAAGATAGCTATATGGATATGATTTAACAGGTCATCCGTAAAAGCACGGAAACCCGGAAATAGAATATATCCCCTTTAACAAGATTTTAAGATAACGAAAAATGAACACGACAATACCTCCTTTGATACCGCCGCTTTTCATAACCTATGATTGCTTTTAAGCTTCCGCTTCTTTATTCAAACAGGATAAAAACGGCGGCCATATATAACTTGTGTCTTTTAGCTTTTGCATAAGTAGGTTTCTCCTTAAATAAAATGAGCCGGCAATTACAGTCTTATAACTGTGAATCACCGGCTCTGTGTCTTTGCATCTGGCTCTTTGATAACTGATACATTAAATTGTTTGACATTGATTAAAATTTCCTGTTTACATTTCGGACAGAACAGCGGAAAGTTTTTCAGCTCCGTATCTTTTCTGATTTGCAATCGTGTTTTGTTTTTGCAAATAGGGCAGAGTAACCATTGTCGTTCATCGTTTTTATAATTCATCTCATAGACTACCTAATCATTTTGTGTCAAGGTTGGATTGCCCCATATTTTTTAGTTCCTTTGCCATCATAGCAACCCCGACTACAA
>JAEWXD010000009.1 GCA_023396045.1 Bacillota bacterium | reverse complement strand
AGACAGGCCTATCCACTTATACAGGACAATGGAAATGGGCGCCATTGCTACTGCAATTAAAGGATAGATTAAGTTGTAAACAGAATAGGCTGCTTGTTCCTGGCCTTTGGGCATCACATCCGGGTACCAGCTTTGAAACGCCAATTGGTATACCATAGAAAGCACAGCAATGCCCAAACCAAATGCCAGTAAAAATCCATATTGAAATCCATACTTGCCCAAGAAAAAACCGCTGGAACTATAAAAAAGCACAAACAATATATCCAAACAGATTACGGTTTTCTTTTTGTTCAGCTTATCTACCACCGGACCTAAAAAAATGGATAAAAGCATATCCGGCAGAAAGCTCGTCATAAACATAAGGGAAGATAAAAATGCAGATTGTGTTTTTTCAAATACTGCCAAAGACAGTGGCACATATAGTGCCTCCCCACCGATAGCAGAAAGTATAGTGGATATTATCAAAAGTGTAAAACCTTTGGTCCATAATTTTTTATTCATAAAATCCTCTTTTAAATCAATTTGTTATTTTTTTATTATACCTCCTCCTCATTTTTTTGTAAAGCCGGCTTGCAAAAATAATAAAAAAAGTTTATACTAACCTTGAATATGACAAACTACAATAAAGGAGAGTTTTATGAAAACGATTCTAAAAAGACTACTATGCGTAGTAGCTGTATTGCTGATCAGTGTTGGCATGATAGGTAGCACCTATGCAGAAGCAACACAAAGCAATCAAGCGCAAATTACTGCTGCAAGCAAAAAGCGCACAAAGAAAAAAGCGCCACGCAGAAAAATACCCAAAACATACTATGTAGAAGGCCAGAAGAAGTTAAACTTTGCAGACAAATTTGTATTTAAAAAATCTGCCGTGCGTAAAGCTTTTGAACCTGTAGGCGACACACAAGTGCAAATTCGTTTGCTTGATTTGCACAACACAGAGGATGTTACCAGCACCGTACATGTTCGTATTTATTACAGAGATAAATATAATAAAAAATGGGTATCCGGTTCCCATGAATCTTTAAAGGTTACCAAAAACAAACAAACTGCAGCGTATTTAATGAACATACCTGCCAACCGCCCGTTCTATGTTAAGATATATAAGAAAAACCATACTACCGTAGACACCAAGGGCAAAATTGAAATTAACAGATTAAAATAACGCAAATGCACCGAAAATGTTCGGTGCTTTTGTTTACATATAATTTTGGTATACTTCTGCCAATTCTTCTTGCATTTGGGTAAGCACATGGCTTGGGCCCAAGAGTTTCACGCCCTTGCCCAAAGAGAACAGCCATGCAAAAAATTGCCTGCTTACATATACATCCACAGCAAACTGAAAATGCTCTTCATCCACGGCTTGCAAAGGTACGTTTTTGCCAAAACGGTCTATCATAACGCCTGCCAGTTCATTTTTGCAACGCAATGTAACGTGTTCCTTAACGCCGCCAAACATGCCAAACACACCATGGGTATATTCTGCCACATTAAACTTAGCAAACAATTCCTTGCCTTCCAAGGGCTGATTTACAATATGAATTTTTTGCATTTTATCTACACGGTAGTGCTTTAATATATCACTTTGTGCATCATATGCTACAAGATAGTAGTTTTCATCGTCCCACATTAAGCAATATGGGCTTACTTCATAATATTCGCCTTGTTTGCGCAATACCATTTGTTTTGCATAGTTCCATTGAAAGTATTGAAAGCGTATTTTGCTTTTGGCGCCAATTGCTTCGTGAATTTTATCTACATTATAGTAGATGCTTTCGTTCATGGTTTTTACTCTACCGTTGATAATCACTTGACGCTTTAATTGCCCTGCTTGGTATTTAGAAACCAAGCCTTCTAATTTTTTAATGAGCATATTGCTCTTTTTTTCTGTAATAAATTTGGAGGACTGCACAGCGTCTACCAAGAGCTTAATTTCTGCCAATTCAAAATCGCGACTACCCAAGTAATAAAAGCATTGTTTGCCCTTGTCTTCCATAATAATATCCATACCGTAGGCCTGTAAAATTTCCATATCGGTATACACGGTTTTACGCTCTACAGGGATATCACATTCATCTAATCTATCTATGATTTCTTTTAGGGTAAGAGGGTGCTGTTCATCACTCTCTTCTTTAAACAATTTGGCAAGCATTAAAAGTTTGCCTTTTTGGTTTGGTTTGCGTGCCATATACATTTGCTCCCGTGTTTTTTTATATTGTACTATATTCTGTATTTGTTGCCAATGTTTTCATAGCAAAAAAGCCTTACATAAAGTAAGGCTTTATATTATTGCAGTACTTCCATAATGTAGCGATACAGAGCGGCATCTTCTACTTTGGCAAGTATGGAATGAATAGCTTGTACCTGTGGCTTATCTCTCCAAGTATTATATACAAATTCTTTTAAAGCATATTCAATATTGGCTTTGACAAGACGAGTAAACAACAACTGCAAAGTATCTTCTTGTGTAAGTGCCATATTGGTAAATTGTAAGCTTTGACAAGCATTGCAAGCAATGCGTTGTACATTGCCTTCTTTGCTAATAGCTGCACCCTCACATTGCAAATCAGCAAAGCCTACAAACTCTAAAATATAGCTTCTGTTGGCTGGGACAATGCTTACATCACCTTCTTGAGTAATGCTAAAGCTTGCATTCGCATAATCCAAAGCAAAGTGCGTATACAGTGCTTTTTGTACATGGTTTTGGTTATCATCCTCATACATGGTATAGGTATTGTTAGCACCGGGGAAAATACGCACACGCAATATACTTGGGTTTTGGTTTGCCTGCAATTCATCTGTAAGCGGTACAATGGCCCCCGCTTTGGCAAGCACAGGGATATTCTCTATATCTCTAAATAGGCTGATGAAACCATCGCCTTGGTAACGTTTACCGTTAAAGAAGTCAAACCATAAACCTTGAGGCAACCACGCTGTTTGCTCTGCAGCGTTGAGCATGGGATTTTGCTTTGTAATCACCGGGATTGCCATGAGTTCACTGCCGAAGAAATATTGGTTTTGGTATTCGTAGCTTTCTTTACAATCCGGATACTGATGATATAAAGGCGTACAAAGCGGCTCGTTATTGCTATGGCTACGGAACATAGCAGTGTACAAATAAGGCAGCATTTGATGGCGCAAACGCAAGTACTTGCTTATAACAGCTTCGTTATACATATTGCAAACCCAAGGCTCTTTGCTTGTGAAATCATTTTTTGAACTATGCAAACGGTTGATAGGTGAAAAAACACCGTATTGCACCCAGCGTACAAAGAGTTCCTCGTCATACGTTCCATGATAATGGCCACCAATATCATGGCTCCACCATGTATAGCCTATATTGGCTGCACGGGCAGTGAAACCGGGTTGCAGTTGTAAGCTCTTCCAAGAAATACGAGTATCTCCAGAAAAGCCAACGGGATAACGATGAGAGCCGGGGCCATGGTATCTGGATAAAATGAGTGAGCGTTCCCCTCTGCGTTTACTATCTTCATAATGACTATGATTGAGTACCATGAGCGGATCTATACCCTTGGCTTCACTTTCTGTGCCCTGTTGCCAGTCTATCCACCAAAAATCCACACCTTCATCTTCCAAAGGATGATGCAGGTATTTGAAGTAAGCCTCCATAAATTTGGGGTCTGTACAGTGAAAGTCTATGGCTTTCCCTTCCTCCGTACCCATGGCTTGACGCATGGCTTCGTATGGCTTTTCATACGGTTGCACACCGTTGGCAGGGTGCAAATTAAGCGTAATGCGCATGCCCCTATTGTGCAAATTATCCATAAAGGCCTTAGGGTCCGGGAAGAGCTCCGTGTTCCAAGTATAGCCTGTCCAGCCGCTGCCGTATTGTGGGTCTACCTTGGTAATATGCCAATCCATATCAATCACAGCCACAGAAAGCGGCACATTCTTGTTTTGGAATTTATCCATAAGACTTAGGTATTCACTTGCAGAATACTCATAGTATCTGCTCCACCAGTTACCCAATGCATAGCGTGGCAACATAGGGATTTTACCGGTAAGGGCAAAGAAATCTTTGAGTGCACCCTTATAGTCGTGCCCATAGCCGAAAAAGTATAAATCTACACCTTCTTCTTCACGAGGCACAAGCTTACCGTCTACAAAAATGGCGCTATGGCTATCATTCAAAAGCGCATAGCCATCTTTGGCAATCACACCATCGTCAATTTCTACTTCGCCATCAGTTTGGTCTAAGGTACGGGCTGTACCGCCTAAGGTTTTAAATGTTTGGCCGTAATGCCAAACACTGGTATATAGGCTTGCATCTGTTTTAACCCTGATTTGCAAACCATGGGCAGAAAACGGTTCTTCATTATAGAGCAATTGTAAATATTTTGTATTGTATTCTAAAAATTTGCCTTGCCTGCTTTGTGCTGCTTTTACATTACCAAAGTGCCGATTAAGTACAGCTGCACTTGCATTGTCTACAAAGTGGCCGTTTGCCTGGTATTCTAAACGCACTAAGCGTTCTGTTAAAAATGTAATTCTATATTGCATGAAAATCTCCTAAACGATAATACTATTTCATCATACAAAAACAAAAATTATAAAACAAGCAATAAGCCGCCATATTGTATTCTATTATAGACAATGTTAGAATAATACATACTAATAAGGAGAATGTTATGAACAAAAGACAAATTATCAGCGTTGGTTTTATACTCATTGTACTGGCCTATGTTGTTTTTCATATAGGCACCATTTATAGTAGTATTGCAAGTGCATTGCACATATTGACCCCCATTGTAACAGGGGCAATTTTAGCGTATGCATTAAACTTGCCTGTGCGTTTTTTAGAAAATAAAGCCTTTGTTTTTTTGCAGAAGTTTAAAGTATCTAAAACCATTGTTCGTCATCTTTCTATTTTGGTGGTATTTTTAAGCATTGCAGGTGTAGCAGCTTTGCTAATTAATATACTATTGCCCCAACTGATACTTTTGGTAAGCCAAACCATTGTGCGCTTACCTGGTGCTTTGCGTGCATTGGATAGTTTTTTACAAGGCTTAGGTATACATATTGGTGAACAGCTGAACTTTAATTTAGGCATAGATGGCAGTAACCCCCAACAGGTAGAGAACTTATTGGGCAATGCCGGCAGGATACTTTTTGGCGGCTTAATGCAAGGTGGTACGGTAATTAGCTCTGTGTTCTCTTCCATATTGGGCTCTTTCTTTACATTTATGTTTGTATATTATGCCATTGCAAGCAAAGAGCAATTAAGCACACTGCTTAAAAAACTACTATATACATTTTGTAAAGAAAAAACCGCAGATGCTGTTGCTTATTACTTTAAAAGGGCACATAAAACATTCTCTACCTTTATACGTGGGCAAAGCATACAAGCACTTATTTTGGGTGGGCTTGTATTTATTGGCACATTGCTCGCACGCATACCCAATGCTTTGCTTATCAGTATACTGGTAACGGTATTTAGCTTTATTCCTATTATTGGTGCTTGGATTTCCGGGGCACTTGGCTTTTTATTGGTGCTTACCGTAGATGTAAAATTAGCCCTATGGTTTATTGCCGTTTACTTACTTATGCAAGCCATACAAGACAATGTGCTTTACCCTAAGCTCATGGGGAAAACCATTGGCTTGCCTCCGGTTTGGGTGCTCATTGCTGTAATTATCGGGCAAAGCTTTTTTGGTGTGTTTGGTGCTCTGTTGTTCATTCCCTTCACCTCTTTGTTATATACCTTAGCAGAAGAATATAGCACCCAAAAAATGAAAGAAAAAAATATTGCTCCGGAAAAGGTGGAGCCTTAAGCATGCTAATAAAAATTTCCAAACACTTACCCTATAAAATATGCTTGCTAAATGAAAGTCATGTGCTTTTGGTTTTGAATGTATATAAAAGCAACCCGGCATATTTTGAGGCTTGCCCACCCGCACCCAACGAAAACTCGGTTCTACATGATATTCAAGCCTTGCCACCTCTGTGCAGCAAAGAGCAAAAGCAATACATGGGGGTTTTTAAAAACAACACATTGCTTGCAGTGATAGATTTAATACTTCATTTTCCAAGCAAATCTATTCTTTGGATAGGCTTGCTGATGGTGAACGGCTCAGTGCGTGGGCAAGGCTTAGGCAAACAAATATTACAAGCAATAGAGCTTTCTGCCAAAGAACTCGGGTTGGATGCCATTCAACTTGGTTGTATGCAAAAAAATACCCCTGCTTTACAGTTTTGGAAAGCAATGGGCTATGCGCCTACCAAACGTACCGGCACTGCAACAGATGTTATCATATTAGAAAAACAAATATAAAATGCCTTTGCGTATATGTAAAGGCATTTATTTGTTTTGCAATTTTTGTTTTATTTTTTGCCAAAAGCTTGTTTTGATTTCTAAATCTTTTAAAGGTATTACAGAAGCATCCAAATCACTGATGGTGGTAGTTGCACCTACACGCAAGCCATCAACTGTTTTAATTTTATCGTTCAAACTATCTTCCTTTACCCTGGTATAGTCTAAAGCTTCATCTATTACTTTTTGCAATACAGTTTCTTCTATATTAAAGCCTTGTACACTATTGCCGCTTAAAATATGTAAGAAAAATTCCGGTTTTTTAGAATAATATGTATCACTGGCTGCACAAATATTCTGCACAGCAAGACCGGGGTAGCTATTTACCGTATTGATGAGCTTTTGCAAAAATGGAAGATAAATGCTTTCGTTTAATATGCCCAAACGCTTTGCCAGAAAATCATCTACTTCAAAAATAGGGCGTACATGCCATAGTATTTCGCCTTGCTCTATAATGTTGCGAAAGTATGGCAACAAATTCTTTAAACCTCTATCATGGCTATGAATCACAGCAAGCCTTGCACCAAAGTTTTGGCTACGGAGCTTGGCAATGCTGGCTACCGGGTCAAAATATTGCCCATTTGGCAAAGTACTTTGGGCAATACATAAGGGATTGCTTTTTAAATATTTGCTCAACCTTTCAAAATCTCTATAATAACAATACACAGAGTGTGCACCATGCTCTATTAAACTTTGGGTAGTGCCTCCACGAAGTGCACAAAAGTCCGTACAAATCTTACCCTGCACAAACAAACCCAGTTTATCTATTGCTGTGTTAATTTTATGGTACTCTGTAGAAAAAGTACTATTGCTTGCATCTAAAATATCTATACAGGCATTGGACGCTACTTTTTGCTTGGGATTTACAATACGCTGCCCGTTTACAAGCACTTGGCCAGCCAAAATATAGGTATTGGCTATTTCCTGGAAACGAAAATAGCCTTGCTGCAAAAGCAAATCCAATAATTTTTGTTTACTTGCCATTATTTTTACCTACATACATTTGCACAAATGCAAACAAATGCCTTTCCCAGAAAAACCAATCATGGTCGCCCGGCTCCTTTACATAGTGAATGTTAAGTTGTGGGTTTTGTGCTACAAAATGCTCATTATCCAAAAACAAAAAATCTTCTGTACCACAAGCAATATAAACGGGAAGTTTTGCACAGGCCTTGTTTTTCGCCAAAGCAAAGCAGTTTTCTTCTGCCGGCACCTGTAACTGTTCACCAAAGCAAGCTTTCATTTCACTTGGAAACAAGGGATCACGGCTTGTGCGTTCAATATCCAGCACACCAGAAAAAGAACCGCAAGCTGCAAAACGCTCGGGGTTACGCAAAGCAATTTTTAATGCGCCATAGCCACCCATAGATAAACCGCAAATATAGCGCCTTGCAGTGTCTATCGGGTACATACTTTCTATATAGCTCGGCAACTCAAAAGCAATATGTTCAAAAAAGTTTTGCCCATAGTGCATATTGCAATAAAATGAATTGTGCGCACTGGGAAAAACATAAATGGCAGGATATTCTCTCAATTTGCCCATGATGGCAGTATTGTTTGGCCAATCATCACAATTACCGGTAAGCCCATGCAAGCAATAAACAACGGGCAATTTACCCTGTAATTCTGCAAACTCCGGCATACATAGTACAACGCGGGTACGCATATTGAGTATGGTTGAAAAAAAATCAATTTGGATTTTTTGCATATCTTCACCTCGTATAATATTGTAGCATTACTTAGCAAGGCTTGCAATATTTTGTAAAGTGGGCATAAGTACATAGTACTTGTGCCACATTACTTGTAAAAAAAATTGCTTTTAATGCGGTATACTTTAAAAAAATATAAAAGTATAGTAAAATATGCACATAAGGAGGTGGCATACTTGCGCAAATTCCACAAACGATTGCTTTGTTTGCTTTTTTTGTTGTTGCCATTATGGGTAGCAAATGCAAGTGAGCCACTGCAAAATATTGAAGAAAGCACAGTACGCAGCCGTGCATTGTTAATTGCCAACGATTTTTTTGTAAACCATAAAAGCACCCAAGGTGCATGCCAAAACAATGCAGAAGCCGTTTATGAAAGCTTAAAAAACAATGCTTTTAATATTGATAATATAGAACGATTATACAACCAGGTAGCAAGCCCTGAAAGCTTTTCACTGGCTGTACAAAAACATTTTAAGCATAGCGATGATAACGATATTAACATACTCTACATCAGCACCCATGGTATATTTGAACAAAATACCGGTGTAGATGCTGCCTTGATTTTAAGTGATGGTATTAACGAAGATTTTTTATCTGCACATGATATCTTTGACGCTTTTGGTGGAATTAAAGGCAAAAATGTATTGATCATTGATGCCTGCTATTCTGGTGCGCTTATAGGCAAAGGGGTTAGAGGCGGCGCATTTAGCAACATGCTGCATCAAAACAACTTTTATGTGCTTGCCAGCAGTGGTGGCAGTGAAGAAAGTTGGTATTGGGCTGAAAACCAAAGCAATATGCGTTTGATAGGGGCAGGCTATTTTAGCGCAGCTTTTACCAGAGGCATTAGCCGAAGTGAAAACTACCCGGCAGACATCAATAAAAACGGAAATATTACCTTGCATGAATTGTATGATTTTTTATACCAAAGCCATGCCGCCTCGGTGGTGCAATGCTACCCGCAAGATAGTGAAGAAGTGCTATTTACCTACCATAGCCTCCAAGGAGACGCTATACCCACTATACACCATTTGGTGTTTTATAACGATAGTATTACAACAGAAGAACCGAGTTTAAACTTTAGTTTTCAATTAGAGAAGCCTATTGTTCCTCTATACCAAATTGTGTATTATAAAAATGGAAAATGGGATTTTAATAACGCAGAATTTAACTATGATCCCGGTGCCCTTGGGAATGATGATGAAGTGCGCCCCTTGCCAGAAGGTACACACAGGCGCAAAATTGCCCTAAACACTAACCTTGTGGATAACGCAGGCTATGCGCTCATTAATATCTATGCACGTGAAGGAAGACAGTTAAAGTTTGTAAACAGCCGAATAATTGCAATATTAAAAGAATGTGATTTAAACAATTTACATGTCATTACCGACTTTGCATTCCAACCCATGTATGTGCAAGAAATGCCTATTATTGTAAACCATACCTGCCCCTGTTATTTGGAAGTGAATGTGCGTAACAAAAATGGTGAACTTGTATATGAATTAAGTGGCAAAAGGCTCACAAGGCCAGAAAATATGCAACCAACAGCCTCTACATTTTTTTGGCACGGAAAGCTAAAAAATGGAGATTATGCCGATGCTGGTGAATATTATATAGAGTGTATTGCAGAAATCAATGGGCAGAAAACCAGAGCTTTCTCTAAAACTTTTACACTACTACCACATATCTATTAGGAGTAAATATGAAAAAACTATTTATGGTCATTCCTTGCTATAATGAGGAAGCGGTATTACATGAAACTGCCAAGCGCATGCAGGAAAAATATGCAGAGCTTATGCAAAAGCAAGCCATTACAAGTGATAGCCGTGTGCTTTTTGTAGATGATGGCAGTAAAGATAAAACCTGGGAGCTGATAAAAGGCCTTGTGCAAAGCAACGAAATTTTTGCAGGCATTAAATTAAGCCGTAACCGCGGCCACCAAAATGCAGTACTTGCCGGTTTACTAACCGCTAAGGATGAGGCAGACTGCGTTATATCCATGGATGCAGACTTACAAGATGACATTAACGCCATAGACGCTTTTTTAGAAGCACATGCAAATGGTGCAGAAGTAGTATACGGTGTGCGCAGTAGCCGCAAAACAGATACTGCGTTCAAACGTAATACCGCCCTTGCCTTTTATACCTTAATGCAAAAGTTAGGTGTAGAAGTGGTATATAACCACGCAGATTATCGTTTAATGAGCAAAAAGGTGCTGGAACACTTTGCAGATTATAAAGAAGTAAACCTGTTTTTACGCGGCATGGTGCCCTTGGTAGGTTTCAAAAGTGCAAAAGTAGAGTATGTTAGAAATGAGCGCTTTGCAGGTGAAAGCAAGTACCCACTAAAAAAAATGATTGCATTTGCGCTAGATGGCATTACTTCTTTAAGCATTAAGCCCATTCGTCTTATATTTTCTTGCGGTATGATAATATTTTTACTAAGCCTGTTTGTTTTATTATATAGTTTGCTTACCCACCTATTAGGTAACACCGTGCCCGGTTGGACAAGTATACTCGCATCTATTTGGATGCTGGGAGGCATTCAGCTACTTTCTATAGGTGTTATTGGCGAATACATAGGTAAAATATACAATGAAACCAAAGCAAGACCTCGCTTTATTATAGAGCAATACTTAAAACATTAAAAAAAGGATATTACAATGAAAAAGTTTTTTGCATTTTGCCTTGCAATACTGCTAATTTTAGGTAGTTTATCCAGTTATGCCGAAGCTGTGCAACCGGAGGAAGAATCCGCCTTGGAATTTGACGATACCAAGAGCGCAGACAATGGCAAAGGGGTTAGCCCCATGGTTGCCAAAGCAATGGAAGGCTATAAACGCGGCTTTCATATTGCACTCAAAGCACCCCAAAGCCCGGCCGGTTTAACCCCACTGTATACTGCCAATGTTGGCACAAACATCGCTTTACGCGATGTTACAGACGAAAATACTTTTACCCGATTGGAAAATGTACCGGAAGGTGGTGCCGTTACCATTTACCAAGTGGAACCCAACTGGGCCTTAGTACAATACGGAGATTGCATTGGTTGGCTAAAACGCATACACCTTATTGAAGGCAGTATTGCAGCGATTGATCCTGCCAATACCATGCCCTATGGTGTACAAAAGCCCCGCTATACTGCAAAACTTACAGAAGCTACCTTTATTTATAATGAGCCAAGTACAGACAGCGTGCCTTTTAAGGTTCCGGTAGAGAAGGATGCTAAGTTTGCCATTTTAGACTTTGTAGATGGTTTTGCCAAAATTATTGTTTGGAGAGACTATGGCTATATTGATGCCAAACTTCTTACAGATATACAAATGGTTAGCCCAACCGATGAGCCACTCAGCGCAGATACACCAATTGCTGCCTACCATTCTATTTTTGAACATAGCATTGGCAAAGAAAGCAATGACGCACGTGTAGTAAACATTGCCGTAAGCACCAAGTATATGACCACCGTTTTACAACCCGGCGAAACATTTGATTTTAATAAACAAGTTGGCCCTTATAAACGAACCAAAGGTTACCAAGCTGCACCGGTACTCATTAACGGTGGCTCCCAGCTTGGATATGGTGGTGGCACTTGCCAGAGCAGCAGTACATTGTATAACACTCTACTACAAATACCACAGGTTAGTATTTTGCATCGTCGCCCTCACGGCCCCGGCTCTGCCAAGTATTTGCCTCAGCACCAAGATGCTGCTGTTGGCAATAAAGCTTTAAACTTTGTATTCCGTAATGATTACAGCCACCCACTGCGTGTAGAGGCTGAATCTGTAAATGGTTGCTTGTTTATTGCAATATATAAAGTAGAGGCAGAACTGCAAGCCGGTAAATAAACAGCCCATATACTAATCCATTCATTTTTTATTCCACTACTTAGGTAGTGGAATTTTTTATATGCTTTAAAACAAATTAAAATAAACATTGATTTAAAAAGTTGAATAATCGGATTTGTGCTTCGCGTTATTATTTTAGTGTTTTATTTAATTGTTTTTGTAGCGTTTATTTATTCAAAGTATCAATAATTGTTTTTTGTTGTTGTAATTTTTTACTATATATAACAAAAATAAGCGCATTTTGCTTTGCAAAAAATACATTCTATTTTACAATGAATTGAAATATCATTATATAAATCGGAAGATTTATGAAGCTGATTAAAAAAATTCCCCTGCCCATGGCTGGTGTGGCACTTGCTATGCTCGCTTTGGGAAACTTAGTAAAGGCAGACATGCCTGTACTACGTAGCGTACTTGCCTGCTTAACATTGCTTGGCTTAATTGCAAAAATCTGTGTAATAGGCAAAGCTGTATTTACAGAACTGGGCAACCCAGTAGTAGCAGGCTCTTTTGCCTGTTTCCCTATGGCAATCGCCATTTTGAGCACTTATGCAAGTGGCTTTAGTGCACAATTGCTATGGTGGTGCTCTTTGTTATTGCATGCATGGCAATAAAAAAGGCATTCAAGAAAGACTTACAAAAGCAAAAATGAGTGCAGAAAATATTGAAATTCACAAAAACTATGATACCGGTGCATACTCCGGTGGCAAAATAGAAAAATAGTTTTTTACCCTTCCCCTATGGCAGAAAAGTTTGAAAAAACTTTTCTATTTTTTTATGCTTAGGGGCCATCATTATACTCGCACCCGTAATTTATTTCGCATTTGTAACATATTATTAAAATTAGTTTACAAATGCGATATATTCTGCTATAATTTACAAGAATTGTTACAGAAAAGGAGTGAACGAATTGATTAAAAAGTTACTTGCACTTGTAATGGTATGTATCATTGCCTTTGGTGTTAGCACAACAAAAGCAGAAACACTGCGTGTTGGGCACAGCGGCGATGCCGTACTTGCTATGCAAGAAGCCTTAAAAAAACTTGGCTATTCTGTAAAAACAGACGGTAAATTTGGCGATGGTACTTTAAAAGCACTTCTTCGCTTTCAAAAACAAAACGGCTTAACGGTGGATGGACATGCCGGAAATGCAACCATGCAAGCGCTATTCAACACAGTAAATAAAAAAGATAATAATAACAAGAAAAATAATACAACTAATACTTCCAATCTTCCAAATCCACAAGCGCTTACCATTACATCGGTTGTGTTGCCTATTTCTTCTCTTAAAAGAAACGACAGCGGAACTTCTGTATATGAAATGCAATTTGCATTGAATAAACTTGGTTTTTTTAAAGGCGATTTGGATAGCACCTTTGGCAAAAGTACAGAAGCGGCCTTAAAAAAATTCCAAAAAAAATATAAATTAAGTGCAGACGGTGTTGCCGGTGATGGTACTTTGCGTTTGCTGTATGAAAAAGCCAACATTTCTGTAACCGGTAAAGTATTAAGCAAAGCAGAATTGGAAAAGCAAAACCAACCAAATAACAATAACAAAAATAATCCTGCCCCTAAACAGAGCACACAAACAACCACCATACCCAATGCTTCCAATCTTCCAAATCCACAAGCGCTTACTATTACATCGGTTGTGTTGCCTATTTCTTCTCTTAGAAGAAATGACAGCGGAACTTCTGTATATGAAATGCAGTTTGCATTGAATAAACTTGGCTTTTTAAAAGGCGATTTGGATAGCACCTTTGGCAAAAGTACAGAAGCGGCCTTAAAAAAATTCCAAAAAAAATATAAATTAAGTGCAGACGGTGTTGCCGGTGATGGTACTTTGCGTTTGCTATATGAAAAAGCCAACATTTCTGTAACCGGTAAAGTATTAAGCAAAGCAGAATTGGAAAAGCAAAGCCAACCAAATAACAATAACAATAACAATAACAAAAATAATCCTGCCCCTAAACAGAGCATACAAACAGCCACCATACCCAATGCTTCCTTGCGCAATGGCGATGATAACCAATATGTAAAAGAAATGCAAATTGCATTACAAACGCTAAACTATTTAGATGGCACTGCTGACGGTATATTTGGCAACGCAACCGAAGATGCTCTAAAAAAATTCCAAAAGCGCTATAAACTCAGTGCAGACGGTGTTGCAGGTAAAAAAACACTGGAACAGCTTTATAAAAAAGCCAAAATCAAAATAGAATATGAGGCTATACCACAAGTTACTCCTGCTCCGCAAGCTACACCTGCCCCGCAAGAAAAGCCCAATGCTCCACAAAATAAACCACAACAAAACATAGTCTACCCTGCCCCTAACGGCAACATTGAACTATTGCACTGGTTTAATGAAGTAAAAGGAAGCTTACGCACCGGCAATACCGTGTATATGTATGATCCTTCCAGCAAAAAAGGCTATAACATACGTGTAATGAGCAGAGGCAGGCACTTAGATGCTGAGCCTATTACAGCAGATGATACCGCTATAATGCAAAGCATATTCGGTATTACATCCTGGACCCCTCGTGTTATGTATGCACAATTGCCAAGCGGTAAGTGGACAATGGTAGCCACGCATAATGTGCCCCATGATGCACAAACGATTAAAAACAATAATTTTAACGGCCACTTATGTGTTCACTTTTTAAGAGATATGAATGAAACCCAACAAAACGACCCTAACTATGGGGTGCAAAACCAAAATGTAATCCGTAAAGCATGGAAGGCTCTAACCGGGCAAGAAGTGCAATAAGAATAAACTACACAGATCCCCGTTGGATCAGAGCCCTTGGCTTATGCCGAGGGTTTTCTTTTGCAAGTTTATATTAGATTTGGCTTGATGTGAAATACTTCATATCTATACTGAAAAGCATGCCAATGAAAATTGTATTTTCTTGCAAGAGCAATTCAAACACATATAGAATACTTTTTTTGTATAAACCATATATTAAAAAACCTATGCATACTGCATAGGTAAATTTTAATGATGGTGATGGTGGTGGTGATGCCCATGTGCTGCAGATACAGCATGCACAGTACAAGAGCTATCATGGCAATGTTCCCCCGGATTTTCCTGTTCTATGGTTACATGGCCAACACCATGTTCCATAAGTTCATCTCGCACAGCATGTTTTACAGCATGGGCCTGACTGGCAGGGCATACCACATGCAAGGTTGCACAATGGTTAAAGCCATCTATACTCCACACATGCAAATGGTGCACATCCTGCACACCTTCTATATGTAATAAATGGTGCAACAATTCCTTGCTTTCTATACCTTTTGGTGTTTTTTCTAAAAACACCTGCAATACTTCCTGCATATTCTGTATAGCATTATACAAAATATAACCTGCTACGCCAATAGATAAAATAGGGTCAATTATAGAAATGTCTGTAAAGCGCATAATAATTGCGCCAATAAGAACCACTACCCAACCCAAAACATCTTCTAACATATGTAGGTTCACAGCTTTTTGGTTTAAAGAATCGCCACTTTTGGTTACATAAGCTGCTCCAAAGTTTACCAACACCCCAAATATCCCCATAAGGATCATACCATTGTAATGAATTTCTACCGGGTGGAGTACGCGTTGTATGGCATGATAAATAACAAGCACAGAACCAACCAAAAGTATGGTGGTAGTAATAACGCTACCAATCACAGAGAAACGTGCATAGCCATAACTATATATATCGTCTGCTTTTTGCTTACTCTTTTTTTCTAACATATAGGAAACACCTATACTAAGTGCGTCGCCAAGGTCGTGCACTGCGTCAGACACAATGGCAACACTGCCAGTAAGTGTGCCACCTATAAATTCAAAAATAGAAAAACAAAGGTTCAGTAAAAAGGCAATGCCTATATTTTTATCTGTTTTCATGCTGATCCTCCTCTTGATGAGCAATATGGGCAAAAGTGAGTGCAAACATTTGCTGCACATGGGCATCATCTAAACTGTAATATACCTCCTTGCCCTCCTTACGACTTTTAAGCACTTTGGCATCTTTCAGTTTTTTAAGCTGATGTGATACGGCAGATTTTGTCATGCCTATTAAATAAGCAATATTGCCCACACAAAGTTCTTTTTGAGACAGTACAAATAAAATTTTACAGCGTGTGCTATCCCCTAAATTTTTAAAAAAGCTTGCCAAGAATAAAAACCTTTGCTCCTCCGGAATACTTTGTTTGCGTGCCTGCAAACATTCCAATGTGTTGCCATGACACAAGCATGCTTCACAAACAGAATTGCATGGTAGCTGTTTCACATTTGCACCTCCAATAGTTGAATAATTGCTCAACTTTATTATAGTTGAGCAGCCGTTCAACTGTCAAGAGAGAAAACAAAAAAATGAGCAGCTCCAAAAAAGAAATAAAAAATGCCTGCTGAAAAACATAACAAAAATAAAGAACAAGAAAACAACTATGCAATAGTTCTATGCACAAAAAACGCTTGCCCTAAAGGACAAGCTTTTTTAATAGATTTAATTATTTAACAAAAGCACCGGAAATAGCTTCGTCTTTTGCGCCGTTTTCAATAATGAAAAGATTTTCTGCTTTATGGCCTGCATCTAACATAACAGAGATAGCGGTTTTAGCACATTTGTTGCCACTGTAACAGAGGAAGTAAACAGGTTTGCTCTTGTCTAAGCCGGATTGAGCTAAGTTGTACATAGCGGTTTGAGCTTCTGCACTTTCAATTTCTTTTAGTGGTAAGTTTTGGCTTGCTGCCAAGTGGCCTTGTGCATATGTATCTGCATCACGTACATCTACGATTTGAGCGCCTTCCATAGCCAATACTTCGCTACCTTTGATATATTTCCAGTCAATCGCTTCATCGACACGGTTTGTGCTTAAAGCGCCTTTAATATCGGATAATGCTTTGGCACCACCTTCAACAGTGAAAATCAATTTTTCGTCAATACCAAGACCTTTTAAGATTTCGGTGGTTTTTTCTGCGCCACGTTTGCCACTGTTGCAAACGATATAGATTTTTTCACCATCTTGCAAGTTAGCTTTTGCATATTCTTGCATGCTTGCTTCTAAAGTGGTGTCTTCCAATGGGAAGATTGGGCTCCATTCAGAATTGGCTACACGACCTGTGGAATAATTTTCCCAAGCGCGTACGTCTAAAATGTGAGATTTGCCGTCTTTAGCTGCTTCTAAAGCTGCTTCCGGGCTAACATATTGGAAACCGTTTTCTGTTTTTACTTCGTTAATGTCCATCTTTTTAGATGCACAAGAGCTGAGTAAAAGAACAGCCATTACTGCCATAGCAAGTAATACAAGATATTTTCTTTTCATGATAAAACTCCTTTGGGTAGTTTAATTATATTTCGTGATAATATTATCACATTACACAATAAATAGCAAGTGCATTGTATAAAATCTTTTTGCAAATTACTATTTTTTATACTTAACGTACATCCTTATATTGTTGCAGCAACTCCTGCGGGCTTTGCAAATCTCTATACCGTTTGCGTAAACGGTTCATGTGCCACATCAACTTTAACATTTGTATACTATTTTTAGGGAACCTGCGTGCAGAGGTATAAATGCGTCTTGTTGCCATGCCCAGACGAATTCCTCTATCCTTTAATTGCAAAGAAAACTGGTAATCTTCCATAATGGGCAATTCCGGAAAGCCACCTACTTGCATAAACAGGTTCCTATCTATGAATATACCTTGATCCCCAAACATTACTTTTCTATCAAACACACGCATATTGCTCACAATACGGCACACGAGTAAAAATGGATGCCAACATTTAAATGCAATACCAAAACAGCCTGCATGATGCTTTTGCATTACTTTGCGTATGACTTGCAAAGGGTTTTTAGGTAAAACACTATCGCTATGTAAGAAGAACAAAATATCCCCTGTGGCCTGCTGTGCGCCAAGATTCATTTGCTTGGCTCTGCCTTTGGGGCTGTGCAGCACGGTAAAGCTTTCCGGAATAAGGCTTAAAGTAGCGTCAGTACTGCCACCATCTACCAAGATGATTTCACATTCTGTTTGCAAGGGTGCAAGCTGCACAAGTAAAGCTTCTATGGTAGATTGCTCATTATACATAGGCACAATAATGCTTATTTTGGCCTGTGCAGCCAAAAAACTACAAGCTTTGTTTTTGCGCAAGCGTTTATCTTCACGCATTTTGTACAAAAAATGCTGTATATCTTGTTTAGTATCTACATCTTGTTTGGGAAGCACAAAACCCACATTGAAGTTTTTGCAGTTCTCCAAGGTGGCTTGCATTACATTGGCATTGCCGTATTGCTCAATAGCAAATACATCACCAATATGCTCTTGCATTTGTTTGGCAAAGCCCACTAAATAATAACCACCATCTTCTGTGGTGCCAAACACAACATCTTTTTCACAGAGTAATTGCAATGCCAAACGCACATCATTTTGCCGAAGTTCCGGAATATCTGTACCCACGAGAACCACCCGCTCATAACCTTGCGCAAAGACATGATTAAAAGCTTTTTGCATTTTGTTTGCCAAGCCACCCTCGCTTTGCAACTCAAAGGCTTTGGCATAAGAAAAACAATGCTCCAAGTCTGTTTTTGCATTTTTATAGGTTGCTTTGCTTGCCTCTGTTTTCCCCTCATTGCCGGTATAGAACACAAAAACATCTGCCGGGAAGGTTGCAAATTCTTTGCCTGCACCATCTATAAAGCATTGTTGCAGGGTAGCAGCAGGCTCTTCCCCCATATAGGGAAAGAGCCTGGATTTTGCTTGCCCTGCAATAGCCAAACGGCTAAAGAGTATCAGCGCTGTATTATGCATTCTTCTTTGCTTCTGCCTTTTTTTGTTTTTCTACATAAATTTTACGAGCCAAAACAACCAATGCAGAAAGGGCAAATACGATTAGTAAACCTGTTACTAAGAGTTTTGCACCACCGGTTAGCATACCGCCAACATAGGAATATACAATGGTTGCAGGCAATTGACCGATACCAGTTGCCACAAAAAAAGAAAGGAAAGACATTTTGGTTAACCCGGCTGCATAGCTTACAATATCAAAAGATATAAAAGGCAATAAGCGGCAAATCAAAATAGTGTTTTTTCCATATTTTTCAAAAAAGATGTCCATTTCTTGCAGGCCGGTTTTACTGGTTAATTTTTCTGCTACGTCTCTACCTAAAATTCTAGCAATATAGAAGCATGCTGCTGCACCTACCATAGCAGAACTCCAAGAGAGAATGGCGCCTTGCCACCAACCAAATAGGTTAGCGTTTGCAAAAGTAATTAAGAATGCCGGTAGTGGTGCAACGATGGATTGCAATACCATAAGCAGAAAGGAAATAGCTGCTGCGTATACGCCATAAGATGCAACGAAATCTTTTACTACAGTGAAATCACCGGTGGCAAACATAGAGAACACATTGTTCATAAATGTATTTACCGGTTGTACAAAGAAGTACACAGCTACACAGGCAAGTATAGCTATAATAAGAATAAGTCTGTTAAGGTTTTTGTTTTTCATTTTTTGTTTCTCCTTTTTTAAGCTTTAATTAAATGTAAGGCTCTGTTTATAAATGCACTTTTAATTTGGGGAACTTCTTCTATACCCAATATTTGTGGTAACACATGTACTACATTGGGAATGCCCTGTGCCGAGAACTTGCCTGCACAGGTGGCACAATATACATGCAGTGTACTATCCCCCACAATATCTTTCATAGATTGGCTCATAATATTTGCGAGTGTTCTTTCTTTAATACCGGCGCAACCACCTAAGCCACAGCATTGTACTTGCTCTATAAAGCTGGCTTCCTGTTTTAAAAACGGCCGTATTTGTGCATACAATTCATGTTTTTCTCTATCGGAGCAAGGGGCAAAAATAGTGATGGCTTCTTCTATAGGATTCCCCCAGCCAAATTCTTGTAAAACGTCATAAATGCTACGCACTTTTAAGCGAAGTTTTGGTTTTAAAAAGTCATAGCAATTGGGGCAAGCCACAACGAGTTCTTGTACACCTTGCTTTGTAAGGGTGTTTTCTATATTTTGAATATTTTTGGCTTCTTTGTTTTGCAAACCAAGTTCTGCTATAGGTTTGCCACAGCAATCATACACGGTAGATATACCTTGCTCTTGCAATTTTTGGCTAATATAGGCACAAGTTTTAGGGTAATAGCCCAAAAAATTACAACCGGGGAAAAAAACAGCTTTATTGCTCTTCTTGGCACTTCTGTAGTTTTTAAAAATATAATTGCCTTTCTCAAGCACAATGCCAAGGTAGGCTTTGTCTTTTAACTTACCGCCTTGCTCTTGTACTTGCTTTTGACGCATACGCAATATGATTTCCCGACCGTCTATGCCCATGGGGCAGACTTCTGTACATTTACCACACAAAAAGCAATGGTAAGCAAGTTTTTCCAGTTTTTCAGTATCGGATATGTCAATATCATACTTTGTTAAAAAGCTACAATGTTTTGTGCATTGGCCACAATTGATGCATTGGCTTACATCACAATGATGCTCTCTTGGATTTTTTCTATGCATGTGTCCTCCTATTCTTTTACATGTAGCGTTTTTGTATTTGTTTGCCTACAACGGTAACCACAAATACGAGCACAAGTGCAGTGACAATATATAGCAAACGGTTTCCACCATCTACAATACCTGCCGTACCGAAGGTATAAATCGCAGTACCCGGAATGATAAAAATAAATGTACCAACAGAATATAATCCCAAAGAAATATCTGTAATGCCATAGGCAAAGTTTTGCAAATTAAATGGGAACAAAGGCACAAGCCTTGTGATCATTAAAATAAAAAACATATTATTTTGTTTTTGGTCAAACAAATTTTTTTTGATGTAGGTATTTTTCATAAGCTTTGGGGCAATGCTGTCTTTTAAAAAATAACGTGCGGCAATAAAGCAAAATACTGCCCCTACACTTGCACTAAAGGCACAAAGTAAGGTGCCCAAGACGGGACCAAAGAGCATGCCAGCCAGCACTGCATAGAGCACACCCGGCAAAGCCAAAAATACGCCTGCAAATATGGTAATGACGCAATATACAAGCATAGCCAGCCATATATTTTCTTGCACCATGTTCTGCAAAAATGCTAATTTCTGCATATCGCTAAAATACACGTGCAATTGAAAGTGGTAGCTAAGATATACGACCAATGCAGTGAATACAATAAAGAAAATAGGTTTATATTTTTTCACTATACTTGCTCACTTTCTTTAAAATACTTGGGTTCTTCTTGCACAAAGGCATCCAGCAATTTCATAATATGCACAACAGCTGTACTACAACCCGTATGTATATTCATAAACCTCGGTTTTAAATCTTTACACTCTATACTTTGCAAGTCTGCTTCCACAAAGCGTACAAATCTACCTACCAAATCTTTGATTTCTTTTTTGGTAAATTGTGGGTAAGCTGTGCAATAATAACTTATAGCGGCGGCGCAACCAACAATAGTACCACAAAGGCCTTCCATACCCATACCACCGGCAAAGCCTGCCATAAGGCGCTCGTAGCCCAAAGGTAATGGGCTTCCCCATGCATCACAGGCAGCAAGCAAGGCAGCTTCTGCACAATGGTAGCCTTTTTGCAGGTAGGCTTCTACCAGTACTGTACTTGCTTGCATAACTCCCCCTTAGAAAAACGCACTTTGCGTGCGTTTGTTATAATTCATACTTATTATAAAACATAATATCAATATTGCAAAATACAATAAGTATTTTGGATTATTTTATGTAAATAGTCAAGTATAACTCTACTTCCACTATATTTACGTCTTTCCATTCACATAATCTTCTTCTATTTTTCCTTCTTCTGTTTTTTGCTCGTTATAAAATACTTAACTTCAATATTTAGGTGCAAATGCCTCACGCTATTTACAACCCCAGTTCGTGTGTACTAAACTATTCTTGTTAATCATTTTTTAATTATCCTCCTTTTGGTATATTGCGTTTGTAAGTCGCTTTTATATTCTATCAAAAGAAGTTCTTTCTTTATACGCATAGCTATACACTTTTTGAAACCACCAGCCTTGCCGGTGGTCAGATTGTAGAATAAGCGTTCCGCTTTTAATTTTTATAAAAAATCTATATTTAGACAATTACTTCTATTACAAGTGATAAAACAGGTAGTGAAATAACAAACAATTTTTCGCCGATTTTCACCCATTTTAATTTTGCCATTCCTTGCATTTTTACAACTAAAAAACCCTGTAACACTTAGATTACAAGGTATTCCGGCGGAGAAACCGGGGTTTGAACCCGGGCGGCAGTTACCCGCCAGCTCCCTTAAAGGAAGAATTTTTTGTCTTTATGCGGTTGTTCGGTTTTTGGCGTAAGAAAAGGCAGGCTTGCACCTGCCTTATATTATTGTTCTTTTACCAAGTAGATGAATACTTCACTGTCTTCCAAGGCACTGCCTTCTATGGTGTTTTCACCGTTAAAACGCAATACTGCACCGGGTGTTAAGCAATATTCTTCACCTGCGATTCTAATATTCATATTGCCTTTTACCAAGGTAAAGAACACATCGCAGCCTGGGTGAGAGTGAGCAGGAATGCAGCTGCCTTTTAGAAATTCTTTATGTGCCAATGTTAAAGCAGAAGTTTCTACTTTGCCAAATTCTTTGATGATCGTTGCTTTCATAATAAGCCTCCTTGTATTTGATTACAAATAAAGTATAGCATAGCAAAGTGCTTATGTATGTTGTAATAACAACGCAAGAAAAAGAAAAGCAATTTGTTTCTATAATATTTTTATCTTTCCTTTGGCAATATAAAAAGCCACAAAGCATTACAGGTTTGTTTGCAATTATGCAAAAGATTCATAATTTTAGGTATTGATTTCAAGATAAGAAAAAATGTTTACGAAAAACCTTTAAATCCCACTGATAAAAATCATGGAATACAGAAACAATCGTTTTATGGTATAAACAAAATCCAACTACTGCAAGCGTTCATAAACAGCCAGCAGCGCAGAGCTCTCGGCAATGCTGTTGTGATCATTGCTGCCGCAAATACTGCCGTCTTGCGCTTTCCACAACCCTTTTGGCAAAACGACTTGACGGGTTTGCTCGCCTTGCTTATAGAGGGGGGCCACCAAATATTTATTACCAAGCATAAACTGATCGTTTATGCTTTCCATGCCACTGTGCGGAAACACATATTCCATATATCGCACAATTGGTTCTTTTGTGCGCATAGCTTCCTGTGCCAAAAGATCATACTTTGCTTGCAAACTTTGACGAATTGACAAAAGCTCTTGCACTTGAGGCAAAAACTGCGGCATTACGCGCACTAAGTTTACAGAGAACTGCACCACAGGCATGAGCATGGCAATTGCCGTGTTTTTAAGTATCAGTTCTGTGTCCAAATCTTCTATGCTTGTATCTAAAAAACAAGTGTATTCCCCACCGCCTATCATATCCGGCGAACTAATGGGATGACCGGCAAGCCCCAATGCCAACGTATCAGGAATAAGGCTGGCCACACCACCCTTACCCCAAATATGCTGTTTGTCGCTCAGCCTTTCCATAAGAGGCATACCTTGGGTGTTAAAGTCGGTGCGCATTTCATTCAGTGCATAATTTGCCGCAAAGCTTGCCCACAAATGGCTCTGTATATCTGGATCGTGTTCTGGTAAATAAAATACACTGTCCCCACCATCAAACTTGAAGCCATCTACACCTATATCACAGAGTGCCTGTAATTGTTCCTGCATCCATTGCCTTGCCTCAACTTTGCGCATATCCAAGCAGGCAGAAATACCGTTCCACCAACGAAGTGCATAAGCGGCTCCATTCTGCATAAGCAAACAGCCCTTTTTAAGCAATGTACGATATTCCTGTGTGTCGGGACTGATAAACGGTACAACCCAGAGCATAACTTTAAAACCCATGTCTTTGAGTTTTTGTATCATGTAGGCAGCATCGTTAAACTTTTCTTTGCTAAAGCGCCATTTGCCATAATAATCGCTCCAACCATCGTCTATGATAAGTGTGCCGGCCGGGAAACCGTGATCCAGCCAACTCTGCGCATACTGCAAAATATCCTCTTGCTTTTGGTGAAATATAAGCTCTATCCATGTGTTGTATACGGGTCTGTGCACAAAAAAAGGATCCAAGTCCATGGGCTTTCCGTTTGCTTTGTCAAAACGCCGCATAAAGCCCATATAAGCACTTTGCAAACTATCCCCACATTGCTCAATTACAGGAATTTTGTCGCACAGAACTTGTATGTTGCCATTTCTAACAAGAGCTTCAAACCCATCCTCTGCATAAATATAGCGTCCTTGATTGGAGAGCAAAAGAGAAGTCATTTGGTTAAGGGTTGCATTATTCTGCAAAGGCAAATGCACATCACTCTGTGCATGTAGTGGGTTGATATCCCCTGCGGCACTCACAGCAGCATACCAATATTCATTGTCTAAGATTTGAATGGCAATCATGCATTATCCTTTCACAGCACCGGCGGTTACACCGCTGATAATAAAGTTTTGCAGCAAAATATAAAAAATGGTGAGCGGCAATATGCCAAGCACGAGCATGGGGAACATGCTTGTCCAATCCACAGAGAACTGGCCTATATTGCGGTTAAGCTCCTGCAAAATAACATTGTTCTCACGGGAATGAAGGAACAAAAGCGGGTTCATATAATCGTTCCATGCGCCCAAAAGTATAATAATGGATAGTGTTGCCAGCACCGGTTTTAAAAGCGGTACCACAATTCTAAAGAAAATGCCAAAAACACTGCATCCGTCTATGCGGGCGGACTCCTCTATTTCATAGGGAATGGAGGAAGCGATGAAGGATTTGATTAAGAATATGCTGGTGATACTTCCCGCAGCAGCGTTGATCAATATAACAGACAACAGATTATCTACCAATTTCAGTGCGCTTACAAGTTTATACAAGCTGGACAAACCCATTTGTACGGGAATCATCATACCTGCAACAAATATCATAAATATAAAGCTGTTAAGCTTGGTTTTATACCTCGCCAAGGAATAGGCAGCCATAGTGGAAAGGCTTAAATTGAGTACTACCGTACCTGCGGCAATCAAAAATGTATTTTTAAACGCCTTGGGGTATTGCATGTCGTAGAATGCAACAACATAGCGATCAAAACTGATGGCTTTGGGCAAAGCAAGCGGAGCTTCCGCAAGCTCTTTTCCACTTTTGAATGTGGCAATAAGCAAATAATATATGGGTATCAAATGCAAGAGCAAAATCAAACCGACAATAAGGGAAAGTATGATATTCAATTTTCTTTCTTTTGTATTCATTATGACAGCGCCCTTTCCCACCATTTTAACAGGCGAAGCAAAATAGAAGATACCAGCATGACCAATATAAAGAAAATAACGCCAAATGCGGCAGCAAGAGCATAGTTACCTTCGGCAAAGCCGACTTTGATAAGCGCGCCCATAATGGTTTCTGTTGCGTAACCCGGGCCGCCCTTGGTCATAGACTGAATAATATCAAACACTTTTAAGCCGCCGACCAGTGAGCTGATGCTGACCACCGTAACGCCCGGCTGCAAGTGCGGCAATACGATATGAAAAAAGGTTTGTATTTCGCCTGCACCATCTATGCGAGCAGACTCCAATATGTCCTCCGAAATATTTTGCAGGTTAGCTAAGTATATAACCATGGCCCAACCCACCCATTGCCAAACCTGGGTGAATATCACCGAATTCAGTGCGTTTTTGCTGCCTAAAAAAGAAATCGATTCCATACCCAAAGAAATCAAAAACTGATTGATAAGCCCTTTTTCTGCCGGCGCCATGAGTATATTCCATAAATAACCCACAACCAGCGGGCTAAACATGGCAGGCAAAAAAAAGCCTGTGCGGTATATGTTGCGCATCTTCATTTTGCGGTTAAGCAAAACTGCCAAAGGAATAGCGAGTAAAGACTGGAAGAAGGTCATAAGCAAAGCGTATTTTACAGAATTCTGCAACGCAAGCTTTAACATGCTCATCTTAAATACATTTACATAATTGACTAAACCCACGATATGGTAATCTTGAATATGATATTTATTATAATTTGTAATGCTGTAAAAAAAAGTATGGAAAAACGGAAAACCGCAAAATACAATATACAGCAAAAATGCCGGAAGAATCAATAATTCATATTGCAACATGGTATGCAGATCTCTTT
>JAEWXD010000012.1 GCA_023396045.1 Bacillota bacterium | reverse complement strand
AAGGTGATTAGCCTAAAATTTTGGAAACAACACCGGAACCAACGGTACGGCCACCTTCACGGATAGCAAAACGTAAACCTTGTTCAATAGCGATAGGTGTGATAAGTTTGATTTCCATGTCAATATGGTCACCAGGCATTACCATTTCTACATCACCAGGTAATTTGATGTTGCCGGTTACGTCTGTTGTTCTGAAATAGAATTGTGGACGGTAACCATCAAAGAATGGTGTGTGACGGCCGCCTTCTTCTTTTTTCAATACGTATACTTGACCTACGAAGTCTGTGTGTGGTTTGATTGTACCAGGTTTTGCCAATACTTGACCACGTTCGATTTCGTTTCTTTGTACACCACGTAATAATGCACCAATGTTATCGCCAGCTTCTGCTTGGTCTAATAATTTGTGGAACATTTCTACACCGGTTACTACTACTGTTCTTGGTGCTTCTGTCATACCAACGATTTCTACGTTGTCAGATACTTTGATTACACCGCGTTCTACTCTACCTGTTGCTACTGTACCGCGACCGGTAATAGAGAATACGTCTTCTACCGGCATTAAGAATGGTTGGTCGGTTGGACGTTCTGGTGCTGGAATGTATGCGTCTACTTCATCCATTAGTTTGTAGATGCATTGGCATTCCGGAGCATTCTTAGGATCTGTACCACCGTTTGTTAAGTATTCTAATGCTTTTAATGCAGAACCTTTTACGATTGGTGTGTCATCACCTGGGAAGTCGTAGCTGGAAAGTAATTCTCTGATTTCCATTTCTACTAATTCTAAGAGTTCTTCGTCATCCAATTGGTCGGTTTTGTTCATGAATACTACGATGTATGGTACACCTACTTGGCGAGCCAACAAGATGTGTTCTCTTGTTTGTGGCATTGGGCCGTCTGGTGCAGATACTACTAAGATAGCACCGTCCATTTGAGCTGCGCCTGTGATCATGTTTTTAACATAGTCGGCGTGGCCTGGGCAGTCTACGTGTGCATAGTGTCTGGTATTGGTTTCATATTCTACGTGGCTGGTGTTAATCGTGATTCCACGTGCTTTTTCTTCTGGTGCTTTGTCAATTTGGTCATAACGCATTGCTTGGGCTTGACCGCTTGCTGCTAATACCATTGTAATTGCTGCTGTTAATGTTGTTTTACCATGGTCTACGTGACCGATTGTACCAATGTTTACGTGGGTTTTGGTACGTTCAAATTTTTGCTTTGCCATTGGAATCATTCCTCCTAATATAATAGCTAAAATACAAATAATTGTGCATTGCACAGAACCGGCCATGTCTACTTTATAAAGCAAACAGTATAAACTGTTTTAAAAAGTACATATACCATTAGGTTCAGCTTTATTGTAGCTATAAATATATTTTTTGTCAACGATATTGCTTTAACATTCGTGTTTTTAGGCTGTTTTTTACTTATTTTTACTTTTTAAACATATTTTGGGTGCGAATTTTTATTTTTATTCTATTATTTGTTGTGATTTTATTATTAAAGCAATAAAATTTACATATATAATAGTTCTTGTATAAAAATTCCATATATGATAAAATTAATTCACAATATAGATAAATATAGTTCCGTATTTGTGAGGTATTATGTATGAATTATAACCCTCCAAGTTCAATGCAAAGAGAACAATTTCATAGCGGTAAAGACAGATATGCTTATCAAATGCTTGGCGCACATATTGTGCAAAGCGAAAAAGGTAAGCTTTGGCATTTTGCTGTGTGGGCTCCAAATGCTAAAAATGTTTCGGTGGTTGGCTATTTCAATCAATGGAACACGCAAGCCAATCGTATGCAAAAACAATATGACGGTATTTGGGAAGTTCGTATTCCTTTTTCGCAAATGGGGGAAGGCTATGGTTATAAATATGCTATAGAAGATAATAATGGAAATATACTATTTAAAGCCGATCCCTATGCTTTTTATACAGAACTACGCCCAAATACCGTTTCTTTAACTTATGATTTAGACGGTTTCTCTTGGAAAGATAGTAAATGGCTTCAAAAACGCTCTACCTTTAATCCCTATGTTAGCCCGATTAATATCTATGAGCTGCATTTGGGGTCCTGGAAACGCCATGAAGATGGTTCCTTCTTTACATATAAAGAATTATGTAAAGAATTGGTTCCTTATGTAAAACAAATGGGCTATACTCATGTGGAATTTTTACCGGTAATGGAGCACCCCTTGGATATGTCTTGGGGCTATCAGGTAACCGGTTTCTATTCTGCAACAGCTCGTTTTGGCGAACCGAAGGATTTAATGGCCCTTATAGATGCATTTCATAGAGCCAATATAGGCGTTATTATAGATTGGGTTCCTGCCCATTTCCCTAGAGATGAATTTGGTTTGCGCCGTTTTGATGGTACTGCATTATACGAGCATCCAGATCCGCGTAGAGGGGATATGAAGCTGTGGGGAACCCATATGTTTGACCTTGCACGTGGTGAAGTGTGTAGCTTTTTGCTTAGCAATGCGTGTTTCTGGTTTGATTATTTTCATGTAGACGGTATTCGCTGTGATGCAATTAGCAGTATGCTGTATTATGATTTTTGCAGAGAAAATGGTGAATGGCTGCCCAATCCTTATGGTGGTAGAGAAAATTTAGATGCCGTTGCGTTTTTACGCCATTTGAATGAAGTTGTTTATAGAGATTTTGCTGGCATTATGATGATAGCAGAAGAATCTTCTGCATATCCCATGGTTACAAAGCCTGCTTATATGGGCGGTTTGGGTTTCGGCTTTAAATGGAATATGGGTTGGATGAATGACGTTTTATCCTATATAAAATTAGATCCTGTATATAGAAAATATCATCACGATAAATTAACTTTTTCTTTGTTCTATGCTTTTTCTGAAAATTATATTTTACCATTTTCGCACGACGAAGTGGTGCACGGTAAATGCTCTATGTTAGATAAAAATCCTGGTGACTTGTGGAATAAGTTTGCGGGGTTAAGAGCTCTATATGGCTACACTATGGCTCATCCGGGCAAAAAACTCTTGTTTATGGGTAGTGAGTTTGCGCATTTTATTGAATGGAAGTTTGACGACCAATTGGATTGGTTTTTGCTTGTTTACGATAAGCATCCTCAATTTCAGCAATATGTAAAGGATTTAAACCATTTTTATAAAAAACATAAAGCTTTTTATGAAGTAGAAGATTCTTGGAATGGTTTCCAATGGATTACTGCAAACGATACAGATAACAGTGTGCTTGCATTTACTCGTACAGATAAAAAAGGTAACAGCATTGTAATTGTAGCAAACTTTACACCGGTATTTCATCCCGTTTATCGAATTGGTTTGCCTCAAGCTGGTAAAATTACAGAAGTTTTTAATAGCGACTTGGAAGTCTATGCAGGTTCCAATCAATACAATGCATTTGTATTGCAAGCTCAAAAAGAAATGTGCAATGGTTTGCCTTATAGTGTGGATATTTGCGTACCACCACTCAGTTGCATTTACTTTAAGTATGAAAGAATAAAAGAAAAGCTTTCAAAACCAAAATAAAGAATAATAACATAGATTAAACCATATATAAGGAGTGTTTGTAAATGATTGCAAAAAAAGAATGTGTGGCAATGCTTTTAGCAGGTGGCCAAGGAAGTAGATTGGGCATACTTACAGAAAGTATGGCCAAACCGGCTGTACCTTTTGGTGGGAAATATAGAATTATTGATTTTCCACTTAGCAATTGTACCAATAGTGGTATTGATGTAGTTGGTGTATTAACGCAATATAGACCTTTGGAGTTAAACTCCTATATCGGTAGTGGATCTCCTTGGGACTTAGACTTATCCAATGGTGGTGTATATGTTTTGCCGCCATATATGAAAGCAACCAGCGGTGAATGGTATAAAGGTACAGCCAATGCCATTTATCAAAATATTGCATTTATTAAACAATTTAATCCGGAATATGTGCTTGTTTTAAGTGGCGACCACATTTATAAAATGGATTACAGCGATATGATTAAATATCACAAAGACAATAATGCAGATGTTACTATCGCCGTTCGTGAAGTTCCTTGGGAGGAAGCAAGTCGCTTTGGTCTAATGCATACCAACGATAGCAATGAAATTATTGAGTTCCAAGAAAAACCAAAGGTACCAAAGAGCAATAAAGCTTCTATGGGTGTATATGTTTTCTCGTGGGATGTTTTAGAAAAATACCTTACAGAAGATGAAAAAGATCCTAAAAGTTCTAATGACTTTGGTAAAAATATTATCCCGGCGATGCTTGATAATAATCAGCGTTTGTTTGCATACGACTTTAATGATTATTGGAAGGACGTTGGAACGATCGAAAGTCTATGGGAAGCAAATATGGACTTGTTAGAAGATGATCTTCCTATAGATTTGACTGATCCAAAATGGAGAATTTACGCTCGTAACCCAAGTATGCCACCTCACTATATTGCTAACGGTGCCTCTGTAAAAAGTAGCTTAGTAACGGAAGGTTGTGAAGTGCTTGGCAATGTAGATCACTCTGTGCTATTTGCAGGTGTGCAAGTAATGGAGGGCGCAACCGTACGAAACAGTGTAGTTATGCCGGGTGCTAAAATTGGTAGAGGCGCTGTAATCAATCGTGCCATTTTATCAGAAAACTGCATAATTGAAGCAGGCGCCATGGTTGGCGAAGAAACCGGGAATATAGCTGTAGTTGGCCAAAATAGTATTGTAAAAGCTGGCGAAGTAGTAAAAGCCGGCGTACAATTTGAATAGTAAGAGAGGTTATTATATATGAAAAATGTAATGGGTGTTATATACACCGGTGAAAAAGATGAGTTACTTAGAGAGTTAGCCATCTCTCGTGCTATTGCCGCATTACCCATCGCTGGTAGATATAGAATTATTGACTTTATTATAAGTTCTATGGTAAACAGCAACATGAATAACGTTGGTGTTATTATGCAAAAAAACTACCATAGCCTTATGGATCACTTGGGGAGTGGTAAAGAATATGACTTACATGGTAAAAATGATGGTTTATTTATTCTTCCTCCGTTTTTAACCCGTGATAATATTGGCGTTTACCATGGCCTATTAGATGCTTTGCGCTCCAATATGAGTTATCTGCGCCGCTCTAAGCAAGAATATATTGTGGTTTGCAATAGCCATTTAATTTTCAATGATAAATTAAACAGTTTCTTTAAAAACCATTTGCAACAAAATGCAGATATCAGTATTTTATATTCCAAAGATCATAGTTTACAGCGCAATGAAAGTGGTGCCTACTTAAAAATCAATGAAGTAGGCGAAGTGGAGCAATTGGAATATGAACCAACCGATCCGAGCTATGAGAATACTTCTATGGAAATATATCTCATGAAAACAGAATTCTTAATTGAGTTGGTTAACAATGCAACTTCACATGGTTTCCATAATTTTGTAACCGATGTTATTCAAAAAATGGTTCTTGATAAAAAATGTAAAGTTGTAGGCTACGAATACACTAAAAAAGCTTATTTGGTAGATTCTATTACTGCATATTTTGATGCTAATATGCAACTGTTAAATGCAGAAAATCGTAAAGAACTCTTTTGGGGTGAAAGTACGGTATACACCAAAGTGCGTGATGAATTGCCGGCCCGCTACTGTGCTAATTCTAAAGTAATCAATTCTTTAGTAGCCGATGGTGCACAAGTTATGGGCGAAGTTGAAAACTCAGTTGTTTTCAGAGGCGTTCGTATAGATGAAGGTGCAAAAATTAAAAATTGCGTTATTATGCAGGATGCACATGTTGAAAAAGGGGTAACTTTAGAAAATTGTATTCTTGATAAGCAAACCGTAATTAAAGCCTATGGTAGATTGATTGGCCCTAAGAGTTATCCTATTGTAATAGCAAAACGCATGATTGTATAGGAGGCCAATATGAAAATACTATTTACTGCAAGCGAATGTATTCCTTTTTGTAAAACCGGCGGTTTGGCAGATGTGGTTGGCTCTTTGGCACCCGTTTTGGCAGCAAAAGGCCATGAAGTACGTGTTATTCTTCCTTTATACGCTTTGATGGATATCGTATGGCAAGAAAAATTAGAACATGTATTGGATTTTGAAGTAGATCTGGGCTGGCGCAAACAATATGTTGGCATTGAAAAAATAGAAAAAGATGGCGTTATTTATTATTTTGTAGATAACAAGTACTATTTTGGCAGGCCGTATATCTATGGCTTAGGTGGCGATGAGTATGAACGTTTCGGTTACCTGTGCCGAGCCATTTTAAATGCTTTGCCACTGCTTGATTTTCAACCGGATATCGTGCATGCGCATGACTGGCAAACGGGTATGGTGCCTGCATTGCTTAAAATTCAGTATGCACATTTACCTTTCTATGCCAATATGCGCTGTATATATACCATACACAATTTGCAATACCAAGGTATTTTTGGTATTAAAGATGTGCAAGACATTTTGGGGCTTGGTGATAGCTTGTTTACCGCCGATAAATTAGAAGCATATGGTGCTGCAAACTTTATGAAGGCAGGCCTTGTTTATGCAGATGCAATTACCACTGTTAGTGAAAGTTATGCCGAAGAAATTACAACTGCCTATTTTGGTGAACATATGGACCCTTTGCTCCGTGCACGCAGAAACCATTTGTATGGGGTTGTAAATGGCATTGATACCAATGATTATAATCCACAAACCGATCCTCATATTCCAAGTCATTTTTCATATAAGAACTTTAGTGGTAAAGCAAGATGTAAAACTGCATTGCAAAAAGAATTGGGGCTTGAACAAGATTCTACAGTACCAATAGTAGCTATGATTACTCGCTTAAGCAGTCAAAAAGGGTTAGACCTTGTAGATAGAGTTATTACAGAAGTGATGGATTTGGGTATCCAACTTGTAGTACTTGGCATGGGCGAATCACGTTATGTAAATCTTTTCTCTTGGGCAGAACAAAATTATCCGGGCAGAGTGGCAGCAAGATTTGCCATGGATCATGGTTTAGCACACAGAATTTATGCCGGTGCAGATTTGTTTTTAATGCCTTCTCAATTTGAACCATGCGGTCTTAGCCAAATGATGAGTATGCGTTATGGCACTATTCCTATTGTGCGTGAAACCGGTGGTCTCAGGGATACCGTTTTAAGCTATAATGAATATAATCAAGAGGGAAACGGGTTCACTTTCTTTAACTATAACGCACATGATATGCTTAATACGATAGCTAGAGCAGTGCATTACTATAAAGAAGATAAAAAAACATTCCGTATATTAAAGCAAAGAGGAATGCAAACAGACTTTAGTTGGGATCGTTCAGCAGCTGCATATATTGATATTTATCAAAAATATGCTGTGCGCTAAAATAATAGGCTTACTTAAAGGGTAAGCCTTTTTTATTGTTAAATATGTGTATTTATGGTATTATGCTTATAGGAGTGTGAACATGCAAGACATTAATCAACTTAAAAACCCAATGCAAAATTATAGCCGCATATTTATTGTGGTTTCACTTGTTGTGCTTTCTTTAGCACTTGCAGTTGGCCATAAAACAATAGGCTTTAATTTACAGGCAGAACAAATAAGGGCGAGCATTGTTGGCGTAGTTGCGCAAAATAACAGTCAAACGTATAAAGAAGTCTTGGTTTCTTTTGTAGTAGGGCAAACAGAGTATACCAATATACCTATAAAAAATGTAAAAGCACCTATTACAGGTAACTATTTGAATATTTTTTATAGCAAAAGTAATCCGAATATTGCCTATACAAGCAAACAAAATATTTCTTTAGCAATTTTTTTATTCTTTTTATCTATTGTATTGTTTGCTGCCGCATTTGCTGCACATCAACGCATAAATAAACGTAAAAAAGAAATAACCGCCTTATTGCAGAATGGTAAAAAAATAGAAGTGCAATTACAAAGTATAGAATGTAATACCGGTGTTCGTATATGGGGTAACAGTCCGCAATATTTTGTGTGTAAGCACCCACAAAAAGATATTGTATTTTATAGCGATTATATATGGATACCTCTAAAAGATAATGTGGATGCTTCTATAAATCTTTACTATCTTGATGAAAACTTTACCACATATTATATAGACACACGTCCATTTTATGATGTACTTTAATTTAGGAGGCTCCTTTGCAAAATTCAGCATTAGCCAAGCCTTTTGGCTTAAGTTTCAAAAATCTTATTTCTAAATATCATATTGTATTAAGCATGGTCTTATTGCATACTTTACTTCGTATTCTAATAGTATTGCCTGTTATCCATTTTTTATATACCGGTTCTAAAAATATGATATTGCCAATTGCGAGTATTATTTTGTATGTTCTTGTGGCTTTGCCTTTGCGTTCTTCTTTTGCCGAGAGCATGGAAAAACTATCAAGAAACGAGCCTGTAACCATAATGCAGTCGTTTAGTTTTTGTAATTATCAAGATAAGTTTGTTTTTCAAATAAAACAATTATTAAAGTTAGTACTTTGGGCAATTCCTTTTATAGCAATTGTGGGGGCATGTGTATATTTGCAATATGTAAATAG
>JAEWXD010000064.1 GCA_023396045.1 Bacillota bacterium | reverse complement strand
TGGGTTGGCAAGGTCTGCCTTGGTGAGCACCAACACACGCTTTTTATTTTCTGCAAGCTTGATTAGGTCTGGGTTGCGGCTGGAGAGGGGAATTCTGGCATCTGCAAGTTCTATAATAAAGTCTGCTTTTTTTAATTGCTCTGTTAATAATCGTTTGGTTTTGGCCATATGGCCGGGGTACCATTGTATTTTCATTGTAAATTCCTTTAAAAGTAATTGTATATTTGCATATTCAGTATAGCAAATATTGTGTGTTTTTTAAAGTAAAGCCAAAGCTTTGGCAAGTTAAAAAACAGTTTGCTGTGCAAACTGTTTTATTTTTCACTTGTAATATTTTTGGCTGCTTCTACTGCTATGAAATAGTTAAAATGCAATTTGGTTAAATTTTCTTTTTTTACACGCACTACACCCGGCTCCACAATTTCCATATAACGCTTTTTATCTAACTTATAGCGTTCACGCACCAGGCTATCCAAAATGTATATATAGTTTTCATCGCTGTCTGCAATTACAAAAAAATGGCCACCTCTTGCAATAGGGCTGTTCATACCACCGCTGGAACTTACAATCAGTCCGCCATCGGCAAGCACGTGCTCTACTTCCTCAAACTTCTTGCTTTCGTAGTTTTGTAAATGAAACAAAGAAAAAACAGGTTTATAAAATGCGGTGCTTCTATAATTGTTGGAGCTTAACAGGTTGTTACCACTGGCATATTGCCCCAAAACCAGTGGCAAAAATGCAGCAAAATCCGCACTGCTTTCTATGGCGAATTTTTTGCGCTTTGGGTGGCCTAAGTGCAAGGGAACGGCTTTACTGTCTAACAAAAAGCTTTCACGGCTTAATTGCTTTAATTTTGATAGTTGATTTTTAGGCGCTAAGTTTATTAGAGTGTTGGCAAGCGCACTGGCCACACAGCCACCATCGCCAAACACTATAAAGCCATTGGGCTTGGTGTCATACCAATGTTTTGCCCATTCAGGGCTGTTTTGTGCATAGTAATACAGCTTTTTACCTGTGGGCAATGTAACAGCTCGGTTATAGCTTTCAAAATTGCTAAAATGTTCTTTTTCGCTTTCTTGTATACTTTGTGCCTGCACTATGGGCATACACAAAGCCATCAGCAAGCAAAGGCAGAGTATTTTTTTAAATTTCTTTATACAATACATCGTCGTATTCGGTACTTTCTTTTGATTTTTTTACTACATAAGAGCAGACAGGCAACATTTTTACGCCTTTTGCCCGTAATATTTCAACAAATGCATTAAGCAATTGCCCTGCAATACCTTGCCCGCGAAAATCGGGAGAAACCACTACAGAATCGACAGACCAATATTTTTTGTGAATTGTATAGCGCAGTACGCCTGCTTCTGTTTCATCTATCAAAACCAATACTTTATTTTCATTTTCTTTATGTACTATTTGCATACTTACCTCTTTTGTTTTTTTATTATTATAGCACAAGTGTTTTTTAGTTTAAAACAGTTAAAGAAAAATTTTGCTTTTGTTACAAGCTGCAAAAAATAAAACAATAAAACCGAAGTTCTATTGTTTATTAAAAATAAAGGTTAATGGTTTTTATTGGATTTTAACCCATCATTCAGTTGTTTGATTTTTATTTTCCAAGACAAATATATTGCGAACCAAATGGCAATATATATTATAATAAATATAGCAAAATATGTTGTAAACCCTAACAGGCTATGTTCCATCCAATGCAAGCAGTATGCAATGGGGAGCATGACGGTAGAGAGTATGGCAAAATGCACACAGCTTTGTTTGGTAATGCTCCAGTTATCCAATTCCCAAATGATGGATGCGATAGAAAAGCCTGCGCCGAGCATACCGCTCAGAAGGCTTTGTATAATAACGGCATTCAGCTCACTCCCAAATTGCTCTACTAAAGTTGGTGGTGTTGCTATAAACTGCCCTTGGTCAATGAGAAGCGAAATAAGTATGTTAATACTATGACCGATGGCAATGCCGATAGGGAAGCCCCAAAGCCCGCGTTTTAATATTTGTTTTTTCATTTTCTTCACCTCATATTCCTAATATTTTAAATTTACTTACATAGCGTCTGGATACATAGGCAACCGTGCCGTTGCTCATGGTAACGCAAACGGTTCCACTCAAGCTTAAACCAAAAGAACGAGCCTGCTTGATATTAATGATCTCTGTGTTGGAAATGCGAATAAATAAAGCGTGGCTGTGTTTTTCTTACAATTCGTACAAACGCAGTTGATATTCTTTGCTCTTGCTTTCTGCAAATACTTTGCCACCTGCCGTATAAAAGCGAACAATGTTTTCTTCTTCCAATATTTCCAATATATCTTCATGCAAACCCAAAGGTATTTGTGGAGCGGTTGCAGATAAACGCTTTAAAATATCCTGTACTTCATCGTTCATTTTATCTGTAATAATGATGAGTTTCGGTTCTTTACAAGCAATGTCTGTTTGAATTTCTATCTGCACTTATATTACCTCCTTTTGTGTAGAATATGGAAAAACAAATTCTATAACACAAGCGTTTTTGAATAAGTGGTTGTTTTATGGCGATAAGTGGCGTATAGTTTTTCGTTTAGTAAAAATTGCAGGGTAATTGTAAAATTTTTGTCAATCTCACGCTTCAATATGGAAAAATATTGTAAATATTTATCCGCAATAGTATACTATTATACAAGAAAGGAGTGAAGCTATGTTACAGTGGATTGCAAATAACGGCACTTTGTTGTTGTGTTTTGTGTTTGGTGTGCTTTTGCTCGTGGTAGAAGCCATTATTCCGGGCATTGGTGTTGCGGGTATAGCCGGGCTTGTATTTTCTTTAATTTCCATTGTGCTTACCGCCATACACTTTGGGCCTGTGGCTACCATTGGTATTACCTTGGTATTGGTTAGCTTGTGCGTTTTTGCTTTTTCTATTACTGTTAAAAGCTTACAAAAAGGCAAATTAAGCAAGTATGTACTAAAAACACAGGAAAACAGTGTTGCAGGTAGTGAACAAATGCAAGAATTGCTTGGCAAAGAAGGCCAAACGCAAAGTGAACTTCGCCCTGCAGGTATTGCCATTATAGATGGTAAACGTATTGATGTTGTAAGCCGTGGAGGCTTTATACAAAAAGGCGCAAACGTAAAAGTTGTGCAAATAGTTGATTTGAAAATTATCGTTGAAGAATGTTAGGAGGAAATTATGTACGGTTTTGATGTAGCAATTTTTATCATTGTAATTGTTGCAGTTTTGTTTATTGGCGTATTTTTACGCTTTGTTCCTTTAGGTTTATGGATTACGGCCATCGCTTCTGGCGTGCATGTATCTATTTCCAGCCTTGTTGGTATGCGTTTAAGAAGAATCGCCCCTAAAAAAATTGTAGACCCTTTAATTAAGGCAAGAAAAGCAGGGTTAGATGTTTCTATCGGCCAATTGGAAACCCACTTTTTAGCCGGTGGTAATGTAGACCGTGTTATCAATGCGCTTATTGCAGCACAAAGGGCAGGTATTGTACTTTCCTTTGAAAAAGCCTGTGCCATAGACCTTGCCGGCCGCGATGTGTTCAAAGCCGTACAAATGAGTGTTACCCCAAAAGTAATAGAAACCCCATTGGTTGCAGCCATTGCAAAAGATGGTATTGAATTAAGAGTTAAAGCACGCGTTACCGTGCGTACCAATATTGAACGCCTTGTAGGTGGTGCCGGTGAGGAAACCATCATCGCCCGTATCGGTGAAGGTATTGTTACCACTGTTGGTAGCTCCATGGCACACTCTGCCGTACTGGAAAACCCGGATACCATTTCTCAAACGGTTCTAAATAAGGGTCTTGATGCAGGCACTGCATTTGAGATTCTTTCTATAGATATTGCAGACGTAGATGTAGGCCGTAACATCGGTGCACAATTGCAAATGGATCAAGCCGAGGCAGATCGCCGTATTGCCCAAGCCCGTGCCGAAGAAAGACGTGCTATGGCTGTTGCTCATGAACAAGAAATGAAGGCAAGCGTACAAGAAATGCGTGCCAAGGTAGTAGAGGCTGAGGCAGAAGTACCAAAAGCTATGGCAGAAGCGCTAAAAACAGGTAAATTGGGTGTAATGGATTATTATAAGATGCAAAATGTAATAGCAGATACCCATATGCGTACCGGTATTGCAGATGCAGCTACCCCACAAAATGAAGTGATGGAGCCTAAGAAAAAATAGTAAGGAGTTATTATGGAAATACTCGTAATACTCTTCCTGGTGATTCGTTTAGTAGCGTTTTTTACTAAGAAAGATGCTCAAACACGGCAGGCCTTAGAAAAACAAAAACCGCCTACTTCTGTCGTACTTGGAAAACATAAAAAAAGCTTTGAAGACTTTGTACATAAACTGGAAAAAGAAGCAGATCCTTTTGCTGAGGCTTTGGAAGCGGGTAAAACAAACACGGCTACAGTGCCTACGCAGGTAGTAGAAGTGCAGCAGGTTGAACCAAAGAAAGCTGTTCAATTTGCAAAAATGGAGCCTGTAAACAAGCAAAATCAACAAAGCATTATGGAACCAAGCTTTGAAGGTGTGGAGATAGATGGCCCGTATGCAGAAGGCAACGGCTATACAAGCTCTTCTACGGAAGGGAGATCGCTGGAGGGCACAATTCACTTTGCGCCTGCGGTGCCTGGTGAGCCTGCGCAGGTAAGAGCCGGCCAAACCGTTATGCCGGTATGGTCTAAAAATGAAATTGTAAAAGCTTACATAATGAGTGAAGTGTTAAGACCATATCACCATGAATAAAATAAGCCCTTCTGTAGCAATACAAAAGGGCTTTTAATTTATAAAAAATACGAAATAAATTTTTTAATCCTATTGACAAGGTAGGAATTATATTGTACCATATTTATGTAAAATGAAGTAAGGAGGAACTATGCTCATATCAACCAAAGGCAGATATGCTTTGCGCCTTATGCTGGATATTGCTACCCATCAGCAAGATGGGCCCATATCTCTAAAAACCATAGCCAATAGGCAAAACATATCGCTGAAATATTTAGAAGCAATTGCTTCTTCCTTGCATGCAGATGGTTTATTATTATCTTCAAGAGGTAAAACGGGTGGTTATCGCTTAGCCAAAGAACCGGGCGAGCTTTTTATTGGCAATGTGCTTAATACAAGCCAAGGGGGTCTTAACACCGTGGAATGTAGCCATGGTGAAGGCTGCACCTGTGGCAAAGATTGCCTAACAAAACCCTTGTGGATTCAGTTAGACAAGCTAATCAATGATTTTTTTAACAGTATTAGCTTGCAGGATTTATTAAATGCGGGCAAGCAAGAAAGCCCAACAATTGAGTTGTTACGAAAGGAAGTACACAATGAAAGTATATGCAGATAACGCTGCCACCACTGCTTTAAGTCAAAAAGCGTTGGAAAGCTTGCAATACCATTATAAAAATACCTACGGCAACCCTTCCGGTTTGTACGAAATGGCACAAGTAGCTAAAGAAGTACTAGAAAACGCAAGGGAAACCATCGCCAAATGCTTGGGCTGCACAGAAAGAGAAATTTATTTTACCTCTTGCGGCTCCGAATCGGATAACCAAGCCATTTTCAGCACTGCAATGCTCGGTGCCAAAAAGAATAAAAAACACATCGTATCTTCAAAGTTTGAGCACCATGCTGTGTTGCATACTTTGCAAAACCTGCAAAGAGAGTTTGGTTTTGAAGTTACATACTTAGATGTATATGAAAACGGTATGGTAAGGCCGGAAGATTTGGAACAAGCCATCCGTCCGGACACTTGCCTGGTTACCATTATGTATGCTAACAATGAAATAGGCACCATTCAACCTATTGAAGCCTTGGCAAGCATTGCCAAAAAACATGGTGTATATTTCCATACTGACGCTGTGCAGGCGGTTGGCCATTTGCCAATCAATTTGGCAGAATCCAATATAGATATGTTATCCTTTTCTGCACACAAATTCCATGGCCCTAAGGGTGTGGGTGCACTTTATGTGCGCAAGGGTGCGCCGTTGCGTCCTTATATTTTTGGTGGTGCACAAGAAAACAATAAACGTGCAGGCACAGAAAACGTGCCACAAATTGCAGCCATGGCTGTTGCCTTAGAAGAAGCTGTTGGCAATATGCAAGCCCATAATGCAAAAATGCAAGAATTGCGTGATTATATTCAAGCGGAGTTGCTTAAAATTTCTCACAGCAAAGTGAATGGACAAGAAGACAGTCGCCTTGCAGGCATACTGAATATGTGCTTTGAAGGGGTGGAAGGGGAAGGCATGCTTTTGTATTTGGATGATATGGGCGTTTGTGTATCTTCCGGTTCCGCTTGTACATCCGGTTCTTTAGACCCAAGCCATGTATTGATGGCTATGGGCTTGCCGCACGATATTGCACATGGGTCCCTAAGAATTTCTCTTTCTGCACTTACTACTAAAGAAGAAGCAGAACATATTGTAGCTTGTGTGCCACAGGTAATAAATAAAATTAGACAAATGAGTCCCGTTTGGAAGGACTTAGAAGAAGGGGTAAGAAAACATGTTATATAGTGAAAAAGTGTTTGACCATTTCCGCTCTCCTCGTAACTTAGGCGAAATTAAAGATGCAGACGGTATTGGTGAAGTTGGCAATTTGAAATGCGGTGATATTATGCGTATTTATCTTAAAGTAGATGAAAACGGCATTATTACCGATTGTAAGTTTTACACTTTTGGTTGTGGCAGTGCCATCGCAGCAAGTTCTATGGCTACCGAAATGATCAAAGGTAAACATATTGATGAAGCTGTAAAGTTAAGTAACAAAGCCGTTGTAGAAGCCTTAGACGGCTTGCCAAAGCATAAAATCCATTGCTCTGTTTTGGCAGAAGAGGCAATTCAGGCTGCTGTAGAAGATTACTATAAACGTAAAGGATTGCAAGCACCTGCTCATGCAAAAACACACCATGAAGAATGCACGTGTGGCTGTGGTTGTAACGCAAGCGAAGAATAAACTTTGTCCTACACTTTTGTGTAGGTTTTTTATTTGTTTTATTAGGTAAAATATTATGGTTTTTATGCAGGTTATATTTTGTTATAATTGTATAAAATGGGAGGTAATATTCATTTAATTATATGTATTTAACTTCATTTTTTTGCAAAAAAGCTAAATGTAAGGGTAAAAATCATACTTTTTAAAAAAATATTAAAAAAGTCTTTTCAATATTTTCTTTTTTTTATATAATAAATTGTAAGCAATTATAATATTATTTGTTAGTTATATTGTTTACATGTTAGCCTTATGTGGAATATATTGTAAAAACAATGGGTTAAACCAAAATGGGTTTGAAAGGTAATGTATGGATTTTCAATATTTGCTTGGTATAGATACAGAAACAGCCAATTCTCAAAGAATTAGCACTTGCAGTGCTGGCTTTTATTTAAAAGAATTGCATGGCAATAATATCATAAGCGAGTTTATGCTCATTCAACCGGATGCTCGCTTTAGCTTTATGTATAGTGACATGCATGGCATTCGTGAACGGGATGTTAAAAATGCCCCCAAGTATATTGCATTTCATGAGCGTTTGTGTGAAATATTAAAAACCTATCCCAACACTTTGGTGGTATTTCACAATTCTACTTTTAATATTGCAAACTATTATGCAAGTTGCAAAAAATACCAAATAACACCTGCCAGCTTTTCGTTTATTTCTACCTCCAAGCTAAGTAAGCAAGTGTTAAAACGCAAGGAA
Source organism: Bacillota bacterium (assembly GCA_023396045.1). Classification (GTDB taxonomy): domain Bacteria; phylum Bacillota; class Clostridia; order Christensenellales; family Aristaeellaceae; genus JAAZPT01. Next base: position 8,281 of record JAEWXD010000064.1, on the reverse strand, counting down.
ACCTATACATTGAGCTACCTATGCAATTATTTTAATATGCCCAGCTTTAAACGTTATTTTGCTTTAGACGAAGCCAAAATGGCAGTTATGTTATTAGAAAAATTAATGGAAGTAACGGGTAATACTACCATAGAAAGCATGGTGGAATATAGTAACCTTATACTTGGCCAAACCACTGCAACCGGCTATGGTGCCTGCGTAAAAAAAGATAATAAAAAAGTGCAGGTAGAGTATTTCCCTGAAGTAGGAACTGTAAATCCGCTGGTAGAGGGCAAACGCTTTGCACTTTCTAAAAATTATAGCATCATTCCGCGCCAAAGAGCAATGATAGAGCTTAAAAAACAGGGTGGCATAGTAAGCAAAGCACTCACCAAACACTGTGATTATTATGTATATGATATGCAAACCCATCAGGATGTAAAAACCAGTAAGGTTTTAAAAATAGAAGCTTGGGAAAAACAAGGCTATCATGTGCAGCGCATTAGTGAACAAGAATTTTTGAAAAAGTTAGGCCTGCTTGAATAATATTGAAAACTACTTTTATCTCTGCTACAATAAATGTTTGAAGGAGTATGAGATGAAAGTAGTTTTTTGTGATTTAGACGGCACTTTATTGCACGAAAATAAAGATTTAAGCCCTCAGAATAAATATGCCATACATGCACTTGCGCAAAAAGGCATTCCCTTTGTTATTGCAACCGGCCGTGGTGCCACTTCTGTGTATACTTTACTTGATGAAATTGGCTTAGATGTAGATTGCATTGTAAGCAACGGCACGTATATGGAACGAAAGCGTGAAAAAGTATTCAGTTTCGGTTTTACATGGCAAGAAGCCAAAAATATTTGTGATAAGCTGGATAGCATGGGCATTAGTTACAGTATTTTTAGTGAAAAACTTTGGATCAGCCCTAAGCGTGATGAAAATGTGCAGTTAGAAGAGCGTTTGGTGGGTGCCACAAGTCAAGTTGGTACTATAGAAGATATAGACAAAAATCGCTGTATCAATAAAATCATGGCTATGATGACACCGGAAGTGATAGACCAAAACCAAGCAATATTAAAAGAGGCTTTTCCGAATTTCAGTATTATGAACAGCCTTAATTATTTGCTTGAAATTACACAAGGTACGCATGATAAAGGTACTGCTGTGCAGGATTTCTGCAAGCATTTTAATATTGCCAAAGAAGATACCGTTGGTTTTGGCGATAGCTATATAGATGCACCCATGTTGCGTGCTGTGGGCACGCCTTATGTAATGCGAAATGGTGTAGACGAAGTAAAACAAGAATTTGGTAATATTATATTAAGCAACGATGAAGATGGTGTATATCATCAATTGGTAAAATTGGGATGGATAGACGAATTTACCTGCTAAGTATATTGCTTTGTTTGCTATGTGTAACGGCTTGTGCTTCCGATATATTTTTCTATGGCGATTCCATGATTGCCGGCGGCGAATGGGAAATGCGCTTTGAAAACCAACATATTATTGTGCGTGGCTACATTGGGTATCGCATAGAAAAAATTAGTAAAAAAGATTATGATCTAAAAAACATAGCCCCACAAAAAATATTTTTTATGGCAGGCATCAATAATCTTGTTACGGGTTTACACCAGGAGCATTTGCAAGATAGCTTTATAGAGCTTTTTGATAAGCTGAAAAATTACCCCCATGTGTATGTGCATAGTATATTGCCTGTGGCAAAATGGCATAAAATTCCTGCCAAACGCATAGTGCAAGCCAATGCTATATTACAAGAACTGTGCAAAGAATATGGCTTTGCCTATTTGGACCTGTATAGCCTTGTAGCCCAAGAAGATGGAAGTATGCATAAAAGCCTCATTCGAAAAGACGGCATACATCTGAATGCAGATGGCTATGCTTTTTGGGCAGAGTGTATTGCGCCCCTTTTAGAAGAACAAACACAAAGCATGTCTTTACCGGAAATCCAACCCTATGCGAAAAAATAACTTTTATGTTATAATATTATTAAATTTACTTAGGAGGTAATTATGGAACTGTTTGATTTTATGATTCCGGAAGAAGACGATAACGAAGAAATTGCAAATGACTATAGATATGATGTGCAACTACTTATAGAAGGAACCGGTCTTGATGAAGACGATATTAACGACTATATCTTAGAAAACTTGGTAGGCAATTGCTTGCTTGTTGTAGGTGATGAAGAACTGATCAAAATTCACTGGCATACCAATGAACCATGGGATTTATTAAAATATTGTGCAAGCCTTGGTGAAATTTATGATATTGTTGTAGAAGATATGTTTCGCCAAGCAGCCGGCAAACAAGGCTAATATAAAAAACACACGCAAGTGTGTTTTTTTGTGCTATGAAATACTGTTCTTGTGTAGTATAAAATGGTTTTTGTGAAATTGCAGCAGCCCTTCTTTTTGCATTTTACTTAGTTCAAAACTCATGGCACTTCTATCTACATTAAGGTAGTCTGCCAGTTCCTGACGTTTAAATACAATATCAAACTCTAAGCAATTGGTTTCTATAGCTTGCTGGCTTAGGTAACTCAGTAACCTTGCGCGTATGGTTTTGGGGCTGGTGTGGAACATCCTTCTGCTTAAATGTAAGCTTTTGCGTGTAGAAATATGCAGCAGATTTTGTAGTAGTGTATAGGCGCCATCTGTTTGTAAAGGGGCTTGCAGAAGTGCTGTAATATTTAAAAACAATATATTACATGCACTTTGCGCAACTGCATTTACCATAAGTGGTACGTTTTGGTTTAAAGCATAGTTTTCGGCAAACAGCTTGCCTATACTTACTTGGTCTAATACACTGTGGTTGCCCCAAAGGTCATCGCTTTCTATGCTTACGCTGCCCTCCAGTATAAAACCCAAGTGTTGTGCTTTTTCACCCATACGGTAAATGTATTCGCCCTTATCAAATGTTTGTGTATATGCATGGCTTTCTGCCAAAATTTTTGCAATGGCATGGTGCTCTATGCCCTTAAAAAGCATGGTATTTTCCAATATAGTAAGGTTTATGGTTTGTATATCTGCTGCCATAGACTTCTCCTTTTTTTGTTGTTTTTACAACGAAATATCTATTTTCAATATAATGAATGATGGCTGTAAAGTCAATGGCCTATACTGTTGGCATTGTTTATTATGTAAACAGCAATGTTTTGTAGAATTAAAAAGCGAACATTGTGAAAAATAAAAGTAAAATCCATCTTGAAGCCTGTTTTGTAATTGTATTCCTATATTGTTATTTTGCGTGCTTAATCATTATTGGTATGAATACGAACATGATTTTTATAACGATCGGTATGTCGTTTGTTTAAATGTATAAAATACACTGCATTTGTTTGGTGTTAATAAATCTTTTTTGTAATATGTTATGGTAAGTATATCATAAATATACGAACATTATTTGGCATATAATAGATAAACTTGTTTTTAATGTGAAAGAAATGTATTTATTTTAATAAAAATATTGTATAAAATGCTTGCATTTGCTACAAAATGGTGGTAGTATATATGCAATAAATATGTAAAATTTATGTAGTTTTATACAAAACATTAGTTATAAGCTACATAGATTTTGTGCCTATAAGGCAGATGGAGGTTTAAAAACATGAAAAAATTAGCATTGTTACTTGCTGTTTTGTTGATGTTTAGTGCAGTTGCTTTTGCAGAAGCACCGGCACATAAAAGCAGCTTGATCATCGGTACTGATACCGATATCAATACCTTAGACTTGCAAAACCAACAAGACCAAATTAACAATATCGTTTTAAAGAATACACACCAAACATTGGTATTCTTTAACAACGGCAGCCAAGGCGATGAAAGATTCGTTCCTGGTCTTGCAAAATCTTGGGAATTTGTAGACGATACCCATATTAAAATGGTACTTCGTGACGATGTATATTTTAACGATGGCAATCAAACCAAAATGACTGCTGAAGACGTTAAATTTACATTGGATACTGCATTAACCAAAAAAGTTGCTTCTGTATTAAAAGGCATGGTAGAAGTAAAAATCGTTGACGATTATACCATTGAAATCACCATTGAAAAATACAACAACGAATTTATTCAATCTTTATCTTCTGTACCACTTTCCATTCAATCCAAAAAAGCCTATGATGATGGTGTAGAAAATCCTTACTATATCGGTACCGGCCCATATAAATTTGAAGAATGGGTAGAAGGCGAATACTGCCGCTTGGTTAAAGTAGAAGACTACTGGGGCAATGCACTTGGCGCAGAAGACAATTTCCGTCCGGGCGTTGCAGAAACCATTGAATTCAGACCAATGCCAGAAGCCTCTTCTCGCGTTATCGCACTACAAAATGGCGAAATCGATGTTTGTATCAACCCACCTATGAACGAATTGCAATACTTGCAAGACGATGAAAATATCACCGTATTTGAAAAAGCTGGTACACGTTTGTTCTACTTTGGTTTTAACACCCAAAAAGAACCTTGGAACAACCAAAAATTAAGACAGGCTGTTTCTTGTGCTATCGACAGACAATCTGTTTTAGATGTAGCATTAGAAGGCAAAGGCACATTGCAAAAAACCATCTTAAACCGTGGCTTATGGGGCTTCTATGATGATATGGAAGGCTATACCTACGATGTAGAAAGAGCAAAAGCATTGCTTGCAGAAGCAGGTTATGCAGATGGCTTAAAAACTACATTGAACTATGCTACCGGTGCACCTTACGAACAAATTGCAACCTGTATTCAAAGTAACTTAAAAGAAATTGGTATTGAAGTTACATTGCAACCACTGGAAACAGCTACCCATAAAACAAACTGTGTAGAAGGTAACCACGAACTCTTCCTGTGGAGATGGAATGAAGACTCTAAAGTTGACTTCGTTTACAGAGATCTTTTCTACAGCGGTTCCGGTTCTAACTATCACCACTATGCAGATGCAAAAGCAGATGAATTGGTAGACTTGGTTGCAACCGAAAAAGACCAGGCAAAACGCATGGAATATGGTATTGAACTTCAAAACTACTTAGTAGAAGCTTCTCCACAAGTTCCACTTTACATTGCTAACTTAGTAATCGCATATAACAAAAACTTGCAAGGCGATTATTTCTATGGTGGCGGTAACCACGATTGGCGCCACGCTTATATCGCTGAATAATACATGATTTGCTGTGGGCTTCGGCTCGCAGCATTCATTCTACACAAGGGAGAAGAATTCGTTTTTCTCCCTTGCATAGATTAGAAGGAGTTTGACAAATGATCAAATACATACTCAAAAGATTGGCCATGTTGATACCGGTAATTTTGGTTACATCCTTTCTTATTTTTTGGGCTATGAGCCTAACGGGCGGCGACCCTGCTTTAATGCTCGCGGGGGACAAAGCTACACCGGAACAGGTGGCACAAATCAGGGAGGAATTAGGTTTAAACGATCCTTTTTTGGTGCGCTATGCAAAATACATGGGCGGTATGCTCAAAGGGGACATGGGCAAATCCTATGTTACAAAAAAAGATGTGTTTAAAACCTTTATGGAAAAAGTACCCAATACATTGGCATTGGGCGGTATGGCTGTGCTTATCGCTGTTGTGGTGTCTATTCCCTTGGGTGTATATACCGCCATCCATCAAAATACTTGGAAAGATACTTCCGGCATGGTATTTGCACTCTTTGGCACCAGTATGCCAAACTTTTGGCTGGGCTTAATGTTAATTATCATTTTCTCACTCAATTTAAAATTGTTTCCTTCGGGTGGTAAAACAGGCTTTGAAAGTATTATTTTGCCATCTGTTACCGTTGGCTTTGGTTTGGCTGCGCTCATTACAAGAACCACCCGTTCTTCAATGCTGGATGTTTTGCGTCAAGATTATATGACCACTGCGCGCGCCAAAGGTTGTAGCAAGCACAGGGTTATTTTTACTCACGGTTTAAAAAACGCCTTGATTCCTATTATTACTGCTATTGGTTTGCAAATGAGTTTGGTTATTACCGGTTCTGTGCTTGCCGAAACCGTTTTTTCTTGGCCGGGTATTGGCAGGTTGGTATTTGAATCCATCGGTAAACGAGATATTCCAATGGTTACAGGCGCAATCATTATGTGCTCTATTTTTATGACTGTTATCAATCTCGTGGTAGATTTGATTTATGCTTTCTTTGACCCTCGTATCAAAGCACAATATAGCAAGAAAGGATAAGTATATGAAACAAACAAACAATGGAAAAAAGAAAAGCCGTGGAATGTTTGCAGAAGTCTGGCGCCGTTTAATCAAAAACAAAGGCGCAGTACTTGGTATGCTCTTTCTTGTAATATTGGTTGTTGCAGCCATTGCAAGCCCCTATATTTTTGATTATGACAAAGATGTTATTGGGCAAAATATCGCAGAAAAATTACAAGCCCCCAGTGCAACACACTGGTTTGGTACCGATGAATATGGTAGGGATCTGTTTGCCCGTGTTGTATACGGTGCAAGATATTCTTTAATTATTGGTGTTGGCTCTGTATTGTTGGGTTTGTTTGTAGGCACCATATTGGGTTCATTGGCTGGCTTTAAAGGCGGTGCGGTAGACTCTGTGATTATGCGTGGTGTAGATATTTTCTATTCCATACCCAATATTATGACGGCTGTGGTTATCGTATCCTTGCTGGGTAGCAGTACAGTAAACCTGCTGATTGCACTTTCATTCTCTTGTGCAAGTAGTTTTTCTCGTATTGTGCGTGCCGCCGTTATGACCATTCGTGATCAGGAATATGTAGAAAGCTCCTATGCGATGGGCTTGCCTACTTGGAAAATTGTAATCAAACACATTTTGCCAAACTGCTTATCTCCTATTATTGTACAAATTACATTGCTCATTGGTACCACCATTATCTCTGCTTCATCTTTAAGCTTTTTGGGTATTGGTGTGCCTGCGCCTGCTCCTGAATGGGGGGCATTGCTTTCTGCCGGCAGAAAGTTTATTCGTAGCCAAAGCTATATGAGCATTATTCCCGGCCTTGCCATTATGTCTACCGTATTGGCTTTGAACTTACTGGGCGATGGCCTTCGTGATGCCATTGATCCAAAATTAAAGAAATAGGGGAGGCTACTATGGAAAAAGAAACTATATTACAAATTAAAAATTTAGTTGTACATTATGAAACTGAAGATGCCAATGTACATGCTGTAAACGGTATTGATTTAGAAATTCAAAAAAAGCGCACACTGGGTTTGGTGGGTGAAACCGGTGCCGGTAAAACCACTACGGCACTTTCTATATTAAACTTGGTACCAAATCCACCGGGTGTTATTAAACAAGGCGAAATCTATTTGGACGGCCACAATGTGCTTGCCATGAGCGAAAAAGAACTGGAAAATATGCGTGGCGACGATGTTGCCATGATTTTTCAAGACCCTATGACAGCGCTTAACCCTGTAATGACCGTTGGGGAACAAATTGCAGAAAGCATTATGTTGCACCAAAAAATAAGCATGCAGGAAGCTGTTGTAAAAGCCAAAGATATGCTTAAAATGGTTGGCATTGCAGAAAACCGTGCAGGAGACTACCCTCACCAATTTTCCGGTGGAATGAAACAACGTGTGGTTATTGCCATTGCGCTTGCTTGTAATCCAAAGCTTTTGATTGCAGATGAACCCACCACCGCTTTGGATGTTACCATTCAAGCCCAAGTGCTTGACTTAATGAAAAAACTCATTCAAGATAAAGAAATGTCCATGCTGCTCATTACCCACGATTTAGGCGTTGTTGCCGAAGTGTGTGAAGATGTAGCTGTGGTATATGCCGGCCGCATTGTAGAAAAAGGTACAGCAGATGATGTATTCAACTATATGCGCCACCCTTATACCGAAGGCTTGTTTGAGTCTTTGCCAAACTTAAAAGCACGTGGTGAAAAACTGTTCTCCATTCGTGGCTTAATGCCGGACCCATCCAATTTGCCGGCAGGTTGTGCCTTTGCACCCAGATGCCTCTATGCTACCGAAGAATGCAGTAAGTCTGTACCGGAATTGGTGCCTGTAGATGCCAGTGAAACGCATTTCGTGGCTTGTCACGCATACCAACGTGAAAATTTCTGCCTAAGGAGGAATAAAAATGTCTAATACTATATTAGAGGTAAAAAACCTTACCAAATATTTCCAAACCTCCGGTGGCACATTGCACGCTGTAGATGGTGTAGACTTTAAAATTGAAGAAGGTAAAACGCTTGGCATTGTAGGGGAATCCGGCTGTGGTAAATCTACTACGGGTAGAGTTATATTAAAGTTGTTAGAACCAACAGCAGGCAAAATCATTTTTGAAGGGCAAGAC
>JAEWXD010000048.1 GCA_023396045.1 Bacillota bacterium | reverse complement strand
CGCAATTTCCTGTGATGGTGTCCGCATTTTCCTTATAGATTGCTTTAAGCTGGGACTGGGACTGCAAAATAATAGAAGCCGATATTTCACGGCTTCTGATGGTGGCAATGAGCTTTTCAAACTTTGGTATCTGCCCGATATTTGCAAATTCATCAAGTAGGCAGCGAACATGAACAGGCAGCCTTCCGCCGTACACATCATCGGCTTTGTCGCAGAGAAGATTAAATAGCTGGGTGTATAGAATACTTACAACAAAGTTAAAAGTATCATCGGTGTCGCTTATGATGACAAAGAGTGCCGTTTTTCGATCCCCTATGGTATCAAGCTCCATTTCGTCCTTTTCCAAAAGTTCCCGAAGCTCCCTTATGTCAAAGGGGGCAAGACGGGCGCCGCAGGAAATCAAGATGGAGGATCTTGTTTTTCCGGCGGAAAGAAGAAACTTCTTATACTGCCTTACCGCAAAATGCTCCGGGTCTTTTTCCTCCAATCTTTGAAACATTAGGTCAACAGGACTTTGAAATTCCGGATCGTCCTCCCTTGCCTCCGATGCGTTTATCATTTCAAGAAGCGTGGTAAAATTCTTTTCTTCCTCCGGCGCTTCATAGAAGATATATCCGATCAGGGCAGAGTAAAAAAGGCGTTCCGATTTCGTCCAGAAGTCCTCAGCGGCTTTTTCGCCGTCGCCTTTGGTATTCATAATGATGGTGTTTACCAGCTTCAAAATATCCTTTTCGCTTCGGATATATGCGAAAGGATTGTACCGCATAGACTTTTTGAAATTGATGGTATTCAGCACCTTGATCTTATATCCGCCTCGCTGAAGTAGCTTTCCGCAGGAGAGAAGCAACTCGCCTTTTGGGTCGGTAACTACATAGGAGCTGTGCATCTGCATAAGGGACGGCTTTACAAAAAATCTCGTCTTTCCGCTGCCTGATCCTCCGACCACAAGGATGTTTTTATTTCTTGCGTACTTCGGATTTTTGGGGCGGCTGTTCATGGTAATGCACTCCGTTTTGGTAAGAGGAATGTTGTTCCTAAATACCGGATCAATATATGGCTTAATGTCTTTTTTATTTCCAAAACGGGCGGATCCGTACTCTGTTCCTTTTCTGTACTTCTTTGCATTTTTGCCTTTCACATAGACGGCAAGACGAATGAGTGCCGCCGCTATGATTCCGATACAAAGATCGGATAAATGAAAGCTGATAAGGGGAGAAGAAAAGGCTTCTGTCAAACCCTTTGGGAAATGCAGAAGCTTTGTTCCAAAATCCGCTCCGTAGGATAGGCGAAAGCCCTGTGCTATCTTGTCAAAGAGATAGACAAAGAACAGATACGGCAGGTGCAGCAAAATTTGTTTCTTTGTTTCTTCCGTCATCGCTCAATCCACCTGTCTTTATTTTTCACGACCTCCCGACCTTTATTGATTGCTTTTGCCTGCTCCTTAAAGGCTAAAAGCACTTTTCTTATAGAGGGCAGCTTTTCTTTTGTGAGCTTCTTTTTGGAAAACTCGTCAAAGGCTGCCTTTAGAACATCTGCATCCCGTCCTTTGAAAAATACAAGGTGGCGGGGCGGTGAAGTGCTTCTGTCTTTTTTTAAGGCAAAGTCGATTCCGTATTTCTTTGCGGTCGCTTCAAAGGCTTTGATATTTTCATCGGTGATTTCGATATTGGAAACGCCGGCATTTTGTTTCATAAGCTGTTTTAGGCTTTGCTTTCCGTGAGGAAGCTTTTGTTTTTCCGCCTGCTTTTTTATTTCGGCAAGAAATATCTTCATTGCCTTTTGAAGCAGCTTTGCCGTGATTTTTCCGCCCTTGATATACAGGGCGATCACTTTTTCGTTTATTTCATCCTGCAATTTTCTCCTCCTTTCTTTTCTTTCTGCGGTTATATGGATTAAATTCGTACCAAAAGTCCGTTTAAGTCCTCGGTGCGTATGCCCGTAAGATACCAGTTATTGCCGTACTCCATTCTTGCAGGCTTCCATTTGCCGCGGGTAAATACCTCCAGACAGTCCCCGCAGTGCAGCCCTCCGTAATATTCGGATAAGTCAAAACGGATGTCATAGCGGTCGCGGTATTCGTCAAAGATAAGGGTTCCCCGTTTCATACATTTTCTCCTTTAGAAGTCATTTCTTCCGTACATATCATGATTGACAAGTGCGGTGTAGTAGTTTCCGATAGTGGACGGGGCATTGAAAAGCACTGCCTTTATATACTGCTTGATATTTCTTACCTTTGTGGTGTTTTCCTGCATACAGTCAAGGACAAATTCAATATGGCTGCTGTCAAGCTTCATGAATTTTGCCTTTACAAGCTCCGCCGGGTATTCATCACCTGCAATTAAGATTCTCTTTCTTTTGCTGCATACGATTTCAAGAATGAGGTCAAGGATTTCATCAATACGATCACGGTCAAGTCGTTTTGCGTTTATGAGGTGTTCATACTCGATATTGTCCTTGATAATTTCTTCATAGATTTTGTAGGCATCTTTCTGTTCCTTTCTATTCTGTTCCAGTAAGGACTTCTCCAAAGGAGAGGGGTCAGGGGAAAGGATAGGAATGGAATCGGTATTTAATCCATCTTTATTTCTTTCTTCTTTTCTTGATAGATCAGTTTTTTGTATATCTTTATTTAATTGCATTGGATTTTCCGATGTCGGATTATCCGTTTTCGGTTTTTCCAATATCGGCTTATCCGATGTTGGATTTTCCAATACCGGACTTTGCGGCTGTTCATAAATGGTGTAGGTAATAGCTGTCATTTTTCCTTTTTTATCTCTGCCTTGCGATCTTTCGATATATCCCGCTTTTTCAAGTTCCAAGACGGCTGTACGAATGGCATCGATGCTTTCCTTGTTGATATGGGATAGTCCCGCAAGGGTGTAGTCCCAGTTTTCCGGAAGTGAAAGCATTTGAGAAAGTAAACCCTTTGCCTTTAGGGTCAGTTCCTTATTCCGCAGGTGGTGATTGCTCATGACGGTATAGCCCTTGTTTTTCTCTACTCTGAAAACTGCCATAATCTCTGCTCCTTTCGTTGTTATTTGTTACGCAGTTAAAGGGCGATTTTGAAAGAAAAGGTATATTCCCTTTACTTTGTCAAAACCGCCCTCAAAAAGCCTTGTATTTCAAGCCTGTATATACCTCTACTTCGTAACATGGACATGAAAAAAGCGGTGTTCTTATACTTCCTTTACAGAAGCGAAAGAGCACCGCTTTTACGATTTCCTATTTAATTTTGATTCCCGCAACATACCTTTTGTATCTGTGGTAAAATATCTTTATTCGCAAGAGTTTTTACAGCACATCAAGGCTTTTTCCTCAAAAGTAGTAAATTGGTAGTAAATTCAACTTGTTCTCTTGCAAATATCCTTGTATTTCAAGGGGTTTGAGGGTTAATTATTAAAGTTTACTATAATTTTAATATTTTAAAACTCTGTTTTTAATATAGCAATGCTCCCATATATAATATTTGAGATATTTGACCATTTTTTATTTTTAAAAAAACATTATTTCTTCAAAATGAATTTACATAATACTAAATAATTATTCATTAAAAAACTTTATTTTCATTAAATAAAAAAATCCTCACCTCAGTGCACTTCATAAAGGTACCAGGTGAGGAAAAATATATTATATTTTAAACATACACTGATTTTTATAGGTATGAAGCCTGTGATATTCTCACAACAACTTAAATAGCTTTAAAAGTTTATAATAAAATGTTGTTTATAATATTTCTTTCCAATTTTGTGGGAAACCCATATAGGATAAATTGTAAATGTCGCTATATTTATCAAAAGTTCTGCTTATATCTCTTAATAAAGAACACCATTGTTCGTTTTCGTTGAGCATTCTTTTTACCATTAACAATACCGGGAAAATTTTATTTTGCTTGCCCATATACTTCCAATTTTCTTTATACAGTTTTGGAGTTTGTTTTAAGGGCAAATTGTAAAGCCTTGTATAATGCGCACAAATATTCCTTACTTCTACCAAGCATAAAATCCAACTTTTTAAATACTCCGGGCTGGTGTTGTATAATTTGGCAATGGCTTTTTGGTCTTTATCTTTTAATATACTGAATAATGAAGACAGGTTTCCAAAAGACAATAATTCCACCAATGCCCAAACATGAAAATCGTTTTTAAATTCTTTGGAATGACGTTTCACCAAAGAAACATTTTTTTGACGTTTTATCTCCTTTTCCAGATGCTCCCAAATCAAATAATAGATAGAACCTCCATTTTTATTTTGTTTATCGTTAAAGTGATTGATATCTTCCAAAGCGTTCGCACCATATTGCAATGCAATTTGATGTGCTATTTGCGTACGTAAGGTTATTTCAATACGTTCAATGGCTTTTATGAGGTCGTTTTTCAGGCGACTATCAAAACAATAGAGCTTAAACAAATGCTCTAAGCTTGTGCCTTCTATATATTGTGCACTATTTTCAGTGTTCTCTAAACCAATACCATAAGCAGACAACCTATAATAGTGCACTGTGGATAGGATTTTTTTAGCTACTGCTCTATCATGTATTATCAAACGATGAACATTTATTAAGTTGTCAATTTGCTCATCATAAGATAAGGGTATGTTTATCTCCATTTTTTGCTCCTAATAAAAAGTCCTCTCCGTGGTCCGCAGCTACAAAAGTATCTAAGCGTGGAGAGGCTCTATTAATTATAGTATAGCATAATTTTTCAAAAACGCAATACATTTTACACATTGAAGTGCAACACCTTTATTCCCCTAACAATATACCCATTTGGCGTGCCGTTTGCAGCATGTGGTGGTTTAGAGGTACAGGGCTTGGTTTACCTGCAATATCACATAATAAATTGTGGGTAATTTCACCATTTTTAAAAGCAACGGTAGTGCCGAAAGTATTGGACTTAATCAGTTTTGCTGCGTATACACCAAAGCCGGTACTGAGTATGCGGTCGTATGCACAAGGTGTACCGCCACGTTGCATATGACCCGGCACAACACAACGGGCATCTATTCCAACCAGTTGTGTTAGCTCTTCTGCGATTTTTTGCGCTACACTACGATAGGGATATTGTGCTTTGCGTTTGGATCGTTCTTCCTTTTTGAGCTTGCTTTCTTCGTTGCTAATGGCGCCTTCTGCTACGGCAATAATGGTAAAGCCTTTGCCTTGCTCTGCACGTTTGCCTATGATTTTGCTTACTTCTTGTATATCGTACGGAATCTCCGGAATTAAAATAACATCTGCCCCACCGGCAATGCCGGAATAGAGGGTAAGCCAACCTGCCTTATTACCCATAATTTCAACAATTAAGCATCTGCCATGGCTCGCCGCTGTAGAATGGCAACGATCTATCACTTCGGTGGCAATGCCTACTGCAGAATGGAAACCAAAGGTAAAGTCTGTACCATAGATATCGTTATCTATGGTTTTGGGCAGAGCAATTATATTCAAGCCTTCATTGCTTAGCAAGTTGGCGGTTTTATGTGTGCCGTTTCCACCCAAGGTAATTAAGCAATCCAGCCCAAGCTTATTATAATTCGCCTTCATGGCAGCCACTTTGTCTATATTATCTTCTTCTATAACACGCATATTGCGAAATGGTGTGCGTGCCGCACCCAAAATAGTGCCACCCAAGGTAAGTATGCCACTAAAATGGTCGGGGGTCAGTTCTTGATAATCCCCATCTATAAGACCTTTATAGCCATCTTTAATGCCTATGATTTCTGCATCTAAATTGGCATAGGCTGCTTTTACAACACCACGTATGGCAGCGTTTAAGCCGGGGCAATCGCCCCCACTGGTTAAAATACCGATTCTTTTTGCCATCATTAGCCCCCCTTTATACTATTTTCAGTGTAACAAAAAGTATTACGCATTACAATAGTGTAAACGCCTTTGGTTTGTGTTATAATAAACTTGAAAAAGGAAAAAAGGAGTGTTTTTATGAACGAACAAGCAATCCGTATAGATGTAAACAATATGATGAGCGATATTATTGGCTACCGCTATGGTATAGATCAAGACCAAGTGAGCGCATTTGCAAAAGAAGCAATGCAAGCCAATGAAGCCATACAAAAACGCCGCGGCACAGGTTGGCTCGGTTGGATGGATTTACCCACCAAACAAGAAGAAATCGTTGCTGCTATAGAAAAAACAGCAGCCGAAATTCGCAATGAATTTGATACCTTTGTAGTGCTTGGTATTGGTGGCTCTGCACTTGGCCCTATTGCTGTACAACAAGCATTAAATCACCTACATTATAATGAACTACCTGCAGAAAAGCGTGGACCAAAGCTCTATGTAGAAGACAATATTGACCCGGAGCGCATGGCTGCATTATTGGATGTAATTGATATTACAAAAACCTGCTTTAATGTAATCAGCAAGTCTGGCAAAACAGCAGAAACCATGAGCCAATATCTCATTATTTCTGAACTGTTAAAAAAAGCCGTTGGTGAAAACTGGCACCGCCATATTGTTGCTACTACCGATGCACACAGTGGCAACTTAATCAAAATGGCAAAAGACAATGGCTTCCGTTTATTTTACATTCCCGGTAGCGTTGGTGGCCGTTTTTCTGAACTTTGCCCTGTTGGCTTATTGCCTGCTGCCGTATGTGGCATTGATATTCGCGCCATGTTGCGTGGTGCCGCCGCCATGGACGAACGTTGCAAGAGCAATGACCTTTGGAAAAACCCCGCCCTATTGCAAGCTGTATTGCAATACATCTGCATGGAGGAAATGGGTATTAACGTACAAGTAATGATGCCTTATGCAGACTCTTTAAAATATATGGCTGACTGGTTCTGCCAACTTTGGGCAGAAAGCCTTGGCAAAAATGTTACACGCAAAGGTATGCCTGTAAACGTAGGCCAAACCCCCACCAAATCCTTGGGTGTTACAGACCAACACAGCCAATTGCAACTTTACACCGAAGGCCCATATGATAAAGTAATCACCTTAATCAAGGTAGAAAACTTCCGTAATGAATACCCTATTGCCCACGGTTGTGAAGAGTTCCCAAGCGTAAGCTTTTTGGGTGGCAAAAGCTTGAATGAACTCATTGAAGCAGAGCGCCAAGGCACAGCCTATGCATTGGTTCGCAGCGGCAGATTAAACCAAACCATTATTTTGCCAGAAGTAAATGCCCATACCATTGGTCAATTGATGTACTATTTCCAAATGGTAACTGCCTATGTTGGTGAGTTTTATGATATTGACGCCTTTAACCAACCCGGTGTAGAAGAAAGCAAAATTGCAAGCTATGCAGTGCTTGGCAACCAAGAAGAAGTATATAAAAATAAAGCGCTTGAAATGCAAAACGCACCCCAAGCAAAAGCGGAATATATACTTTAATATATGCAACTTACAGCGACGACGCTACCACATCGTCGCTTTTCTATTGTAATTTTAGCCCTTTATTGTATAATGATACAGTACCAATATAAAAAAGAGGCAATTATGCAAAATAAAGCAATGATCGTGATTCCTTCCTTGGAACCGGATGATAAATTACTACAATATATCAACGAGCTTTTAGAAAACGGCTTAAATAATATCCTTGTAATAGATGATGGCAGTGGCTCAAACTACAAGTCTATTTTTAATGCCATCAAAGAAAAAGGCATTTGTGTTTTAACACACGAAGTAAACCAAGGCAAAGGCCAAGCCTTAAAAACAGCCTTTGCACATATTAAAAAGCATTGCGATGATATTACTACCATTGTAACAGCCGATTCTGATGGTCAACACACCGTAAAAGATGTGCAGAAAGTAATAGAAGCTGCCACTCAAAACCTTGATGCCTTGGTGCTTGGCAGCCGTAATTTTGACTTACCGCACGTACCGTTTAAAAGCCGTAAGGGCAACAAAATTACCAGCCGTGTATATCAACTGTTCTATGGTCAATATATCAGCGATACCCAAACCGGCTTGCGTGGCTTTAACAGGCAATATTTAGATGATATGCTTGCAGTTGCCGGTGAACGCTTCGAGTATGAAATGAACATGCTTATTTTTTTCTCCAAGCGCAAACGCACCATATTGCCAGTAGAAATTGAAACCGTTTACGAAAACAACAACAGTGGCACACACTTCCACCCTATTAAAGATAGTATTAAAATCTACAAGGTGATTTTTCCTGGAATTTTTAAATTTTTAAGCAGTTCTCTGTTTACCACCTTGTTAGACTACCTGTGCTTTTTGCTGTTTTACTTTATTTTTAACGCTTTTGATTTACACCAAAGCATTGTATTCTTTGGTGCACCCATGATTCTTAGCATATTATTTGCAAGCATTATTGCGAGAATTATTTCTTCTTACTGCAACTTTAGAATTAACCAAAACTTTGTATTTAAACATAGCAAAAGCACTGCAAAAGCATTGGTTAAATATGTGGTTTTGGCAATGCTCATTATACTTTGCTCCAGCCTTGGCACAAGTATTTTAGTAGACGGCAACCTGCTTACTGCCCCCATTGCAAAACCGGTGGTGGATACTTTGCTGTTTGTGGTAAGCTACACGGTGCAAAAGCGTTGGGTGTTTGTGTAAATGTATATCATTGTAAAGTAGAAGTAACCTTTACTTCTACTTTTTTGTGCAAATATATAAAAAATTCTTGCACAATAAAAAGGACTATGCTATAATATATTTTGTTCTGGGGTATTGGCGCAGTTGGTAGCGCGCAACACTGGCAGTGTTGAGGTCAGGGGTTCGAATCCCCTATGCTCCACCATAAGTCCACCGTAATTTTGATAGAATTACGGTGGTATTTTTCTATGCCCGAAAACCGCTTGGAATCAGGCTTTTCGGCTGTTTTAGCACATAAGCGAACCCCGCTGCGGAGCAATTCTGCGACGGGGTTTTGTGCGTTTTATGGGGATTGAGGCTTCATGTACCGTCATAATCGTTAAACGGCTGAGGTAAGCAGTTCGGTATGGTGATGCAGGATGTCAACCATCAGCTTTTTTCGGACAGTGTGAAAAACGAGTGCTTGTCTGCCCACCTTTGGGCGCTCCGGCATGGAGAGAATAAACGCACCGATCATTGCGCAGTTGACGAGGTTCATCTTGAACCGGTCGCCCTTTTCAAATTCAGGCAGCTCGGAGATGATCTCCCTGTATTTCGGCTTTGCTTTTTTCGTAATGGCTTTTGCCGTATTCGTACCGTAGCCGAACACCGCTGTCAACTGGTTTCGGAAGGACGGTGCAAACAGCGTCCACATGTCGAAAGGCATTCCGGCGTATTTCATCGTAAGTATCTCCCAGCCTCCGCCTCCAGTGCCTGCCACACAGGATAAGCCGCGCCATTCTCATCAAAGAACCGTTTGATATCCCGATTCAGGGCGCTCATTTCGTCTATGGCGTTCATGGCGTGGTCGGAGGCACATAGTTTGCCCAGTGAGGTGGCGCACATGAGTTTAAAGAAGCGCAGACAGGTCTTGCGGTACTTTTCGCTTTCAAAGTCTGCATCCGCCTTTGGCAAAATGTCGTGTCCCGCATTGCGTATGGCACGGTAGCCTTCAATATTGGCATCGATCACCCGTCCAAGGTACACCGTATTTCTCCTAAGCTTTTTCAGGTCGCCGTCCGTCTTATAGCAGGCGAAGGCCACAGGCATCACAAAAGCCGCATGGCTGAGCAGATAGTCCTCCATATTCGGCTCATAGACGACCTTGTATTTGGTACCGCCGAAAATCTCTCCGATCAGTTCCGCATTGGAGACCGCCCCACGCAACTGTCCAATGGTGATTTTTTTCAGGTCGATAGAAACGACCCGGTCAAGTTCCCGATGCCCGGCAGAGAGTGCAAAGGCAAACAAGACATTTTTCTCCGGCAGTGCCGCCGCCAACGCTCTTGCTTGCACATTGTTACCCACAAAAACCATATTTTTCGTCTGATTTGCCCGCAAGGTTTCCAGAGCAGAATCCAGCTGCGTATATTGCAGAACGACAAATATCACATCGTACCGGGCATTCGGTGCCAGTTCTGTCACCACAGGAATATTGCTGACCGATGTGCGGAGGGAGAATTGATTCTTGATCCGCAGTCCGTTCTTCCTGATTTCCTCTGCCCAATTTCCCCGGGCAAGCAGGGTCACATCCTTTCCGGCGTGAAACAGATTCCTTGCCAGATTGCACCCTAAAACACCTGCACCATATACCAGAATTTTCATTGCTTGCCTCCAAATCTGATCTTTACAATCTGCATCTTCATCATTCCGTCACCGACCCTGGCGAGAAAACGGAAAAAGCCGCTGACGGATGGATCTTTCAAATCGGTGTAGCCCAGCATATAGCCTCGGCTGGTGACCTGCAAGCGGCTATCCCACGCACTGATCTCTTGGGGAGCGTCCGAAACTGCGAAATACGCGCCCACATCTTGAATCTTCGCACTTTTAAGCCATGTTTTTGCAATCATCTTCACCGCCGTCCGATTTGCAGCGTCAAACACCAGCACGCTGCCCGGAAAAGCGTCTGCCATTTGCTGTACCAGCGCCATGACCTGCTCAGTCAAAAAGTAGTAGAACACCCCGGCGGAAAAGAATACCGCGCCGTTTGAAGAGTCAATTTTTCTAAACCATTCGGTATTGTTCAAATCGCATGGGATATTTTCCTCACGCTCCCCGGCGAGCAAAAGCTCATTACGCACGGCTATGACATCGGGAAAATCCAGATTGTAAATTTTACAGCTGCCGTTGTCGCAGCTTCTTCCGGTGCTGTCCAGCCCGCATCCAAGATTGACCACCGCCGCATTGGGGTGAGATTTCAGATAATCCCGCACCTCAAAAGCAAGGTCATTCTGCCGCATGGCCACCTCCAGTGAACCGAAACGCTGCATCAGACTACGGGAGTTTTTCTCTACCTCAGAAAAATCGTAGTCGATCTCGTCAATCAGACGAACCGCTGTTTCGTCCCGGTAGAGATTCGGGTATAGTTCTGAGCAGACCTTCCGCGCATACAGCGGAATGATCAGCGTCTCCTGTACGGTATTTTTCTCGATTTTATATTTCATATAGGTATCTCCTTCAGTGAATAAATAACGACATAATCGCCGCCAGTGCTGCCGAAATGACCGCCGTACAGTGTAATCATTTTTCGATAACATCCGTACACCATCGCATAGATTTCAGTAATGCAGTGTTCCATGCAGAGCGGGTAAAACGGAAACCACACATCACAGCCGGTCTCGCGGCAGAGTTTGCGCATCACAGGCAGGTCGCCCTTATCGGGGCCGATCACCATGCCGCCGCCAAAGAAATAGAGAATCGCGCGCTCGGACGACTTCGGATGCTCTCGCACGATCAGGCAGGGAAAGCCGTTTACCGCGATCGTTTCATAATATGCCTTACGGTCGGTGGGCGAAAAACGCCACGATGCCGGTTCTGCTTTTCAATTTCCTTTCGCAGTGCATCCTCCGACAAGGCGAACGCCTTTTTCGCGCCGGAGAGCTTGTATACGCTGCGTAAGATAGATGCAACGATACTCATGATTTAGGCCCTCATTTCCACGCCGTAATGCAGAGCCAGCTTTTCTTTTTGTGTATCTGCACATCGTGAAAGCCCGCCTGCTCCAGATACGTCTTCAGCTCGACGTCCTTGTAGATGGTCATGCCGCCGATGATCTCCGTCCACTTCTTGTCCTTGTCCGTATCGCCGTTGCTTTCGTTGCAGATGAGTAATGTCCCGCCGGGCTTCAGCACCCGGTAAACCTCCCGGAAGCACTGCGGCAGATCGGGCCAGAAATAGACGGTTTCAAAGGCCGTTACCGCATCGAACCAGTCGCCTGCAAAGATCATATCCGCCACGCTGCCTTGCAGAACGGTGCAGCGACCCTCCGCTATAGCGGCCTCGTTGACCTTTTTGGATTTCTCCACACTGACGGGGGAATAGTCAATGCCCTTGACAATACCCTCCGGGCATTTTTTCAGAAGTCTCTTGATGTTCGCCCCTCCACCGCAGCCGCAGTCCAGCACCTTGGCGTCCAGAGTAAGCTCCAAAAAGCGAAGTCCCCATCGTGCCACAGGACTATGCCTCAGGTTCATCATGGCGACCATGATTTTCCCGCCAAGCCCCACAGGCTTTCTGGTGTTCTCAAATAATGACATCTTATTACACCTCCAATTTCACACATTCCACATAGGTCAGCGGGAAGGATGCCTTCAGAACAGCGCTTTTCCGAGCGATTATCCCGCTTTGCCTCGGCGATCATCTCTGCGGAGGCGTCCGACACCTTGATGTGCGCCGCCGCGTGGTTAGATATAGCTAACCCGCATGTCTTGGAAAAGCCGCATTTCTGCGGCCTTTCGGCTTATTCAAATATCTCCCTGCAAGCGCCGTACACCAGTGCTTCCAGCACCTGCGGATACAACTCCCCAATCTTCTCCTTATGAGAAACTGTGAGGATCAGTCCCCGCACCCTCCCGGAAAATATGACCGCTTCAGTTCTTCTGATCATATTATACCGCGCTTTTTCTGGTTTGCAAAGGGTATAGAGAAAAACATACGCATTTTAACAAAAAATTATTTTCCCTTAACACATTATTTCATGAAGGCACTCCTCTTCCTTTGGCAAAGAACGGCCCCCTAAAATCAAAAATGCCCCTCCAAACCGTAATTGCACCCCCTTAACGGGTTTCTATCAAAATTAGAGTCATTTGCCAGATTAGAAAAACCTTGTAATTGGCTGTAATAGCTTGTTTAAAGGTTTTTTATTTTATACATTTTTAAGTACAGACAAAAAACACAGCAGCCATACACAAAAACAATGTAATATTTTAATATAAACAAGCCTGCTGTTGCAGGCTTGTTTTTTACTCTTTTACTCTGTTGTCCCTATTTTCTTCCATTGGGTCAACAAGCCATTGCTTACCCATTTTAAAAGCAGATTTTATATATCCGCTGGCACATTTTCTGCGTGCCCAGCTCTCCTCAAGTCCATTAAGCAACGCCCAATCCTGCACGGTAACATATCCAGTTATGCTATTCTTCATCATCTCTTGCAAGATTTTGTAAACCGTTGCAGTTTCTTTGCCTGTGCTATCATTTTTAAAATAATAGTCAATTATTTTACCGTTTTCGTTTCTATCAAAGGTAATCTCATCGTTAAGGAGTAAACGCCCCTCAAGAATATCTTTACTCATTTTATCAATAAGTTTTTTGTAATCAATGCTAATTGGCATTTTTTGTACTCCTTTATAATATAGTTATAATTTTTGTTACTTTCGACAAAAATATATTTTTCTTTTTCTTCTTTCTCATTAAGAGTACCACCTTACATATATTATAAATATCGCGGTTCAATGGTATTATCAACACCTAAATTAAAAGTTTTATATTTTTTCTGTAGCTTTTTATTATCGTTCGTTATAAGAAAAAAAGACTGGCTAAACCAGTCGATCAAAATTGTTTATTTATCTTTATTAGGTACACTATTCCCCATAGCCCTATTGCTGTCGTGCAACCTTCATTAAATCTAAATAAATGTATGAAAATATTATTGATATTCTTTTACCACAAAGTTTACAAACTCTCTGGTATATTCATCTTCAATGGCATGTTGCGGGTGCATGATATATAGATTACGGCCATGAATCTCTTTTGAGATGGGGCAACTAAGCACTTTGCCTGTTTTAACATAGTCCTCAACCGCAATTTTAGAAATGATAGAAACCCCAAAACCTTTACTTACAAAGTTTTTAATGGCTTCCGGTTCGTTAACTTTTGCAACCACATGCAAAGCAGAACGATTCACCCCTATACTATCTAAAATTTGATTTACCTTTTTTTGACTTGCACTGCCCTCTTCACGCAAAACGATGGGTACTTGCTCTATCCATTCACCGAAGTTTGACTTCAGCATATGCGCATAATAGGGTGTATTGGGAGTAATAACCAACATTTCATCTTGATAAAAAGGCATACTGCGTACAAGCTCTTCCCTGCAAGGCATACCAGAAAACACAATATCGTATTCGCCTTGCTTCAAGCCTTGTAATATTTTAGTGCTATCGCTTTGGTGCACTTTAAAAATAACATTGGGATAGATTTTAGAAAACTTTGTTAATACATTGGGCAATATATAGCCTGCCGGTATGGTAGAGCTACCAATACGTATTACTTTTTGTGTAGTGCCATGCCAACGTTTTAACAAATCTTCTTGCAGAAGTATCATTTTTTGTGCACACTCAAACAATTCATAGCCTTGGGGAGTTACTTGAATGTTGCGAGTGGTGCGAATAATGAGCTGTTGGTTTAAATCTTCTTCCAACTGCTGAATATGGGCACTAAGCGTGGGTTGGGAAATAAATAGTTCCTCTGCTGCTTTGGTAAAGTTTTTATGTTTTACCAATGCCACGAAAGAAAGCAAGCGTTTCATAATCATAATAGTGCCTCCAATGCATACAGTGCATATTGTATTTCTTCTAAAGTATTAAAATAGGAAAAGGAAAAGCGCAATGTGCCTTCTGGGAAAGTACCCAATGTTTTATGGGCACAAGGTGCACAGTGTAAACCTACACGGGTAGAGATGCCATAGTTTTCCATAAGGGTGGCGGCAACTTCTGCCATATTTTTACAAATGATACTTACCACAGCCATGCGATTTTGCAAATGACTATTGCCAATAATTGTAACCGGCAACTTCTGCAAGCCTTGTATGAACGCTTCTGTAAGCCGCATTTCATGCATATAGATATTTTCTAATCCCATATTTTGCAACCACTGCAAGCCACTTTGCAAGCCTGCAATACCCGGTAAATTCAATGTGCCTGCTTCCAGCCTATCGGGAAAGGTGTTTGGCATGGTTAGTAAGTCGCTTTGGCTACCGGTACCACCCAATAAAAGTGGTTCTAAAACTTGTGCTATTGGTTTTTGTAATAAATAACCACCTATACCCTGTGGGCCGCACAAGGATTTATGGCCTGTAAAAGCAAGGGCATCAATATGCATGTTTTTCATATAAACGGGCAGTACACCCGCTGTTTGTGCACTATCTACAATAAAAAAGATATTGTGTTTTTTACATACTTCCCCTACTTGCTGTAAGGGCTGCACGGTGCCGCTTACATTGCTTGCATGGCAAAGCACCAGGGCTTTGGTGTTTGGCATAATAGCGTTTTCTATTTGTTCAACACAAACAGTACCATCCGGCAAATGTGGCAAAACACTATATTCTACGCCTTTTTGTAGTAACATTTCTAAAGGGCGCATTACAGCATTATGCTCCAGAGGACCACACAAAATATGGTCGCCTTTGTGCAATAAACCTTGCAAAATGCAGTTCAAACTTTCTGTAATATTTTTGGTAAATACTACATAACGGCTATCCGGGGCTCCAAAAAAATCACACAAAAGTTCTCTGGTATCAAAAAGCATTTCTTCTACACCATAAGAAAGTGCACCGGCACTGCGGTGTACATTTACTGCACTGTTTTTTAAAAATGTATATACTCTTTCTGACACACAATCCGGCTTAGGAAAGGAGCTGGCGGCCTGGTCTAAATACACTTGCTTCATAGTTTCACCCCTTCAACAGAATTGTAACATAGATTTATTCATTTTTCAAATAATTATACTTAATATTATCAATAAAAAGTATTTGTATAAATTGTAACAAATGTTATAATAGTAACAAAATCAATGGAGGTATTTTATGAAAAAAGAAAAACTTCAAATTGCACTTGCCGGTGGTATTATTGGTATCATAGCATCCATATTGGTACTGCTTGGCAACCCTGTAAACATGGGTTTCTGTATTGCATGTTTTTTAAGAGATACAGCTGGTGCATTACAATTACACAAAGCTGCAGTTGTACAATATGTACGCCCTGAAATTATCGGTTTGGTACTTGGTAGCTTTATTTTGGCTTTGGTACGCAAAGAATTCAAACCACGCGGTGGCAGCGCCCCTCTTACAAGATTTGTAATTGCATTCTTTGTAATGATTGGCTGCTTAATGTTCTTGGGTTGCCCATTCCGTACCGTGCTTCGTTTGGCCGGCGGCGACTTAAATGCACTTTTAGGGTTGGCTGGCTTTGTTGCCGGTATACTTTGCGGTATTGTGTTCCTTAAAAAAGGCTACAGCCTCAAACGTTTCTACAAACAAAACTGTGCAGAAGGCGCTATTTTCCCAATTGGTTGGGTTGCTCTGTTGGCAGTAGTATTGCTCTACCCTGCAGTATTACTTTTCTCTGAAAAAGGCCCTGGCTCCATGCACGCTCCGTTACTCATCAGCTTAGCAGCAGGCTTAATCGTTGGCGCACTTTCTCAAAAAACCAGAATGTGCATGGTTGGCGGCGTAAGAGATGCAGTATTATTTAAAGAATGGAAACTTTTAATAGGCTATGTGAGCGTATTTGCCGGCGCATTGGTAATGAACCTGTTGCTTACAGCGCTTGTGCCTGATAAGAGCTTTATTAAATTGGGTTTTGAAGGCCAAGCTGTTGCTCATACAGACGGTTTATGGAATTTCTTAGGTATGTTACTTGCCGGTTTAGGCTCTGTATTGCTTGGTGGTTGCCCACTACGCCAATTGGTTTTGGCCGGTGAAGGCAACTCTGACAGTGCTATTACAGTACTTGGTTTAATGGTTGGTGCTGCATTTGCACACAACCACGGTTTAGCTTCCTCCGGTGCTGGTGCAACCCCACTTGGTAAATATGCTGTTATTGGCGGTATTATTGTAGTTTGCGTTATTGCCGCAGCACACACCTTCAGAAAAGGAGAATAATATGAAAGTTATTGATGCAAGAGGCTTATCCTGCCCGGAACCACTATTATTATTACAAAACGCTGTAAACAGCAAAGAAAACAGCTACAAATTATTGGCTACTTGCCCAGCTGCAAGAGAAAATGTATTAAGATACGGCCAAAAATTAGGTTTTACCTGTGAAGTAAAACAAAACGGCGAAGAATTAGAAATTACATTAACAAAATAACATGCCCGAATATATTGCAACTTTTCACTCTCACTATGCGTCAATGCGTTATAAAAAGCTATGTGATAAGCACCAGATAGCAGGCAAAATAATGCCTGTACCCAGAAGCTTATCCAGCAGTTGCGGCACTTGTGTTGGCTATACAGCTGAAAATTATCTCATAGATGACAGTATTTTAGAAGAACTGGAACAAATTGTGCAGGTGGAAAACCAAGCTTATATAGTGGTATATGAAGTATAATAAAAGCTCCCTTTGGGAGCTTTTATTATTGTGCTGTATGAAATAGATTTTGTGTTTTTTGTTTTGCCCATTTATATACTATGTTACCATCTATAGCAATATAATCGTTATAAAGATCGGCTGTATAGAAGGCAATCTCCATGGTTTTGTTGCGTAAGGTAATAATAAACTTTCGCACTGCTTCGCCCTGTGGCTTAGTTGGGCCAACAAACACGTCTGCCTCTTCTTGCAACGCATACTTAAGTTGCGCTTGGAAGGACGGAAGATCTGTTACTTTCCCATTTTTATACACAGCAACCTCTGTTTCTGTTTCTTTTACTTGGGTGTCTATTTTCCAGATATTTGTACCATCCTGTATTTGCACAAGGTTGCTAACATCCAGCAAAGACAAGGGAAAAGCATTTTTAGAATAGAGTGTATCACCAACACTACGTATACTTTGTAAAGCAAGGCTGCTTGCACGATACACATTGTTATTATATAAAAGATATACACTAAACTCATCTATAGCATTGCCTACCACAATCTGTTTGGTGCCGGCCGGCACCTGCCCGGTTGCATTTTGCCCTGCTTGTTGTTTTACTTCTATATGCAAGGCTTCAGGGCCATGAAAACCATAGTTTTCTTCTTTTTCATAAGCTTTGATAAACACACCCAAATCTATATTATGCAGGCTTTCTATCACAGCATTAAGCACTACCGAGTTTGCAGGATAATAAATCTCTTTATGCACTATGCCATACGCTCTGTCTTGCTCAAGGCTTTGCACAATAATTTCTACATTGTGTTTGCCTGAAAAGCGAATACTTTCTATGAGTTGTTTATGGATTTCTGCTTTTTCTTTTTGCAACATTGCATTGGGGTTTGTATAAAATAAAGATTCAAAACCGGCGTTGATAGCATAAATACCCTCTGTATTGCTTGTTTTAAAATAATATTCTGCTGTAAGCGGTACTTCTGCACCTACAAAAAAATCTATTTGCTGTGTTTCATAGGTCGCTGTAATTTTAATATGGGGTGGTTGTAAGCGCATAGCCAAAGTAGGTTGGCCTTTGGGTGCAATGGTATCGTTAATTACGATACTGTGCAAATCACTACGAATGGCTTGTTCAATTTCTGCATCCAATGGTCTTGCTGCGTTGCCTGTATAATAAAGTTTTCCTTCCCTATCTTCCAAGCAATACTGCACACCATTGTCTAAGCTTACAGCTACGCTTTGCAAAGTTTCGTTAATGGCGAACAATTCCTGCATTTGTTTTTCACCATGGGGCTTATGAGCCGGTTGCTTCGTTACATAAAAATAGATTAATATGCCCAATAAAAGCAGAACCATTGCCAATGCGAGCAATGGAAGTCTGCTTTTTTTTATGGGCTTAATTTTGGGTTTAATTTGCATACATATAACTTTCTATAATATTGGCTGCTGTTTGCACCCCTTGCTCTTGGTTTACTTTTTCTGCAAGTTCCAAAGCATTTTGCGCATAAACAGGGTCGCTAATGAGTTCTACTAATTTTTCTTCCATTTTATTTACACCCAGCCACTCTGTATGCACGGGAGATGGCCCAACACCTAAATCAAAAGCGCGTGTAGCATTGAAAGGTTGATCGCCTCCAAAGGGCACAATAAGGGTTGGTCTACCATGGCTAATACCTGCGCCAAAAGTACCTGCACCACCATGGTGAACCACTGCTTTTACATGCTTAAAAATATAATCGTGTGGTATTGAATCACACACAAAAATATTTTTATTTTGTGGTGTTACAAAATCCTTCCAACCTTTTACTACAACGGCACGAATACCTGCCTTTATACAAGCTTCTACGGTAATATTTAAAAATTTCTGCAATCTATCACTTAGCATTGAGCCAAAACCTACATAAATAGGGGCTTCGCCTGCTTGCAAAAATTCTTCAAGTTCCGGGCTGGGTGTGTATTCCTGTGGTGTTTCTTCCATAAAGTAGCCTACCACGTGAATATTATTCGGCCACTTTTCATAGGGGGGAAGTACATAGCGGCTTAAGGCATAAATGACAGGGAATGGTTCGCCATTGATTTCGTAAGATGGTTCCATCTTAACCGGCACGGGAGTAAGCGCGTACTCTTCCTTATTTTTATTGATATAATAATTTTGAAACAGATTGATGAGCAAATGCCCCAACTTATAGCTGAACTTATAGTAAGAAGGCCCTAAAATAAAGCCCTTAGCAGAGGATATGGGTGTAATATCATTAATATCCATAGGGAAGAAATGGGTTTGTACATATTTTTTATTATGTTTTTCTGCAACTTTTTGGTTGATAGAACCAAAAAATGAGCCAATGGCAATATCCCCAGCCTGTACACATGCATCTACCGCATCAATAAGCACACGACTAAGCACCATAATTTCGCTATTGATGTTTTTTAAAAAATCAATAGCGCCTTTATTGTTGTTTAAAATTTGTTGCATATAGTCCTTGGCATCCCTATCAATAGGGTAGAAGGTAAAGCCTTCTTTTTCTACCATTTCCCTAAAATTGCGAAAGGCGCACAGGTTGATACTATGGCCACGTTTTTGTAGTTCTCTACCCAATAGTATATATGGCTTTACATCCCCTGTTGAGCCTATGGTAATCATAGAAATACGCATATCATTCTCCTTTAAGAATACCTTTTTTATAGGCATCTGCTGCCAAGGCAAGATCTTCTTTCTGTATACACATTAAAGCTTCTTTGGTAATAGATTCACTTTGTGCCAAACGGTTTGCCTGCTCTACCACTGTTTTTTCAAACAGGTTACGAACCCCTCTGGCATTGCCAAAATTTTCGTTGTTTTTTTGTTCGTATTCCAAAATCTCTTTCAAGAGATTTGTTGCATCTTCGGCCAAGACATAGGCACTTTTTTCACAACGCATACGGAATATATCAATTAGCTCTGAAGCAGTATAGTCTGCAAATTCCAAAAAACGATTAAAACGACTTTGCAAGCCCGGGTTGCTTTGAATAAAATCCTGCATGAGCTCGGTATAGCCTGCCACGATAACAATCAAATTATCTCTATGGTCTTCCATGGCTTTGAGTATAGTGTCTATGGCTTCTTGCCCAAAGTCGTTGCCTTGCTTATTGCTCAGAGCATAGGCTTCATCTATAAAAAGCACACCACCCATAGCTTTTTGCAACACATCCTGTGTTTTTATGGCTGTTTGGCCAACAAATCCAGCCACAAGACCACTTCTATCCACTTCTACCAAATGGCCACGGCTGAGTATACCAAGAGAACGGTAAATTCTTGCCATAAGCCTTGCTATCATGGTTTTGCCTGTGCCGGGGTTGCCAGAAAATACCATGTGCAAAGATAAGTCGCTCACTTTTAAGCCGTGCTCCTTGCGCATATTTTGCACAGTAACAAGGTTAATTAAGTCTTGCACTTCATCTTTTACAACAGCAAGCCCAATATACTCTTGCAATTCTTTTTTTAAATCCTCTATATTTTCTTTTGGTTGTTCTTCCTTAGGTTTTACTTGCTCTGCAGGTTTTGCATTAGCAGTGCTTACAGGGCTTTGGCTGCGCGGCTTGCTTTCTAATTCCTCCAAAGTAGGTATGGCGGGAAATCCTTCCGGCGGCTGTATTTCGGCAGGGTTACCCCATAAATCATCATGCAGGGACTGTATGCTTTTTTGCATATTTTCCATTACTTGTTTTTGTAATGCCAATATATCTTCTGTGGTAAATTTACTCATGGTTTACTCCAAAATAATCTTTAAAATCAAAGGCAAAGGCGAAATGGCTAAACTGTGTTACAACCAAATCCGGCTGTATTCGCTTTATTTCTTCTGCAATGTTTGCATTGCTATACCGAAAATCATATACATAACTTTCTTGTGCTACATTTGCCAAAAAGGCCATTAAGGGCAAGGAATAGGAATCTATAATATATAGCACTTTTTTGTTATTGTTAGCTAAATGGTTTGTTATTTTGACATTTTTTATAACATCACCAAAATACGCTTTATAGGGGCTTAGTTCGTAATAATCATACTCTAAATAATTGGGCTTAATAAACACTTCTTCAAAAGTACCGGTTTGCGTTGTTGTAGCAAAGGGGCTTTCTACGGTGAATTTAGTTTCAAACTTTGGCGATAATAGTTTAAAATCATCCAAGCCAGTAAACAATCTACCCGTGCGTTTTCCGGCTGTGCCCAAAAATATTTTCGGGTAATTTTGCACATGGTAGGCAGAGGGAGCAAAGTGTTCTTTCTGCAAAGGAATATGCAAAGTAGCGGCGATATGCTCTGCGATTGGCAAGGCCGTTTGCAAAGCAAACGCCGGCAACCAGTGATGGTCGCTTTTAAAAAAACGTTCCGTTGGTGGTAATTCTTTCTTAAATGTGCTTAAATCCAGCACTTGCATCCCCAGCGCCTTGGCCTCTTGCATTAGTTGTGTAAGCTGCGCATAAGGGGTAGTGTATTGATATGGGGCAATGGCTTCTGCATTGCCGCTAAGTAGTGTTGGTAATATAATAAGTTGAAATTCTTTGGATTCTGCTTGCAAAGTTTGCAAAACTTCCAATTTGTATGGCATATCTTCTATGTTTTCTTCTTGTATATAGGCGTTTTGCCCCACCATAGCCACTCCATGCATTTCACGCATACCCAAGATACGATGAAAAAGCGCATTCCATTCTAAAAAAATGTTTTTTTGTGGAAATTCGCCGGTAAATTGACTTTGTAATTTTTGCAATGTGGGCTTTTCTTGCCAAATTGGATGTGTAACAGCAAAGAACAGTATCCATAAAATGCAAAACAAGAGTATAATGCTTTGGGTGTTTTTTTTCATAGTTAAAATTGAAAGTATATAAAAGGATTATAGACGCCTGTTACCAGCATGGCTGTAACCGTAATGAATAATGCGATATAAATCGGCACTTGCAGTAATTGTGCAAATCTTTGCAGCTTTTCCGGGCAACGGCTAACAAGCCAAGGAATAATGGGCCTTGTAAATAACAAGCCAAGCAAAATAACCCAAGCATAACTTTGCAACAAGCCAAATTCTCTTGCACCAAAAATCTCTGTGCCACCAAAGAGTGCTGTATAGTATTGACCGGCATGGGAAAGATTGTTTGCACGAAACAGCACCCAACCCAGCAATACAAAAAACATGCTACATACAGCATACACATTTTTTGCAAAGCGTGTAGGCAATGTTTTTGGTAAAGCAAGCAATTTTTCTATGGCAATAAATATAAAATAGTACAGACCCCAAAGGGCAAAGGTAAAGTTTGCGCCATGCCATATACCGGTACATAGCCAAACAATTGCTAAATTGCATATGGTTTTAGGCAATTTGCCTTGAGAGCCACCCAAGGGAAAGTAAAGATAATCACGAAACCATATACCTAAAGAAATATGCCAACGGCGCCAAAATTCACTGATACTTTTGCTAATATAGGGGTACAAAAAGTTTTCTTCTAATGCAAAGCCGAATATACGGGCAAGGCCTATCGCCATATCAGAATAACCTGCAAAATCAAAAAAGATTTGCAATGCATAAGCAATAAGGCCAAGCCATGCCATAAGTGTACTAATCTGTACCGTATTGTTAAAAGCGATATCTGCCACGATGGCAAGTTGATTTGCAAGCAACACTTTTTTAAAAAGCCCCAACAAAAAGCGCATAAAGCCTGTGCGAACATTATCTAAGCTATGCTCTCTATATTCTATTTGTGTGGCAATACTGTTGTAGCGCACAATGGGCCCTGCAATCAACTGAGGAAAAAATGCTATGTATAAGCCAATATATACAGGGTTTTTCTGCGCTTGCACCGTGCCCCTATATACGTCTACCACATAACTCATGGCTTGAAATGTAAAAAAGGAAATGCCAATCGGCAATAGTATATGCAAAGTAGAGCCTATACCGAAGTTTTCTAAAACACGGCTTACAAACCCAAGGTATTTATACACAAATAGCAAAGTGATATTGGCAATACAAGCCAACACCAATACAATTTTAGCGGGTTTACCTTTGTTTTTCAGCCACTGTATCACAAGCCCAAAAGCATAGTTCATAAAAATCGAGCCGAGCATTACCCATACAAAACGCGGCTCCCCATAGGCATAAAAGAATATGCTGGCGATACATAAAATATAATTTTTTACCTTTATACTGGGTATGGCAAAATATAGCAGGCATACCAAGGGCAAAAAGGCATAGATAAATACCAAGCTTGAAAACAGCATAACTTCTCCTGTGGATAATTTCCACTTTATTGTAATTGTTTGCTAAAGTAAAGTCAAGTTAAGCTACCTTTTGCAAGCATTTTATGCTATGCTTAAAAGTAAGCAGGAGGGCTTTCTATGCAAAAATGGATTCGGATTTTTCTTATATGTATAACCGCAGTTCTACTTTATAGCACTGCATTTGCAAGCCAAATACAAGGTATAGTGGAATTGCTTTCGGTGTTGCCGTTTGATAGTTCTGTATTTTTACAAGGTTTAGAATGCATAGATGAGAACCGTTTGCTTGTAAGTGGCGGGTTATATAATACATCCAGCATAGGTATTTGGAATATCAAACATAACGCTTGGGAAAAACAGCTCCCCCTTCCCCCTGCCTATTTTGCAGAAGGGCTTACACAAACGCCATATGGAATATGGCAGTTCACTTGGCAAGAAAACACAGCCTTTTTACGAGACAGTGCAACATTGCAAAGTAAAAAGCAGGTTGCCTTTCAAGGCGAAGGTTGGGGGCTTGCCTATGTACCGGAATCGGATGTGCTGATAAGCAGTGATGGCAGCAGTAGCCTAATAGTACGCAGTGCTGAAGATTTTACAGAAATACGCCGTTTTGATATAGGTACACAAAACATCAACGAGCTGGAATATGCAGAAGGCTACCTATATGCGAATATTTGGCAAAGCAATCGCATTTTAAAAATAGACTTGCAAAAACAAAGCGTAGTAAAAGAATATGATATGCAACCTATTCTTGAAAGTTTAGACCTTACAGAGCAGCAACGCTGCCAAATGGATGTATTAAACGGCATTGCCCATATTAAAGGCAATCTGTTTTACATAGGGGGTAAACTTTACCCTGTAATGATGAAAGTGAAACTGCATTAGCCAAACAGCATATGCATAAAATGTTTTTGTGATTGGTATGCTGATTACAAAGAGAGTTTTATAAATATCATACTTCGCCTTAAAATAAAGCACATCAGATGTATCTGTATTGTTTTTTCGGCCCATTCTGATACTATGTATATGGGCCTTATGTCTGCCGTGTATGTTACGTTTGGGAAGATTTGTCAAGAACATAAACAAAATTTCTTTGATAAATTCATATCTTCTCTATTTCTCTCTTGATTAGCTTTAATATTTTATCCTTGTATGTTTCACCTGTACTTTGCTTGAAATGTAGGTTTACAGTATATTTTGTCTTTCCAATATCCATTATTAACTGTTTATGTGGTGGTGCTTTTATTTCTCTTTTTTCTTCTTCCATAAGTCCTCCTTTCAGCTTTTAGACAAAGAAAAAACAGTAAACCATTTTTTGATTTACTGTTATCTCTAATAATTTTTTTCAAATAATTTAACACCTTATTGTTAATGTCTATGTTAATAAAATTCTTATAATAGCAATAACTGCTAAATGCAGGGGATAGAAAATATAGAACAGCCACTTAGAAAAATTAGCATTGTTTCCTCTTTTTCCGTTATAAGTATAGAGTAACAAAGCCGGAATTATATATCCTAATTCACTATAATTGTTTTGAATAAAACTCAAATCGAAATTATTCTCATAAACCAAGCTCCAGAAAGGAAAGGTTATAAGGCTAATACGCCAAGGTCTAACATAGCTATAATTGTATAACCGAATATTTGATTTTTCTTATTCCCGTAATAATAATCAAACACTAAAATTATGGCGACACCGGCAGTTCCGGCGTCCATCGGAATGCTTGCAATCAGTAAAAGAATTATAACAAACGCCTTTAGAAATATATTTTTAATATTTCTTCTTGCATAAACTGCTAAAAGACCGATTAGTATTGTAAACAGCTCATTTAACCTTAGAGCATTAAAACTGCTTCCAAATGCAAAAATGTAAGGAAGATAACTGATTAAAGCAAAGGTAAAGAGCCTGAGCATATACTTTCTCAGATTTTTTGTTTTATGATATCCCTCTACCGCCGCAAAAAACATAATAGGTGCGGTAATTCTTCCTATCATATACATTATATTTGCCAAGAGTATCGGTTCTTACACAAAGGCATTGCCTATATGGTCTATGAGCATAGCAATAATAGCAATGTATTTTAAGGCATTTATAGATAATCCGTTTTTTAATATTTTTCTAATATAAGAATTATCATTGCTATTTACATTGCTTATTTTGTTATCTGAACTCATATATTACCTTGCACATTCTATTTCTCTCTGTATATTTGTTAAAAACTTAAGTGAATAATTTTCGTTCTGTTTAACTTATCTGCAAAATACATATATATTCTTGTTATCAACTTTAGTCCCTTACAACTTTTCAATGCTTCATCAAAAAATCCTGTAACTTCTATCAAATCTGTATTCGTACAATCTGCAAGCTCTTTGAGGTTGTCTACACTGAAATACATTTGTGCATCAGTATTTCCTGTTTGCTTTACATATTTATTGGCAAGTTCTAATCCTTTAGAATTTGTTGCATCAAATAGCAGTTCTCCTTTAGGAATTAACAACTTCATTCTCTTAATCATATCTATAATCTTACTTTCCTTAAAATACTGATATACTCCTGAAACAACAACCATTGTCGGCAAAGAAATGTCCATTTCTTTTATCCAATCAAGAGCAAACATATCTCCTGATATTAGCTTTTCATTACTTGAATTTCCTAATACCTTTCTTCTAATGTCTATCACTTTAGGTAAATCTACTTGATAAAAATTAGCTTCAGAATTATTGATACGATTGTAAGCTGTTTCTAAACCCGCTCCTAAAAAAACCACATTACTTTTCATATTTTTTTCAAGAAATTTCACTACTTTTTTATCTATCGTTTGTTGCCTGCAAACACTTGCCATATAAAAGTATTCCGTAGTATTATTTTCAATATCGTCTGTTGGTATATACTGTTTTAATGACAATGCTTTTTCATCGTAGAAAAATTGCGGAAATTTTTCAGAGGCATATATTCTTGCAACAAGTGGAATATATAGGGTATCCTCTACACCGTTAAGTAAATTTTCTGCACTCATACTATACCCTCCTTTCATCAGCCCTTATACCAAACCACATATGTGAAATGTTGATTCAAGCATTTGCTATTTGCTGTATCGAATTTGTGCTTAAAAGCAGTTTTTTATAGTTACGGATATCCGGCTCTTTTCTATCAATACACCATGCTCTTACCAGTTCTTTTAATTCATTCTTATCTTCTACGAGAGTCTAATATAAAGCGCAGTCTTTTTCAATCTCAAAAAAATAACCGAATATATCATTTGAGTTGTTTTTGTGAAAAATATTCTCGAAAAATCCTTTTGACTTATAATACGGGCTGGCTTGAATATTGTTGCTCTTCACTCCGTCCGTTTCAAACCAAATTGTAATAAACGCATTTTCTCTATTCGTTGTTCCTCTTTCGATATTGTCAAGATTGCCTATGGTATCACTATAGCTCTCCGTTCTATATTTCAAAATTTCAATCTCTGTTCCGAAAATCGCATCATTGCTCTGTATGTCGTAAAAACCTACCTTGTATTCGTCGGCAATTCCTCAACTCCTTTGCCTACATTTACAATATTATACCATTTTTCAGCCCAGTTTTATAGACCTAACTCTTTTTTCCTCACTTGTGTTAGTTTCCTGTTTTCTTGTAGTAATTTCTCTATGCAGCTTCTAACACTCTCAGCTTGCTCAACCTCTTTTCGCATATCTAAGATTTGAGAGTATAGGCTATTTTTCTCTTTCTTCAAAGTGGTAACTTCTGATTTCCATTTTGATATAGCTTAGGTCTTGCTTTCTCCTAAATGCTCTTTTAGATATTTTCTTGCACTCTCAAATAAAATAAGTTCTGCGGTATGTTCAATGTAAAAACCTTCCTGTTTAAAAAGCTTTAAATTGATTGTCAGTCATGCCTTCCATTTTCACCCCTCCTCCTTGTTAATCGTTCCGAATGTTTCGGGTCGTTTCTTGCGACTTTGTTATCTTTGGAACATATTCTAATAACTTGGAGATAAAAGTTTTAATAGATTGTATGGCTTTCATTTGGAGTTATAAGTTTATAGATACTTTATAATAAAAACTATGCCTATAAACACGCAAAACTATATCATTTTACTAAAACACCAAACACATCTGCCACTGTGTTAAATATATGTGTTTATTATTTTCCATATTTAAAATATATATTACACAATTCAAGCTATGCCCACTGTTTCTGCCTTTTTCATTGACAAAGTGGGCTTTTACATAGTAAAATATTATGTTGAACCAAAGCCATTTTAGGAGGACGCATGTCTCAAAATTTACAGGAAATTCGTGCCGAAGTAGAAAAAAGGCGCACCTTTGCTATTATTAGCCACCCGGATGCAGGCAAAACCACATTAACGGAAAAACTATTGCTCTATGGGGGCGCTATTCACCAAGCAGGCAGTGTAAAAGCCAGAAAAGCTGAACGCCATGCTACAAGCGACTGGATGGAAATTGAAAAGCAACGCGGTATTTCTGTAACCAGTTCTGCCATGCAGTTCCATTTTAATGGCTTCCATATCAATATATTAGATACCCCCGGCCACCAAGACTTCAGCGAAGACACCTACCGTGTGCTTGTGGCTGCCGATGCTGCCGTAATGCTCATTGACGCTGCCAAGGGTGTAGAAGCACAAACCATAAAGCTGTTTAAAGTGTGTAGAATGCGCAATATACCTATATTTACCTTTGTAAATAAAATGGATAGAGCTGCCAAAGACCCATTCACTTTAATGGAGGAATTGGAAAACGTACTTGGCATACGCACCTGCCCCATGAACTGGCCCATTGGTATTCATGGTGATTTTCAAGGAGTATACCACAGAGAGAGCAAAGAAATTGAACTCTATACCGGTGGCAACCATGGTCAAAGCAAGGTTGATATACAACGTGTTGCCTTAACTGACCCCCATGTAACCGATTTTGTAGACAGCTCTTACATTTACCGTTTACGGGAAGAAGTAGAACTGCTGGATATGGCCGGTGATGCCTTTGATTTAGAGCAAGTGCTTGCAGGGCAATTGACGCCCTTATTCTTCGGATCTGCAGTTACCAACTTTGGTGTAGAACCATTCTTAAATGCCTTTTTAAGCATTACCCCACCACCATTGGCAAGGCTTAGCAAAGACAGTGTAGTAGAGCCTATTTCTGAAGATTTCTCCGGTTTTATATTTAAAATACAAGCCAACATGAACCCGGCCCATAGGGATAGACTTGCCTTCTTGCGTATTGTAAGCGGCCGTTTTGATAAAGGCATGAGTGTGTACCACAGTGCCAGTGGCAAAATGATACAGTTAAAGCAACCCCAACAATTCATGGCAGATGAACATGAAGCCGTAGAGCATGCCTACGCCGGTGATATTATCGGCTTGTTTGACAATGGTATCTTTGGGCTTGGAGACAGTTTATCCAGCAAGCAAGGCCTACAATTTGAGAGCATACCGCTGTTTGCGCCGGAACATTTTAGCCGTGTGCGCCCGGAAAACAGCATGAAGCGCAAACAATTCTTAAAGGGTATTTACCAGCTTGCGCAAGAAGGCGCCATACAAACCTTTATGCGCAACGAAACCGGCTTAGAAGAATTCTTAGTAGGTGTTGTTGGTGTATTGCAGTTTGAAGTTTTAGAACATCGCTTAAAGCATGAATACGGTGTTGATATGCTCAGCGATAGGCTCAATTATAAATATGTGCGTTGGGTAACAAGCAGCAAGGTATCCTTTGATAAGTTGTTGTTACCCTCTGCCTGCGCCAGAGCCTATGATAGTTTAAATAGGCCTGTGTTGCTATTTGAAAACGAATGGTCCATCCGTTTGGCACAAGAAAAAAATGAAGGTTTAGAGTTAAGCGATACTGCAAGACGTAATTTATAGAACCAAGCGCAAAGCGCAATCAGGAAAGAAGGAAAAAATTTTGATACGAAACGATATTCGTAATATTGCCATTATTGCCCACGTAGACCACGGCAAGACCACACTTGTAGACGAAATGCTAAAACAAGGTGGCGTGTTTCGTGAAAACCAAGAAGTAGCCGAACGCGTAATGGATAGCAACGACATTGAACGCGAACGCGGCATTACCATTTTGGCTAAGAACACTGCTGTACATTATAAAAATACAAAAATCAACATTATAGATACCCCCGGCCACGCAGACTTTGGTGGCGAAGTAGAACGTGTACTGAAAATGGTAAGTGGCGTTTTGCTGCTGGTAGATAGCTTTGAAGGCCCCATGCCACAAACACGCTTTGTGTTAAGCAAAGCATTGAGTTTGAACTTGCCGGTGCTCGTGGTTGTAAACAAGGTAGACCGCCCTGATGCACGTGTAGACGAAGTGGTAAACGAAGTATTGGATTTGTTTATTGACCTGGAAGCAGACGACAGCACATTAGACAACCCTATTATTTATGCATCTGCCCGCCGTGGTATTGCCTCTTTAGACCCCAATACTTTGGGCGAAGACTTAGCTCCATTATTTGAAGCCATTTTGGAATATATACCAGCACCTGAGGGAGATACCGAAGGCCCTGTACAAATGCTCATTTCTCAAATTGACTATAATGACTATGTAGGCCGTATCGGTATTGGCAAAATACAACGCGGTGTACTAAAAATGGGCAACTCTGTTGTAAAAACCAATGATGAAACAGGCAAAAAATCACAAGCCTTACGCCTGAACAGCTTATTTACATTTGACGGTTTAAAGCGTGTGCCTTGTGAAGAAGCCACTATGGGCGATATTGTTGCTATTTCCGGCATTGAAGACCTTTCGATTGGTGATACCGTTTGCGACCCCAACTGTGTAGAAAGCCTACCTTTTGTAAAAATTAGCGAACCAACCGTTACTATGACCTTTAGCGTAAACAACAGCCCCTTTGCAGGCAGGGAAGGCACTTATGTAACCAGCCGCCACTTGCGTGCAAGGCTTATGAAGGAATTGCAGACCGATGTAAGTTTGCGCGTAAACGAAACCGATTCCCCCGATGCTTTTGAAGTGCGTGCCAGAGGCGAATTGCATCTTTCTATTTTAATAGAAAACATGCGCAGGCAAGGCTATGAATTCCAAGTAAGCAAGCCACAAGTACTCTATATAGAAGAAAACGGCGTAAAAATGGAGCCTATAGAGCGTGTTGTAGTAGACGTGCCAAGCCAATATGCAGGTGCTGTAATTGAAAAATTAGGCCAACGCCGTGGTATGATGGAAAGCATGCATGGCACAGACCGTATTCGTTTAGAATTTATGGTGCCCAGCCGTGGTTTATTTGGATATCGTGGTGAGTTTATGACAGATACCCGTGGTGAAGGCATTATGAGTGGCGTATTTGAGCGTTATGAACCTGTAAAGGGTGATATTCCTCACAGAAATGTTGGCGCACTGGTATGTTATGAAACCGGTGTAGCTACCCAATATGGTTTATTCTATGCACAAGACAGAGGTACATTGTTTGTAGAAGCCGGCAAAGACGTATATGCAGGTATGATTTGTGGCCAAAACTCCAGAAATGACGATTTGGTTGTAAACATTTGCAAAAAGAAACACGTTACCAACACCCGTAACTCCAGCGCTGCTGAAGACAGCATGCGCCTAATCAGTGTTTATCCACTTTCTTTGGAAGAATGTATGGAATTTATTGATGACGATGAACTTTTAGAGGTAACTCCTAAAAACTTACGCATGCGCAAAAAGGAACTAAGCCACGAAGTGCGTGCAAGAGCCATCTCCAGAGCAAAAAACAAATAATTAAGGATAGGAATGCGTATGAAAAAACTATTGGCAATATTGCTGTGCGTGCTTTGTTTTACAAGCTTTGCCTTAGCAGAACCTGCAAAGCAAATGCAATATAAACTACACTTAAGTGTAGATAATACAGCATTCCCGGCAAACATTCATAAAGACTGGAAAGCGTTTTTAGAAAAATTCAGTGTAAGCGGCGAAATGCGTTTTGAAAGCTTATTTACCAAGCAAGAAAAAATAGATGGCACTGCCTATATTTTTGTGCGTGATAAAAAGCTATTACATATTGAACATTTGGGCAACCAACAGTATGTAAGCATTAACAGCCATAGTTTAGGCTATAAAATATGGTATTTTAATTTTCATAATTTTTATGAATTTATGTTAAAACCATATTTCTTTATGGGATTACCCACGCAGTATATTGCATTGCTTGCTTACCCCTTTGGTGCCTACAAAGCCATAAGCAATATGCAGCAATTTTTAGCAGAACATATTTATAAGGTGGAAAGTACCGAAATTAGCTTTGAGGAACTGCAAACAATTGCCCAAGCAATAAGTGCCTTCTTTGATGAAGAATACATCAGCTACCAATTTATGCGTAGCTTAATGATGGAAAGCGGCTTGTTTGAAGGCCTGTATTATGACTTTCAGAGTGCAGAAGAATATTTGGAAACCATCGCCATGGGCGAAGGTATGCAAGTGGTTGTAGAAGACGGCGTTTCCATCTATACCCTTGCAGAGCAGGAAATTTTGCGCATAGAAAAAACAGCAAATGGCAAACAACTACATTTGCATATGCCTACCGGCCCCAGTGGTATGGAATATGTACTGGATATAAATCAAACATTTACCGAAAACACACAAAATATCACTGCTAAATTCAGCATTATTATGGACGAAGTGGAAAGTGTATATTACACTTTGGAAGCCAGTGATTTACCTACTGCTACCAGTACCGAAAACCATGCCAACATAAAGCTTGCCATGGGTGGTGATATGATAGGCGAAGAAAAGGCTTTGCAATTTGGCTTAGACTTGCAAAAGCAAGGTGAGAACATAAACGCCATTCTTAGCTTCATTGATCCTGCAAGCCAAAAAAAGGTGATTAGCCTGCATGCAGATGCAACAATTACCGCTGCCACAGAAGCCGTGAAGGAACGCCCCTTTGTGAATGAAGACTTTTTCTCTTTAAACGATGCTGCTTTAAAAGCACTCAAAGGTGATTTATACCCTTATATAAAAAGCATTGCATTGCCCATGCTACTTGAAACACCCATAGGTGTGCTGCAAGACATATTGCACTTTTTAGATAGCTCCGGAATTTTAAGCACTATTTTTGCAAAGTAGGTTAGTATGAAATACAGCGAAGAAAGCAAAACCATAAGCACACATTTACTTTTTCCCAGACACAGCAATGGTTGGCATAAGTTGTTTGGCGGCCAAATGTTGGAGTGGATAGATGAAATTGCAGGTATTGTTGGAAACCGCCATTCCGGTGCCTATGTTGTTACCGCAGGCTTACACAATATTGCCTTTCATAAACCGGCAGAACTTACCGACATTATCACTTTAGAAGCTAAAGTTTGTAATGTTGGCAAGAGCAGCATGGATATTGTAGTGCGTAGTTTTGCTGAAAAAATTGGTGGGCCAAAGGAGCTAATCAATACAGCCTATGCTACCATGGTAGCAGTAGACGATAACGGAAAACCAATACCGGTACCACCCCTTGCAATTACCCAAGATATACAAGAAGACCATGATTTTGTGCGCAAACATAAAGAATGGAAAACTTCATTACAATAATGCGTTTGTAAAAACAAACGCATTTTTATTTACACAAATTCTGTTTTTACAGTGTTTCACAGTCTATTTATTACAAATTTACTTGTAATTTATTTCATTTATGTTAAAATATAATTATAAAAAATAGTAAAGTAGGTGTTTTATGGACAATATCAGCGCTTTTTTACAAAATGCCATTTGGGATAATTTAGTATATGTGCTTATTTGCATTGTAGTATTATTAGGCTTATTCAAATGTATTTTGCCTGTGCTGCACAATGCCGGCTTGTTGATGCGTGGCGTAAAACGCCTAGAAAAAAACATAGGCAAAGGTGAACGACCCATTTGGCAGGAACCTCAATTTTTAGGGCGTGCTTTACAGCTACACTGGCAAAAGTTTTTATTAAATGCCCAGCATTTGGATATGCGTGGTATTCCTTGTAACACCAGCGATTATATAAATGAAGAAAGTGTAATTTATACCCCTGGACATGCCCAATTTGGAGATATGATACCGACATTGCTCACTTCCTTAGGTATATTGGGTACATTTATTGGCCTTGCCCGTGGCTTAGGTAACTTAAGTATAGA
The DNA here is from genome assembly GCA_023396045.1 of Bacillota bacterium. Lineage (GTDB taxonomy): Bacteria > Bacillota > Clostridia > Christensenellales > Aristaeellaceae > JAAZPT01. Next base: position 16,603 of record JAEWXD010000048.1, on the reverse strand, counting down.
CACAGCAGAAGCAACCATACAAAGTATACCTACCTTGCTTTCCGGTATGAAATATGCTTTTACCACTTCCATTGTAGGCATTACTTGCTCTCTTGGGTTTAACATGGTAAACCGTATTGTAATTGGCCATGCCTTTAAAGCTATAGATGCTTTTGACGAAGCCTTTTACGAACTGGCTATGCCAAGACCACTTGACCCCACCGTGCAACTCATTTGCCAAAACCAAGACAGCACAGCCATTATTAAAAACACAGCAGACAGCTTAAAAAACAGCTTTATACACGGCATAGAACATGTAATGGTAAAAACACTAAGCCCTGTAGCACAAAGTATGGACCAGTTTATTACCGCCACAACCAGCCAACAAATAGAAGGTGTAGAGCGTATTATAGACCGTTTTGTAGCAGGTATGAACGCTTCTTTGAACAACCAATTTATTACATTGGGTGAAACCCTAACACGTGTAAACAAAACCAATGTGTTAAGTTATGATAGTGTGCAAAAGAATGTGGAAGCCGTTTCTAAAATTACAGAAGATGTACAAGCCTTACATAAAGCCAGTGGTGAAATTGTGCAACTGATAGCAGACTATATTAGCCGCGAGCAATCCGCATTGGGTGCAAGTGATGAAAGCTTTAAACATCAACTGATGGAAACCCTGCTAAGCATGCAGAAAGGCATGGAGCAACAAAGTGAATTTGCCAAGAATTTAAAGGAATACCGTGATTTATTGCAAAAGGATTACGGCAACTATATTAAAAAAGGCGAAGAATTGGCGCATACCATACATAAAGAAGGTGTAAACCAAAAAGAAGTTGTACAAGCTTTAGCTGAACAAACACGCAAAAGCATGCAAAGCATAGTAGAAAGCTACAAAGCATCTGCAGAGAAAATCGCAAAGCAATTAAACCAAAATATGGAAATTTTAAACACCCAATTTGGTGAACTTTCTGCCCTGCTTGCAAATAATCGAGGTGATGCGCATGAAGAATAATATGCGCAGAAGTCCTCGACAGAGCGACTATGGTGCCTCTTGGATTAGCTATTCTGACATGATGGCTGCCCTGTTGGTTATATTTGTTATGGTATTGATTTATAGCATTTACCAATACTATATTATGATAGATATTAAAAGCGCCGAAATTGCAGAAAAAAAAACTTTGCTTGCACAACAACAAGCCACCTTGGATAGCCAAAGTGAAAAAATAAAAAGCCAGCTTACAGCCATCAATACACAGGAATTGGCTTTAGAAAGCCAAAAAGCAACCTTGGATGCACAAAGCAAAGTGCTTGCCCAAAAAGAAACGGACTTGCAAGATGCGCAAACGAAACTAACAGCAGCCCAAACAGAAATAGATACACAAAAAGCAACTTTAAGCGCACAAGAAACAGAGCTTGCCAGTTTAAGCAGTGAACTTGCAGCCAAACAAAGTACATTAGATGCACAAAGCCTTACACTAAGCACATTGCAAAGCAATTTAGATAAGCAGAGCAAAGATTTACAAACGCAAAGTGCCAAAATTACTGCCCAGGAACAAGAGCTGAAAAACCAACAAATACGCATTAATGAACTAATAGGTGTGCGTACCAGTATTATTCGTGAATTGGCCTTAGGGTTACAAGAAAACAAAGTAAAAGCCACTGTAGACAATAGAACCGGCGATATTGTACTTGCCAGCACTGTGTTTTTTGACACGGGTAGGTATCAACTAAAAACAGAAGGGCAAAGGCTGCTCAGCGACTTTTTGCCTGTATACTTAAATATTCTATTGCAGGATAAGTATAGAGAATATGTAGGTGAAATTATTATAGAAGGCCATACCGATACAGTGGGTACCTATATTAACAACTTGGAATTAAGCCAAGACAGAGCCCTTTCTGTTGCCAAAGCAGCACTTAACCTGCCTGCCTTAAGCCAAGAGCAACGCGAATTTTTAAAAGGGATACTAACTGCCAAGGGCAAAAGTTACTCTACCCCCATTACCAACGAAGATGGCACTATTAACAAGGAACAATCCCGCCGTGTAGAGTTTAAGTTCCGTTTAAAAGATTCTGAAATGATCAATGAATTGAGCAATATTTTAAATGGAGAAACCCCATGAAAGCATTAAAATATATTACCTTACTTTTGATTATGCTTACAGCGGCAGCCATATTTTATGCAGGCTTCATATATTTGCATTGCACAGTAGATATTGTGCAGGTACAAGTAAACAGTACCGCTTCTACACAAGCCTATGAGCGTTTTGCAAGTGATGTGCAAGCTATTCAAAATAAAACCATTGCCGGGAGGGTATTTAGCCAGATAGATGATACCCAAGACTACTACTATGTAGACTACAATGTGCAAATAAAAAACAATTTGTTTGTAGATATGAACGCCATAGAATTGCAAATACTACCCAAAACCGGAGATGTGTTTCAAGCAGAAGTTGCCCCTGCACATATTGCCAAACAAAGTGATGGCATTGTGAACGCTACCATATTAAGCAGTAAAAACAATATTGGCACAAGAGATTTACAAATTAGCTACTATGTATGGGGCATCCCCTTTAGCATGCGCTATACCTACGGTGCAAAATAGCATACAAAAAGCTCTGCAAATGCAGAGCTTTTTGTATTACTCTTGGTTTTGAGAAAGCTCGTCCAATGAGAGGCCGAAGCTATCTAAACTGTGCAGAATAAAGTGTTGCACTTCTTCCATTTGCATGGCAAGTATACTGTTATACACTGTTTTTTTTGCTTGCAAAAACTCGCTATTGCCAGCTTTTACTTCTTCTAAGCATTTAATATAAGCACAAAGTTTATCTGCCGCTTTTACCAGTTTCCATTCATATATACTTTCATCTGGCTGCAGATAGGGTTCATAGATAGCACGCATGGGTTTATGCAACATTTTAAGCAGTTGCTGGCAAGCGTTGTTCTCAAGCTGTTTATAGCTTTGCTTTATATCTTCATTTTTATATTTAATGGGGGTTGGTAAATCGCCGGTAATTACTTCACTTACATCATGGTAGCAAGCCAAAGCCATTACAAGATTGGGATCCACCTCTTTTTTTAGCTCATATTTTGCATACAACGCCAAGCCATGTGCAATAAAAGCAACCTGCAAGGAATGCTCCATATCGTTCTCTTCTTGGGTATTGCGCATAAGACCCCAGCGGCGAATGTATTTCAGTCTGGATATATAGGCGTAAAAATGTTGCATACAGGCTCCTTTATATAAGTTTTAAATTGGGAACAAATTCTGTGTGCCAGTACAATTCACCATGTATGGTGTCTATACTTTTCCCGTCAAAAAAGAATAGTATACTTTTTATAGGGTTTGCATTGCACAAAGTATTCACAATAGAATATACAAAAATCTTTTCTGTTTGGGCATCGGCAGCTTGCAGGTTCTGTAATACCTGTGCAGATAAGTTAATGCATAAGGTATCGCCCTGTAAAGCAATGCCCAAAATATCTTTATCTTCCATACCAAAGGGAACAACCGGTATGGTGGGATTAATGATATAATCCAGCTCCTTAGGGCCTTGTGCCAACTGCAATAATATATTGCGTGGCGATAAAGACATTTTGTTGGGCAACAAGCGTATGGTTTTTTCCAACTGGTGATTATGAATATTGGCAAAATACAAATTGCTTTGTTTTAACAAATAACTACCCAGCAAACGTTTGCTTATAAGCACTGTGGTTTGGTATATTTCTTGATCTATAATTTCGTCAGGCAGGAACTGTTTTACCAATTCCCCACCAATATATACAGAAATACCTGCAGTGTCTGGATAAAAGCTACTGATAGTATAACACAGCATGGCAATGGCTGTATTTTTGTGCACACTGGAAACACCAATCACATCATCAAATACAGACTTAAAGCGCAAGGTAACAAAGTTACCCCCTTCTCGCCATTCCTCTACTTGTGGCGGAACGCTGAGTAAGTCTACAAAGTTGGGGATATTTACTTTATTGGCAAGGTATCTTGGCCCGTTGCTCAATTCTTGCATGAGTTGCAATATCATTTCTTCAGGGGCAAAGCTATTGAATATTACTTTACGACCTTCTGCCAAAACACCTTCACCGGAATTGGATGGGAAAAATAGGCTGGTAGGTATATCGCCTGCCTGTATGCCTCTATGTAAGCCATCTCTTTCCTCTTGCATTTTGAGAAGATCGGTATAAGGAGCGTTAGTGGCAGATTTTTCTATGGCGCCAATGGGAATATTGCTCAAAACATCCATAGACACGGCACGGTCTGCCACAAGTACGTTTACACTTTCTATTCCACAAAATTCTATTAAGGTTTCTGCTATTGAACTTGCGAGCAAATAAAACTCACTGCGTTCCAGTAGCAATGCATTGGCTGTGAGATTTACCACTGCATGATTGCTATATACAGCAACCGGGTTTTCTCCAAATAAGCCAATTTGCACGCCATAATTGGGAGCGGCTAAATAATCATCCCCCGCAAAATTTAAAATATATTCTACAATTTGCTGAGTTGCCCTATCACTAAGTGCCAATTTGATAGGCTCGGTATGGCGCACCAATTTATAGCTGTTACGCTCCGGCAAATAAAAATGTACATTGCGTGTATATTGGCTTTCTATATCGCCCACAGGAGCTTGCCATGGCACTTTTGCTTCCGGCATTGTAAAGCCGGTATTGCCTTGTGTTGCAAAGCAGCTGCTAAGTAGCAGCAATACACATATAAGGGACAATAGGATATAGAGTTTTTTCATATGAACTCCTAAAATAAGGCAAGCAAGGCTTGCACTTGCTCAAACGGTGCCTTCCAAACACCTGCAATATTCAGCATTTGTAATGGAAATACAATGGTTTCAACGTTATTTTCCAAACCAATGGCAAGGGTGGCTTTTTGACCGTTTGCATACAAACTACCCGAGCCCACAGTAAAACTATCCCCTAAAGGTAAATCTTGCAGCATGTTGCGCAATTCGTTTTGTGCAGGTGCATTGTATATGTAGGGCAAGGCTTTTTCCACATCTTGATGTAATAAGGCTTGCAATAGCAGCTGCGCATTATTTTGCGGGTTAGACACATAATTATCCTCCCTTGTGAGAGGCAAAAGTACGGTTTTATCTTCTTGCAAAAGGTAACCGGTATCCAAACGGTAGGCAGCTTCGTTCTCATTGTTGGGCTTAATAAATACTTGTATACCCGTATAAGAAAACGTGTCTGTAATGCTAAGAGTAAGTGCTTGCAACAAAAGCTTGCGTTTTGTTGTTTCCTCTATGGGATCTTGTATAGCAATGTCTTTCATTAAAAAGTTTTCTGAAAAAGTAACTGCCAAAATACGATTATCTGCAATGGGAACGGCGTGCAATACTTCTACGCCTTGTGGAAAAGTGGAAAACAGTTGCCCGCCACTTTGCATAGGGCCACGCAATAATTCTTTAATTAAAGCATATTCTGCAATTTCACTATTGCGTACTTGTATGGTTCTGCTTTCGGGCACCAATTGACTTTGATTTTGATAGCGAAAATACAAATTGGCGTCAATCTGGCGCAAGTTAAATTCGGGGTTTACTTCGCTAAATGCAAGGTAGGTTTGTTCTTCCCCTTTTTTTAAATTGCCATGTTCTATTCTATCCACAGCCGCACAAGAAGAGAGTGTAAGCAGTAATACAAAGCATAATAATACTAATTTTTTCATACTGCCTCCTTTTTGGTAAATGGCAGTTCTACAACAAACTCACTGCCTTCACCCTCTTTACTTTCAACATAGATTTTGCCCCCATGGAGCATTACCATTTGGTGAACGATAGAAAGGCCAAGACCTGTGCCGCCGGTTTCTCTGCTGCGTGCTTTATCCACCCTATAAAAGCGGTCAAAAATATGTTTGGTATCCTCCTCTGGAATACCATGGCCGTTATCTCTTACAGAAAGAATCACCATTTTGCCATTTTTAAATAAGTTAAGCTCTATAACACCATCATCACCGGTATATTTTACGGCATTATCTACTAAATTATATACTACATGGTGAAGCTTTGCTTCGTCGCCATAAAAGTCTACATTTTCTTCGATATTAAATAAAAGAACTTTGCCCTTTTTATCGGCTATCATTTTCATTTTTTTGCCAATGTCATTTACCAAGTCGCTTAAATTAAATTGCGTTTTTTGCAATTGTACAGTTTTATTATCTAAGGACACCAGTGTAAGCAAGTCTTTAATCACACTATTGAGGCGGTCGATTTCTTTATTGATATCATCTAAAAATTCCTTGGAAATACTTGGATCCATATCATCTTGGTAGAGTATGGTTTCCAACAGTATTTTCATGGTGGCCAGAGGTGTTTTCAACTCGTGGCTAGCATTACTGATAAATTGGTTTCTGCTTTTTTCTAAGTTTTCTAATTTTTCACTCATGTGGTTAAAGGTAACAGAAAGGTTCTTAATTTCTGAAGACCCCACTTCCGGCACACGCACAGAAAAATCACCCCTACCCATTTTTTGAATACCTTGGGTTAGGCTTGCCACAGGTTTTGTTATAACACCGGAAAGGAAAAACGCAAATACCAAAGAAAACAATGCCGCCAAGCCGAAAAACTTCAAAATAGTATTTTGAAGATGGTTCAGGTTGTTCATAACATCATCTAACGAGGAGGAATAGAGCAGTACACCTTGTAAGCCCTCTGGGGTTACAATACTTACGGTGCAAACATTCATCCAATGGTATTGTGCAACATCCAGCACTTGATTTTGTTGTAATTTATACACGCCATAGCTTTGGCTGTTGCCTTGGAGCACATCTGCCACCTCTTTCAATTGTATACGCATACCTTCTGCTTTAGAAAAGGTATCTACCCAAACTTTACCGGCGGCATCTAATGCCATGAGCCTTGCATCGTATTCGCCCCCCAAGCGCTCAAGCATTATATTCAGTTTTTCAATATCCTTGTTGAAAAATAATTGCGTAACGCTTACAGCCATTTTTTCAACGCTATATTTATCGTTACGCATTCTTTGATTGAGTTGATAATTTCCTACCAGAGAAATGGTAGAACTGGCTATGGCAAAATATGAGATGATTACCAGCAGTAAAAATCCAAGTACTATTTTCCAACGGATAGAACCTAACGTGTTCTTAATCCTTGTCTGTAAAATAGTAGCCTACCCCCCATTTGGTAAATATATATTCCGGATGTGCAGGGTCTTTTTCTACTTTTTCGCGCAAGCGCCTAATATGCACATCTACGGTACGGGCATCACCTGTATAGTCGTACTTCCATACGGCTTCTAACATTTCATCACGTGTAAACACTTTGCCACGGTTGGTTGCAAACATAAGCAAAAGGTCAAACTCTTTGGCAGTAAGGCGAATGTCTTGGCCACGCAAAATAACGCCACGATTGGTAACGTTAATTTCCATTTCGTGTATTTTTAAAACACCCTGTGCTTCCACATTATTCATACGCCTTAAAATGCTACGAATTCTTGCCTTTACTTCCAAGATGTTAAAGGGTTTTGTCATATAGTCATCTGCACCATATTCAAGCCCTAAAATTTTATCCATATCTTCGCCTTTGGCAGTAAGCATAATAATTGGTATATTGCTTTCTTCCCTAATTTTTTGGCATACAGTAGTGCCGTCCATTTTAGGCAACATAACATCCAGCAAGATTAAATCAAAATTGCCATGTTTAAATTTATAGAGTGCTTCCTCGCCATCTACAGCGGTATCGGTTTCATAACCATCGTGTTCTAATGTATATTTTAAACCTTTAATAATCAAAGGTTCATCATCTACAAGCAAAATCCTTTTTGCCATAAGGTATGCCTCCCCATTTCATTTATACTTAATATATTACAATATATTTTTAGAATTATCAAGTAAATTTAATATATTTTGCAGGTTATTTCGATAACTTCTTCATATTTTTGCAAGAATATCATCTTTGCTTTACATTTTAATCCCGCTTGATTATAATATTTTTGTAACACTGTAGAGTATCCCCTTGGGAACTTGAGCGGAGGTAAAGAAATTGAATATTGCAAAATCTACTAAAAACATGGTAGCCAATGCGCTTTTATGCGGAATTACGGTATTACTCGGATTCACGCCACTGGGAATGATTCCCTTGCCCATTGTAAATGCTACCACAACCCACTTACCCGTGTTGATTGCAACACTCTACTTAGGCCATAAAAACGGCTTGGTGGTTGCCACTTGCTTTGGGCTTGTAAGCTTTATACGCGCATTGCAACAACCCATTGGCTTGGCTATATTTTTTGTAAACCCACTCATTGCCATATTACCCAGGCTAAGCATACCTTTGATAGCATTTGCTGTATATAAACTTAGCAAAAAACTTACAAAAACTACCCCGGCTTTTGTATTGGCAAGCTTTTTTGGATCTCTTGCCAACACTGTTTTTACACTTGGCAGCATATACATTTTTTATGGCACAAAATTAACAGAAATTATCAACAACAGCATTGCTGCAGGCAGTGGAAACCCTGCATATTACAACAATGCTTCCCTATATTTACTAAGTGGCGTGGCTATACCTTATGGGCTTACAGAAGCCCTTGTGGCAGCACTGATTGTGCCTACCATATGCATTACATTGCGCAAAGCCATCGGCCGGGAGGAACTATGATATTAACGCTGGATATAGGCAACAGCAACATTAAAGTAGCTATATTTGAGCAAGGAGAAATGAAGCATTATTGGCGCGTTTCCACCAACTACCAATATACCTGCGATGAGTTTGGCATGATATTTTTAGACTTTTTTACCCATGCAAATATAGATTCTGAAAATATTGAAGGTATTATTATTTCAAGCGTAGCACCAACCATCAACTATACTATAGAGCATATGTGCACCTTGTATTTTAATCAAAAACCCATGTGGGTACTGCCCGGTATGCGTACCGGCATTAACATTAAATATGAAGTGCCCCAACAACTGGGTAGTGATCGTATTGCCAATGCAGTAGCTGCCTACCATTTATATGGTGGCCCTTGCATTTTTATTGACTTTGGTACAGCCACAACTTTTGGCGCTGTGGATAAACAGGGCAGTTTTATAGGCGGTTGCATTTGCCCCGGTATACGTGTGGCAAGCGATGCGCTGGTAAGCGGCACAGCAAAGCTTTCCAGATTTGAATTTGTTAAGCCCAAAACTGCCATTTGCAAAACCACCACCAGCAATTTACAAGCCGGTGTTATTTATGGCTATATTGGCCAAGTAAACTACTTAATAGAAAAGTTTAAACAAGAAATGCTAGAGCCCAACGCCTTTGTGGTTGCCACCGGCGGTATGGCAAGATTGATTGCAGAAGATGTGCCCAGTATTAATGAAATTGATGGTTCCTTAACACTGAAAGGGCTGAATTTATTATATGAAAAGAATAAATAAAATATTGTCTAATAATAACTTCCTGTCAATCTGCCTTTTCACAAAGTGTATTTTAGAATAATAAATAAAATAGGAAGTGTATTTCACTACCAAAAATTATAAATCTATATTAACAAACATCAGTAAAAGATAAATATTTTATCATCGGCAGAATAGCATAGAAAAAGAGCAACCCTTGGGTTGCTCTTACATTATAATATTATTGTGCAGCAGCTTGGCCAATCAATGTTAAATAGCCAACGGTGTCTACCAATGTAGCACCTGTAACTGCATCAACAGGTTTGCCGGCTTCTTGTGCGCCTGCAAATTCTAAGATTTCTGCACTTGTTTTGCCAACTACGAAATCCTGGATAATTTTATAGCTTTCTGCCAATTGTTTGGTAGCCTTTGCTTTTTCAGCCATATTAGCGGAATAGGCTTCGTTGTTAACCAATTTGGAAGCGAGGGGTTTTTCTGGATCTGCATAGTTTTCGCCAAAAGCGCCATCGCTGGATGGAACACCGGTACCCTTGGTGTATTGGAATTCATCGATGGAAGCCATAACAACTTTACCATCTTGCAAAGCTACAACCGCATCACCAAACGCTTTGCTACCATGGGGTGCGCCCAATGCATATTGCAAGCTTAAGCCTTCTGTGGCAGCAACTTTAGCTTCTACTGCGAAATCAGTGCTCTTAGCAGCCAACACGATAGCTTCTAAGTAATTATAACCAGCGGTTGCGGTAGAACCGGAAATTGCATCCACAGGTTTTTCAGGATCTGCAGCTTTTAAAATTTCTTCTAATTCTGCAACGGTTTTGCCTACTACAAAGTTTTGTACTAAGTCTATATTTTCTGCAACGGTCATGGTAGCGCCGGCTTTTTCTTTCATTTGAGCAGAATAGCTTGGTTCCATACGTTTGCTGATAAGAACTTTGCCTTCTTTAGAGCCTGCGCCAAAGCCTTCTGCGTTGTCGCCATTGGGAACAGTGATAATACCCTCTGCGGCGTTGGTGTAAGCGAATTCTTCTACATGAGCGGCAAGAATAACATCACCTTTTGTAAGAACAGCTGCGCGAGCAAAGCTGCGGCTGCCTGTGCCACCGTATGCACGGTGAAGGGTTACGGTTTCTTCTGCAAGGCCAACTGCGCTAAAAGCAAATAACAGTACCAAGAGAAGAGCAACCAGTTTTGTGTTTTTCATAAAGATCAACCTTCCTTTGAGTTTTGAACCATTAGGCTCAGTTACTGTTCATTATATATGATACGGAAATATTTGTAAAGACGCATATATTTGATTTATACGCGCTATAAGGGCTAAATGTTTCGTAAAATTTATAATATTATTTTATTTATTTTTTAAATAAAAAATATGTTTTTCGCAATATATCTCTATTTGCAAAAATAGATAAAACGATTTCGTAACTTTTATGCTGTATTTCTTTGCAAAATTTAACAAATGGATTATAAGATATTCTTTTTTATCTCACCTTCTGCTTTGCAAAACACATTGTTATTGCGAAAAAAATTGACCTTTGCTTTGCAAAGGTCAATAAAATTATATAAGTGCAGCTTAATATTGCTTTTGTTCTTTACGGCTTACTACATAGAATGCAATGCCAGCCAAACATAAAAGCAATGCAGACAGTGCTATATTGCTGCTATCTCCTGTTTTTGGTGCATTGATAGGAGCAATAGGAGTTGTTACAAGCCTATATTCATAAATAATAAGCTGTGGATTCTCTGTTACTTTACCTGTTACAGGATCAGATTTGGGGTCTGTTTTTCTTGCGGTAAGCTCATAAGTTTTACCGTCTTTATACAGACGCTTAGGTTGGAAAACAGAGGTAGTAGTGTCGTAAGGACTGCCAATCTTACTATTCTCATCTTTTACAATATAATTGCCGTTTTTGTCTTTAGCACTTAATGCAGGATTATCCAATATGATTTCTGTACCTTCGATGATGTATTTTACAGACACTTTGCCGCCGGATACCAGTTCATATTGGTATTTGATTACCTTTTCACCCGGAGTTACCAGTCCATTTTGTGGATCAGATCCCTCTTTTAATTCAGGAATGCCGTCATTTACCTTCACAAGTCTGTAAGTTTTGCCGTCCTTGGTAATTTCCTCAGGTGGAACATCATCATAAGGAGTATTGACAGGGGTGTTGGGGTCTTTTACTTGCTTATCCTCTTTGAGCTTGGTATTTGTACCCTTGATGTAATACTCAGCTCTTACAGAGCCGCCCACATTGAGCACGATAACACCCACTCTTTCGGGTTCTGTTGGCAGCATGCTGTTTGTGGTCATTGCAAAGGAGTTCCATGCAGCTTTATCGGCAAATAATTCACGAGTATATTGTTCTGCAATAGTGCCCTTCTTTTGCTCTGTAATTACATAGCTTGCATCTGTACTTGCCGGGGCTTTCATACTAAAGCGCAGCTCTAAAGATTGACCTTTTACCCAAATATCGCCCGCTTGCAAGTCTAATTTAAAACTACGTATTGCAGACCAATCGGCTACATCGGACGCCTTTAACCAAGTGGGTGTAACGGCACCTGCCGGATCGCTGTGTGGCACCGCACCTGCGGGATATTTCACCTTATTGTAAAGCACTTCACTGCGTTTGGGGTTGGCTTCTGTGCTGTAGTACACATCTACTTTGTTTTGCCACAGAGCAGGTAGCGTAATAGCGCCGCTTAACAGAGGTGTAAATGCGCTGTTTCTGGGGTCATTCTTAATCACTTCCAGATCGCCTACACTTGGCAGAACATCTAAGAAGCCCATTTTATAAATGTTTTCGCCGGTGTTGTTGGTAATCAGCAATTTATAATCTATAGTGCCGCCCGGTAAAGCATGACCGAATTTTGAGTAGTCTGTATCTAAATTGCCTTTTACTAATTTTTCTATTTTTAAGTCGTGTGAGGTATTCTTAATATACAAGGTATTAGCAGTTGCTATGTGTCTGCCTGTGATACCGTCGCCATTCAAGTCCGTAGTTTCAACAATAATTGGGCTATTGTTATTTCTTTGCAGCATTTTATTGTCAAAGGTTTTTGCAAAACCGTAGGCTTTTAATGACAAATCGTCAGGAGCATATTTATCAATAATAACATCAAATTCTGCTACCAAACGTTCCTTTGGAATAAGCTGTTCATGTTTCCAATTGATTTTAATTGCTTGGTGCCCTGTACCCATATAGTCGTCGGAGAATACGGTGATTTCACCCGGCGGAATAGGAACTGTATAAGTATACGCTCTCTGGCTGCGAATGTAGAAACTATCAGTAGCGGTATGGTTAGAATCTATTGTTACGCCCAAAGGTAAAACTACAATAGAATGAGGATACTCGTCCAGCGTATTTTCCGATTGATAATTAGAAAGAGCTGCCATGATTCTATTGGGACCGAATTCTACTTCGCTGCCGTTCTTATTCATGAACATAACCACTTGCTCTACCTTGGGTGGTATTTCTTTTGGCGCCAATAAAGTATCATAGCGTTCTGCAGCTATGCCATCATATTGATTAGGAGGAAGTTTAGGGCCTCTGCGCACCCTTGTGCCATCTGCCAAAGTTGCCACAAATTCCACTTTTTGTTCAAGACGGCTTCCAACAGGTGTACCCGGCAAAATATCATACCTTGCGGCAAACTGTATAGCAAATTGACCGTCCATGATACTGCCGTCTTTGTTATTGTATGTAATAGTAAAGGATTTTACTATATCATCTTTTTCAAGGCCAATTGCATTATAAGCCAAATCCATTCCGGGCGGGCTCCCGGGAGCAAATGTTTTGTCAAGGTGATTGAAATCAAGAGTATGTGATTTTGTGGTGCCATTAACCAATGTATAGGTTAAAATTGCCTGCGGAATTTTATATAATTCCTTCTTTTGGCTGGCACTGCCCGGAACAAAGGCAAATGGCATAAAAATATGAATACTTCTTAAATTGATGTTATTGCTCGGAGTATAATAAGCTACTAAATTTTGATATCCGTTGGCAAAAACCGACGGTGCACTCCAAGTATAGGGTTCAGATGTGCCTTCTTTAACAACGGTTTCATTTTCGGAGGTAGCACCGGTATAAACATCCACAAAGGTTAAACCCTCTGTTGCTAATGTACCGTTATTAGGATTATAGGAACTGCCGTTTGCCCCGGGGCCATAGGTTGTACGAACCGGAATACTGCCTTCAAAAGAAGTAACATCTTTAGGCAAAAGCACAGGCAATATAACCTTATTGGAGGGCTGTTCGGGGCTTGTGAAAGCACTTAATCCGACAGCCGTTATTTTAGCAATGTTATCTATGCGAGTATCTGCTGCAATCGCATCCGAAACATGCACTTTTACATAAAATTCCTTGTGCAAAATATTAACGTCCTGCGTTTTTTGAGTTTCCAAGCTATCTGCCTTAAAGGTAAAAGTAAGCTCTTGCCCATTATGCACCAGAGCCAGACCATTGCCTTCCGCTGTTAATGAATCTAAAGAAGTACCAGATGCAAGATAAGTCAGTCTGTTATCCAATACATCTTTTACAATAACATCGGAATTCGATTCCAAATACAGAGAACCCGGATGATCTTTGTTGGGTGCGGCAACAGAAAGATCAAACTTATAAATTGCATCGTTGCCCGGCCTTGCGGCAAGGGCTTCCCGATCGACCTGACCATCAATAATAATACCAACAATCTCTTTATGTATACTTGGAATAACACCTGCGGTTACTTTTTCGGTAGCATTGCTGTTTAAAGAAGATGCTTTGTTATTGTATTCATATTTTGCATTTACTGTAAGCTCGGTACCGTTGGGTGTAATGCCGTTTTTTGTAACAATAGATATATATCTGCGCACAGAAAAACCTGTTTTGATATTGGGGAATGTATATACCAATGCAGCTGCATTATCGTCATATACAGGGCTTACACCATTGATTGCAAGATCTGCAAGCGGCGTTTCCAATGTAAAATATTCTTTTTTTTGCAACAGGCAGCTGAATTGTAAGAACACTGTTTACCCCAATCTCATTATTGACGGCTTCGTTTGCGCCGGCAATTTTTAAATCCAGCTCAAATACAGCGCTCTGCCCGGCTTTTATGGAATCTTTCGTGTTTTTTAGAATTAAGTCGATATTTATCCCATCTGCGGCAAAGCTTGTGGGTAATGCAAATACGGGTACAATACCAATAAGCAATGCCAGCAAAAAGGCAAGTATCTGGATTCCTTTTTTCATATTTTTGTTCCTCCTATAAAATATTTCTATAAAAAAATATGCCAAGAAAAAGTTATCCATCAGGTACTGTTTCTTGCCATGAATGAGTATTTAAATTTACAGAAAACAGAGCAATCTGTTTTACCGGGTGTTGTAATTGATTCTTCATAATATATCAACACTTTACATCAAAATTTTGCATTTATAGAATATCAAAGAATGTAACAAATTACAAGTATTATTTTTCAAATTTATGCTAAAAACAGCAATTTTTATTCAACTTTATTAAAAATTATATATATTATATGTTTTATTAAGCAATAAAACACATAATATACGAATATTTTAGTTTTACAATAATTGTCATAACTGTAATAAAGCTGTATTCATCTTCATATTTTTCTGCTTTATACTAATAAAAACCCAACCACCAGATTGGTGGTCGGGTTTTTGGGGATCGCTCCCTTAATTATTATGGCGTCTTTTTTTGCCAAAGATGATGAAGCCAACTGCTGCCAGGAGCAAGCCCAACATGCTGTAAGCAAGCGGGGCGTTGTCGCCGGTTTGCGGATAGCTTTTTTTGCTGCCAGGATTTTCTGCGCCCGGGCGCAGAACCACGATGGTTTGAGATTTATCGTTCGGGTTCTCGTGTTTTACGGTTTGCGGTGCGTCAGGCATGCCGTCACCGGTTGTATCTACAAGGTTTTCCTTGGATACGGCGCTTTCGTAAATAACATAGCTTGCGCCGGGTTCTAAACCGCTCACTTTGCCAAGGTTTATTATCCATGTGCCGCTGCCGCTTGCGCTCGCTGTTTGCTCGGTGGTGAGGACTTTCTTAGCCTCGCCCACTACGGCACCGTTTGCCACTTTATAGAGTTTGGTCGTTACGCTGTATACCTTGCCACCGATGAGGTTTTTGTAGGCAATGCTGTCTGTAACGTCAACGCCCGCCTGCGCCTCTGCCGCGGTAATACCTGCAGGAACATTTGCGTTTGCTGTAGAGTTGTTGGCACTCACAGTGGTTGCCATGCTTGGTGCAGCCGGTGCAACGCCGCCGACTACTGTAATGCTTTGGGCATTGTCTGTAGGATCTTCGTGCTTAACAATGTGTGGTGCATCGGGTGTACCGTCATTGTTTGTATCTATCAGTTCTTCTACAGATTCCACTCTTTCATAAATGACATATCTTGCGCCCGCTTCTAAGCCGATGATGTTGCTGAAACCCGTTCTCCAAGCACCTTGGCCAGAGTTGTCTGCTATTTTTTCGCTCATAGCTGTAACAATAGGGTTACCCACTACGACACCGTTTTCCACTCTGAAGAGTGAGCTGATAATGCTGTATTTTGCACCGCCGATTAAGTTTTTGTAACTTATCATATCGTTAATGCTTACGCCTTGATCTGCTTCTTCTTCGCTAATGCTTGCGGGGGCATTGCTGCTTGCAAAGTGGCTGTTTACACTTGCTTTTGTAATCAGACTACCACCGGCAGACGTGTTGGGTTCCGGGTCAACCACAATGGTTTGGGATATGGCGTTCGGGTTTTTGTGTTCTACAACCTGCGGTGCATCGGCTATGCCGTCGCCTGTTGTATCGATCAGTTTATCTACTGATTCCACTCTTTCATAGATAACATAGCTTCTGCCTGCTTTTAAGCCGCTTACACCACCAAGGTCGATTGTCCATGTACCGTTGCCGCTACCGGATGTTGGTACTATTTGTGCGGTCCATGCTAATGGATCGCCCACTACGGCGCCGTTTTGCAGAAGATAGAGTTCGGTTATAACCCTGTAGTCTTTATCGCCTTTTAAGTTTGTATAGGCTAAGGTATCGCTCACCATTACAACAGGCTGTTCAAAAACAAATGCAGGGGCAGTTGTGCTTGCTGTGGAGTTGTTTGCTTTGGCGATGGTTTTTATATCGCCGCCGCCTGTTAAGTCCGGCCCTGTGCTTGGTGCGGGAGTAGGAGTAGGTTCTTCACTCGGAGTAGGTGTAGGACCTTCGCTCGGTGTTGGTGTAGGA